>DASSXN010000203.1:0-3396 GCA_035703785.1 Xanthobacteraceae bacterium
GCGCGCAACCCCATCCGCATTGGTCGAAGTCGCACGCGTTCCCCGAGAAGTGCCGCGAGTTGGAAACGTGCGCCCTTGACGCCGAAGCGCAGTCGACCGGACCGCGAAAGCCGGCGTTCCATAGGTCGTTGATGACGCCAACAAACTTCTCGGCGTTCTGCTTCGATACCGAAACGACGCCGGCGAGCGTCTCTTTCAGTACGCAGCCGGGGCACATGAACAGCCTATGCTTGCCGCCCTCTTGCGCGAGATAGTTTCCCGGCAGGTGGCGCTGGCCGCCGCTATGCCGAGCGACGTGGTGGTGCCGATGATGCTTTGCGTGCGCGAGTGCGAGTTCAGGGGCGGCGAGAAACAGGATCGTGGCGGCGATGATGTGTTTCATGGCCGGCAACATGGCCGACTAGGCTAATGCCGCAACGCACCGCTATTTTCCGATAAGGGTCCAGTTCGTTCCGTTGTTCCAAATCAGGAGGTTCAGAGCGCCGCCACCGGCGGTGACGGTCGTCCCCCAGGTCGTACAAGTACCGTCGCCGCAGGCTGTCGCTTTGCCGTCTGTAATAGCGGCGGTTGCCCCCTCGATGGGGTTGGCATTAGCCAGCGCAAAGGTCGTCGGAAGATGGTTTAGGTGTGTATCCCAATTTTCGCGAAGCTCCGCGAACATGGTATTAAACGCTTGATTAAGTTGGCGCGCTGTAACGCCCTGGCTTTCCGAAAACGTAACCAATCGGCGCGGTCGCTCGGCGCCCACGATTACGACTGTGGTCGTGGTCAACGCGCTGTTGAATGTGAGAACCGCATCGGTGATCGGCCGCGGGATCGTGGAGAGCGGCCCGGTCACGCTCGAGAGTGACCAGGGATGTGTTGCGTCCGTCGAGAGCGTACGGATGCCATTTAGGTACACCTGTATCCAGTTATCTACGTCCGCGTTGTCGCCGTAGATCTGGAAACCGACCGCGCACGCGCATGTGGTACTTACGTTGGTGTAAGTCGTGAGGCGTATGTTGTCGGGTAGTGCCGGAACAGCCGGCGGTGCCTGCGCAAACGCCGGGGCCAGCGAGGCGAGAAAGCAGAACGCTAGGAGAGCTCGGCGGATCATGCTCGCCCGCTTATTGCAGATAGCCCGATACGTTCACGTCGACCGCCGCGCCGTTCGCATTGGCGGCCGCCGTGACGACGATGGCGGTGTTCACCGCGCTGCCGACTAGGCAGGGTGTGAAGGTGCGCGAGAGTGTCGAAGCCGCCGAGGCCGCGTTGGATCCCTGATAAGTGAAAGTTCCGCCTAAAAGGCCGGATACAGTGACGGAGAACGATCCGGCTGTGGCGGTTTGCAACTCGGAAACATCGAGCGTGCAGAGGAAGTTTGTCTTGGCGGCAACGGCCGGGATTGTCGCCGTCACCGCGGCTGTCGTGCCTGTTGCTACGGCGTTTACTTGCGAGCCGCAGGAACCGGCGGCACTAACCGGGATGGCGACGCCCCCAGGATTGAGACACATCGCCACCGAGCCGACCGCGGCCATTGTGCCGACAGGGGTCGGCCAGGCAATTTGCGAGCTTGCGGGAAGCGCGGCGAGCAGAAGCGCGGCGAGCGCGAGAAAGATCCGTTTCATGGCCGGCAGGATGCCCCACTAGCCTATTCTCGCAACGCACCGCTATTGAACGGCCGCGCCTGGCCCGAACCAATAGCCGGTGCCGCCTTTTTTTGTTGCCGCCTGGTTGGCGCGCTTGAAACTATCCCGCCAATGCGGATCCATCAAAGCCTGCAACTGTTCCCAAAAGAACCGATCGACCGCGAGCTTGGTGTACCATGTCGAGGGCGTCCATCGCTTTAAGCCGCTAAAGATCTCGCTAGCCGCGCCCGACGTGGCCCGCTGCCCTTGCTTGTCAAAGAGCTCGTGCCGCAGCGGCGCGGTCGCGGCCTTCGTAACGTCGGCGATCAATCCGCCTGTCGGGCCGCCGAGCACGCCGGCGCCAGCCGACACATTGCCAGTCAGGGCCTCAGAAAGCAGATCGCCATAGACGCCGCCGGCGCCGCCCTTGGCAAACGCCCGGATCCAAAAGTGCGGGTCGTACATATCGAGCGGGTTTTTGCCGGCCAGGACCGCGGCCGCCTGCAACGATACCGCGCCGGCCGCCATGCTCATAAGCGTGAACGCGATCCCGTATTTTACGCGGTCCGATCCTGTGCCCTCGTAAAGCGTCCGCAACAGATGCGTCGACATGCGCTCGAGGGCGAACTGCTTGTATTGGGCAAAACCAAGCTGCGCCTCGCCGGCCAGCGTGCCGGGGATGGCGTTGCCTTGCGCGATGGCGCGAGTGCGCGCGTCCGGTTGATGGGCGCCGTAGCTCGAGCGTTCCCCGACCGCGCGCTGTAGCCTCTCGGAGAGCTCGCGATTGGCCTTCGTGAGTTCCGGCAAGTCGACATACTTCGCGCCGTTCGGGGTAACGTCCGGGGGAATGGCCCGTATCTGATCCCACTCCTTCGACGTGATGCCGTACTGCGCAAAGAAATTGTTGCGCAGATTGTCGGGCAGCTTGTTCCACGGCAGTTCGGCAAAATCGGCCAGCTTGTGAAAGTAAGATAGTTGATAGCCGAGCCGGAGGTTGCGCGTCCAAAGATCGGCGCCGGTCGCCTTCACCACAAAATTAGGAACCGCCCGCGCCAGGCCGGAAACGTTGATCTCATCGCTGTATCGACGCGCCTTGTTCGCAATGAAATCCTGATAGGAATGCGCGGCAATTTCCAAGTGAGCCGCTTCCTGTCGGGTCATCTTGCCGTCGAAGGTGTGCCGCATAATGTCGAGGCCGGACATGCCATCGTGGTGCGCGGCGAGGAACGTCATTGCCGCATCACTCGGCACGATCGAGATCGGCAGATTGCGCAGCGCCACGGCACCGAGGATTTGCCGAACGCCTGACATGCGCCGCGCCCATACTTCGTTGCCGATGTTGCCGACCGAATAGCCTTTGCTTCCGCTCGCTTCGTTGAACGTGTTCCGCGCGGCGAGCTCGCTATCGAGGTAGCGCAAACCTTTGCCTAGAGCCTCGCCTGGATTTTTCTCTTTGGCGAGCCGAACCGCCGCCTCGAATGCGGCCTGTGGCGTCGGGCCGAAAATCTCGTGCAGCGCGATCGTGCTTGACATGTGGTCGATATGCTCGTCGAGCACGCGCATGATCTCGTTGCCAGTGCCATATTTTGCCTGCAATCGTTTCCAGGCATCGGCGCCAGGCTGGCCGCCCTGAAACTCAAAGGTTCGCATATCGCTCGAGAACGGCGTTTCAGCGCCGCCCTCGTATTTAATATCCGCGTAAGCCTTTTTGAGAATGTCGTCGGTCCGCGCCGCGGTCGCGTACTTGTTGGTTTCCTTGTCCCACAGCTTTAGGCCGCCGCTCGAGATC
>DASSXN010000004.1:0-7406 GCA_035703785.1 Xanthobacteraceae bacterium
CCAACCTTCTCCCCGCACGCGGGGAGAAGGAGCAGTGCGACGGGGCTTGGCCGCGAGTCTGAGCCATTGTCATATCCAGTTACGCGCGTGATGTAACCGTAAATGTGACAGATGTCAATAGTGCGTAACCAGATCGGAGACGATTCCGGGTAATAAATTGCCCGCATACGACTCGGTCCGAAGGCCGCTAAAGCACTGAAACGGTGTGGGGAAAGGGCAGCGGGAAACGACGAGGCCGGCTAGACCATTTTCAGGCAGCACAGCACTTTGCCGACAATCTCCAGCTCGTTGAGCGGGACCTCTTCGGTCGCATGATTCGGATTGTCGGAGATGATCTTGATCCGCGTCGGCTTTGACGAGCGAATGAGTTGCAGGCGTTTGATGACAATACCCTCGAAGGTGTCGCGGATCGCGTAGAGCCCGTCCGGCGTCGGCGTCTTATGCGCGGTGTCGATGATGACGCGGTCGCCCGACATGATGGTCGGCGCCATGCTGTCGCCGTTGGTCTCGAGCACCAGAAGCCGGCCGGCCGAAGTATGCAGCTGCTCGCGGATGAAACTAGGCGGAAACACCCATCCTTCGGGCTTAAGTGCGTCGGCATGGCGGCCCTCTTTGCGCACTTCGCGCGCCGGCACGCCGCCGCCGCCGAGCCCGGCGCGGGTGTCGAGCTCCGGCACCTGGCCCTTGGCCGGCCCGGCCGGCTCGTCGCGACTGCCGCGCTCGGGCAGGACGTCGCTTGATTCGATGTGGTCGGCGGTGCCGGGATAACGGCCCCAAAGCAGAATTTGCTCAGGCGAATAGCTGAGCGCGTTGGCAAACGGCTTTAAGTGATCGAGGCGGAGCCGAATGAGCCCGTTCTCCAGCCGCGACAATTGCTGTTTCGAAACGCCGGAGCGCCGCACCAGTTCGCTGCGGCTCATGCCGCGCGCCTCGCGGGCGTGAAAGAGGCCGGTCTTCTGCAGTTTGGGGGCTTTTGCTCGTCGCGCCATTCCAGTCTCCGTGACGGCCATTGTCACGGATTCGGTGCATAACCGCTAGCTTCAAAAACGGTGACTTGACGGTGACGTTGTCACTGTTTATGTGACATTTGCATGGGCGCTTGGACGGGAGGTGCGGCGATGCCGAGAAGGTTCTGGACGCAGGCGCGCATTGCCGAGCTCAAGCGCTTGTGGAAAGCCGGCCAGACCGCGGAGGCGATCGGCGCCGCGCTCGGCGGCATTACGCGTTCCGCGGTGCTCGGCAAAGTGTTTCGCTTGCGGCTGGTTGCGCTTGGTCGCAGACGGTCTGCGCCGGCGCCCGACGAGCCGCCGGCGCGGCGGCGCGCCCGCAGGGCGCCGCCGCCAAAGGTGGCACTGGCGAAAGCGCGGCGCAAGACGCTGCTCGAACTCACCAACGAATGCTGCCGCTGGCCATACGGCGAACTCGGCGCCAGGCGCTTTTTCTTCTGCGGCGATGCCGGCGCCGACGTCGCGCGCGGCGTTCCTTACTGTCCGCGCCACATGGCGCGCGCCTATATCGTGCCGCCGACATTGGTCAAGCCGCTGCACCAGATGCTGGTACGTGCGCCTTTGAAATTATCCAGCGTCGGCGATGCAGCCTTCCGTTCATTCCCGCGCCCCGCCTGCGCTCGTTCCGCGAGCTTCGGCGGGTCGCGGGAACGAGCGGCGACCAACAAAAGAAAATTTGGTTAGCGTAAAAATGTCCCAAAACAATCAAGACGCAAGCCTGACCGAACGCGCAACTGCGGCGGCGCGCGCCGAATTGCGCGGCGAGCGCGACAGCATTCTCGGCGCGCTCGGGATCGCAGCTCCGGCACCGCTCGCCCGCGCCCGCGACGTGCCGGAGCGCTGGACCTTTCTGTTCGTCATGGAGCGCATGGAGGAGGGCTTTCGCATTCTCTCGCGCCTGCCGTTGCCGACGCGGCCGAAGGGTTACATCAATTCCATGCCGATTTATCTTTACGACCAGGGCGATCTGAATTCGCAGCTCGAAACCTACGAGCTCGATCGCCTGGCGCGCACGCGCAACAGAGTCCGAATTCTGCCAAGTCCAGCAGAGATCGCCAGAATGGAAGAGGCTTTACACTGGCCCGCGGCGTTTCTGTCCGGCGCGGAGTTTCATCATCTCGCCCGTGCGGTCAATCTCGGCGCGCTGTGGGCGGCATTCGAGGTCGATATCGACAAAGCGCTCAAACGAATCAAGCTGACGCGGCGGACCTTCAACGCGCGCAAGCTGCATGGCTTGCGAATCATCGAACGCGAACTCATCCGCCGCCGCGTACCGGTGCGGTAAGTCCGTGAACTTGCATTCTCGTTACGAGCTAGGAGCGCGTGATCATTATGCTCACCCTCCCCTGGAGGGGGAGGGTCGCGCCCCTGGGGCGCGGGGTGGGGTGAGTAGTGATGAGCGCATCACAACCTGCAAGTTCGGTTTCACCCCCTCCCGCTCGCTCCGCTCGCGACCTCCCCCCTCCAGGGGGAGGTGAGGGTTCGAGGATGACGCGTTCGCGTGCGAAAAACGAGGGACACTCCGAACGTATGGCGGCGCTTATCGCCGCCTATCGCGAGGGATTAGGGCTTACGGCGGCGACAATCGTCGCGAGCGATCGCGGCGCACGGATCATAAGCGCGGCAGTGGGCGGGGAGCCGCTGCTTGAGGCTGGCGAGGCCGTGCACGCACGCTGGTGGTGCAAAAGCGCGCAACAGGCCGAATGGCTGATCGAGGCGGTCGCACGCGCCACCCGGCAGACCAACGACCCATCCGGCCTGTGTCGCGCGACGGCCAATGCAGCCAAGCGCCTTGGAATCATCTTGCGCTCGGACGCAGAAGTCGCCAGCGAAGCGGTTGCGGTGATCGTGCGGCTTGAACAGGAAATCGCGGCGCAACAGCGCGCCGGCGGGCTCAAATCCGTCAATCGCGACTATCGCGACTATCGGTTGCAGGCGAGCGCGCGCGGCGAGAAAGTGTTGCGCTACGCGGACTGGAAGGCGCGCTACAAGGCCAAGCTCGTGCGCGACATCGCGCATACTTTGCGCTCGGTTTAGATCACAGCGCACTATCATTGCGAGCCCCCTCCCTAACCCTCCCCCGCTTGCGGGGGAGGAAAGGGTGGGGGAATGCTGCGCGTCGGGTTGCGCCCGGGATACGCGCTGAAAATGGTCTCGCGCTTGCGAATCATCGCGAGTGAAACGGCGGAGCGGCCCAAATCGGCGCTTCCACAGTGCGGACCGTTAAAAAATTTTTTCCACCGCTGCAGCAAAGACTTAGTCTCTTTTTCCGTGACGACCGGCGACGCGTGGCGTTGACGGGCGCTTGCCCGGCATGCATTTCTCCTCGCGCGCATGCGGGCCTTGGCGAACTGCGCCCACAGCGCTTTCAACCCAGATCGGAATCGTTTTGCAGCGCCGCCGCGTTTGATCGCGCGCGGCCGTGGCGCGATTCCGCGCAATCGATACAGGTGAACGAACGTGAGCACGACCGGAAAAGTGAAATTCTACAATGAGGCCAAAGGCTATGGATTTTTGACCCGCGACGATGGCTCGGGCGACGTGTTCGTGCACCGCACCGATCTGCCGATCGAAATCGCGCTCCTTTACGAAGGCCAGGCGGTGAGCTTCGACATCGAGACCACGCGCCGTGGCTTGCGCGCCGTCAATATCGCGGTGGTGGGGTAAATCCGTTTTCGTCGTTCGGAGCATCTCACACCCTCCCCTGGAGGGGGAGGGTCGCGCCCGCAGGGCGCGGGGTGGGGTGGCGAACTTCGACCTAAGCATCCGAAGAGGATGCTGCGTTCACCCCCTCCCGCTCGCTTCGCTCGCGACCTCCCCCCTCCAGGGGGAGGTGAATAAGCCAACGCAAATCTTCGAATTGTCTTGTCTGCTCAGCGAGCCCTTGCGCGGAAGGCAAAAATGATTCCCTACCGATCGAGCATTCTGACCGAGGCGCCGAGAAGCTTGCAGAAGCGGCTCGAAATCATCGATGTCATTGCCAGGCAGACTGCGCAGGAAAATCGCGCGAGGCCGATTAACAAGGCTGCTCTTCATGCTCCCCACGAATGCTCGGGACCAACCATTCGCGAGACCTACCCGGAACTCGCGGCGCTCTGGCAATGGCTGATCTTAAAATACAGCCCCGACCAGCCGCGCGTTCCGGCCGGCAACCGCGACGGTGGTCAGTGGACGAGAGGTGAGGGCGGCGGCGGAACGGCCGTCGCACGCCATCCGGTACAAGTCGCGTCGATAGAAACCGGAACGATGACGGATGCGCGGCCAGAATCAGAATCGGCTAGTTCTGGACCGCAGCAGGCTTCCGTTATTGGCATATTCCAGCCGGGGGCCGTGACTAACAACAAAACCGTCGACAGGACGTCTCACCTGCTGCTTGGGATCGCCACACAAGTGGGCGACGAGTTTGGGCCGATTGGTAATCTTTCTCCTAGCCAATATGGTACGAAGATACACACTCTGTTTGCAGCGGCGGTGCGCACGGCCGGGATTCCTGGAGTGGAGGTTGAGCAAACATTCCCGGCTGGGCCATACGGTTCGACAAACAGCATCAGGACTGATGTAATATTGCGCGATGAGTCCGGAAAGATATCGCGATCTACGACTTAAAGACCGGCGGCGCCAGCTTGGAGCCTTGGAGAGTGAGAGAGCTTCGAGCAAAAACTGGGACGACACCGCAAACGTACGTTTTTCAGATACGCGCTCCTGCCAGCTTATCGCTGAAATATGTTAATGTGGAAATAGATATGAGATTTTCTCCTGGATATGAAAACGTCGAAAGAAGCGCAGAGGGGAAATAAGATGTCGATGGAGATCTGTGTTCTCTCCGATAAGCGACTACAATCGATCCCCGAGTGGCAGGCGGCTATCCAGGCCGAAAGTTTTCCGTTGCGATTGTCCAATACGATAGCATTCAGCGAAATCAATGGATTTCTGCCTGTCTATTTACGAGAAAAAAGAACTGGCTTTGAATGCTATCATGTCGAGCCTAGTGAGATAATCGACACTTATAAAGAGGTCACTTTCGGTCATAATTGGAAATATGTTCTCGTTTTCATTTGGGGCGGCGATTTTGCTGAATTGCAGGCAACTTGGATGGCCGCTATCGCGTACGCGCGGGTGACAGAAGGTGTTGTATTTGACAATCAGGCCGGTGAGGTCCTTACCGCTTCACAGGCCCTGCTGGCTCTTGAAAAAACAGAGACGGAGCTTTCCTAGACACTAGATCGCTCCGGATTATTGCATGGATCGCAAAACACCAGCGCACCCCCGGATCACTCCAGGATCCGGTTTGGGCGCCAGTAGAAGGAACAACAAGGCTGGAAATATCGGACGCGAATGAACGACGAGACGCTTCCGTCTCACCCGTCCGTACCAAGCTCAAACGTCAGTAAACTCATCCTCACAGCGAAACAGCAGGAGGCGCAAAGTTTCCTGCGCCAAGGCCAGCGTCACACGCTCTTGGTCGGCGGCTCGCGCTCCGGCAAGACGACACTGTTAGTGCACGAGATCGCCAGCCGCGCGCTCGACGCAGAAAACTCGCGGCACGCGATCTTGCGGCTTCATGCCAATGCCGCGCGCGCCTCGATCGCGCTCGACACGCTGCCCAAAGTATTTCGCGTCGCCTGGCCACAGGAGGTGCTCAAGCACCGCCGCACCGAGGGTTATTTCTCGCTGCGCAACGGCTCGGAAATCTGGATCGGCGGCCTCGACGATGCCGAGCGCGTCGAGAAAATCCTCGGCCGTGAATTCGCAACGATCTTCTTCAACGAATGCTCGCAGATTCCCTATGCCTCGGTGATGATCGCGCTGACACGGCTGGCGCAGGTCGCCGAAGGCTTGCGGCAAGCGGCGTTCTACGATCTCAATCCGGTCGGCAAGGGCCACTGGTCCAATATTCTGTTCGGCGACAAGCGCGATCCGGTGTCGCGCCAGCTGATCGAGGATCCCGGAAATTACGTGCGCATGTTTCTCAATCCGGCGGACAATGCCGATAATCTGACCAAGGACTATCTCGACAGTCTGGCGCGCTTGCCGGAGCGGCAGCGCAAGCGCTTCTACGAGGGCGTCTATATCGACGAGCTCGACGGCGCGCTGTTCAGCTATGAGATCATCGCGCGCGCGCGCGTCGATGAGCTGCCGGCGCCGCGGCGCCGGCGCATCGTGGTGGCGGTCGATCCATCCGGCGCTTCAGGGAGCGATGACCAACGCGCCGACGAGATCGGCATCATCGTCGCCGCCAAGGGTGACGACGGCCACGCTTACGTGCTCGCTGACCGTTCGCTGCGCGACGCGCCGGCGGCGTGGGGCCGCGCCGCGGTGCACGCTTTGCATGAGTTCGATGCCGACTGCATCGTGGCGGAAGAAAATTTCGGCGGCGAAATGGTGCGCTTTGTCATCCGCGCCGCCGATCCGAACGTCAAAGTTCACGTGATCTCTGCCTCGCGCGGCAAGGTCGTGCGCGCCGAGCCGGTCTCGGCGCTCTACGAGCAGAGCCTCGTCCATCACGTCGGCCGCTTTGCCGTGCTCGAAGATCAGCTCTGCGCCTTCACCACCGCCGGCTATCGCGGCGAGGGCAGTCCCGATCACGCCGATGCGCTTGTCTTCGCCATCGGCGAACTCTTGCTGCATGAGCGCGCGGCGATTCTCGAATTTTATCGCCGCCAGGTGGAGGATCGGATAGCCGCAGTGGCGCAGAAACCGCAACGCGATCGCCTTGGCTCTCCGTCGATGCCAGCGTCGGCGCCAGAGAAAGAGCGCGAGGCCGCGACGATGGTCAGGCTCAAGGCGCCGCAGCCGATCTCCTGTGTTCATGGTCCGTTCGGCACATATTATATGGCGGACGGCGAGCATACGATTCTGGTGCCGGCGACCGAGAGCAACGCGCTGATCGCGCAGGGATTTGTAGTGATTGGTGACCAATAAATAGAAAAAACCGGGACCGTGTTTCCCGGACGCGGTGCAGCGCGGAAGCGGTGCACCGCTGATCCGGGATCGTTCCAAACTCCGCGTGTGTGAAGGTCCCGGTTCAGCAGCGCAGCACTTCGTGCCGCGCTGCGCCCGGGACACCAAGACTGGATTGTTTTCCACATGCCGCGCGAAATCCGAATCACGCCGGCATGCCAAAGCGAAACGCTTTGGCCTCGTTTGCGCATGATCTTTTCCGAAAACCGGTATTCACTTTTCGGGATCATGCATTAGGCCCGCTTTTTCGCGGGCCGCACCCGCGTCTCGCCTTTTTGCCGCCGTCGTGATCTCCCCGGTGCAGCTCCGTCGCTCCAGCGGAGCGCATTGCCTCGCACGGCTGGGCGAGCTGAAGGCGGCGCGGGTCGCCGGGTCGGGGCCTCCGCCATTTTTCGGCGGCAGCGCCCCGACCCATGAATTCGTCGCCGCGTGACGCGG
>DASSXN010000154.1:0-42700 GCA_035703785.1 Xanthobacteraceae bacterium
GTCCGCGGTCGAAGCCGATTTGCAGCAGCTGGAATGGCTCTTGGCGATCCGCCGCCGCTTCGATCCGGCGATCGACACCAGCGAAATCGCCAAGGAGATCGGCGCGCGCGTGCGCGAGGAGCTGGATTACCGGCGCGAGGCGAAGCATGTCGCGCTGTACCGCGAAATGCTCGATGACGTCGACATTGTGCGCGTGCCGTGCGCCTGGCCCGAGCTCTCAACCGGCCGGCTCTTGACGCTCGACTGGCTCGACGGCACCCGCATGCTCACCCACAAGAACGATCCGCTTGCGGCGCGCAACGCGCTCGCCAAGGCGATGTTTACCGCCTGGTGGTTTCCGTTCAGCCGCTTCGGCGTGATCCACGGCGATCCGCATCTCGGCAATTACACCGTTTTCCTCCGCGACGGCGCGCCGGCCGGCATCAATCTTCTCGATTATGGCTGCATCCGCATTTTCGCGCCGAAATTCGTCCGCGGCGTTGTCGACCTCTATCACGGGCTGTTGCGCGGCGAGAACGATCTGATCGTGCACGCTTACGAGACTTGGGGATTCCGCAAGCTGTCGCGCGATCTGATCGACACGCTCAACATCTGGGCGCGCTTCATCTATGCGCCGCTGCTCGACGACCGGGTCCGCACCATCGCCAACGGCATCGCGCCCTCCGAATATGGCCGCCGCGAAGCTTTTCGCGTGCACCAGGCGCTCAAGCAAAAGGGGCCGGTGACGGTGCCGCGCGAATTCGTGTTCATGGACCGCGCCGCGATCGGGCTTGGCGCCGTGTTCCTGCATCTGCGCGCGGAGCTTAACTTTTATCGCTTGTTCAACGAGGCGATCGAGCGCTTTTCCATGGAGCGCGTCGGCAAGCGACAGGCGGCGGCGTTGGCGAAGGCCGGATTATAAAATCTTCGCGTTGCCGCAGATCACGGCGGCTTTCAATGGGGCTTATCGGGCCGCTCGTGTGCTTGCGGACCCGGTCTATTTGTCCAATTGAGGGACCCCCAGAACAAAACAAAGAACAACGGGATTGCAATCATCGAGAACCACCAAGCCGTTTGATAATAGGCGGTGCGCCAATCGACCAAGGTGGCAAGGCGATTAATCTCGCTCGAGAAATCAAGTCTGTCAGGAGCGGTGCAGTCGACGTAATGGAAGAACGAATAAGAAACTTCGGAAACAAAAAGGCACAATGCTGCTGCGGCGAGAGACAAGATGATGATCAAAATCGCCAGCCATCGCGGCCAGCCACGATGGTGAAACACACCGCCTTTTTCAGCGGCAAAAGTTGTGGCGGCAACAACAATGCCGTCGAAGGCCAGCAGAGCTAATCCCTTTGAGTCGAGTACGGTCAGAATGTCATAAAAGGTCTTCACGATCTCCGGCCCATGAGGCGGAATCATTTGTGTTCCGCCAGCGTGAAACATTTCAATTTTCTGCAGTAAATCGCAGACCATATTCGCTGCCCCCGTGGCGCTTCCAGAAACGTCTTTGTAAATCTAGCAGCAGTCGCACTCAAAACCTTCGAGCGCGACCAGTGCATTTTTCATAAATGTGGGCGGCAGGTCGTCTTCGGTCACTTGCGCCAGCGGCTTGAAAATCTTGAAATGATGCCGCCCCGCCGCCGTCCAGAACACCACATGCGTCTCGATCGGCGGACAGCCGGGGACACTGCACGCGAGCTCCGATACCATCACCGTTTCGTCGTCAGTGAGCGCAAAGCGCACCTTCGTCCAGCCGCGCACGCGTGCGAGCGCTCCCGCGCGATCGCGGCTTTTCGTGGTAAACCCAAGCATGGCAAGCCATTGTGCCCGGGCTTGTCCCGGGCATCCACGTCTTTATACAGCTGAGTTAACGCAGGCGTGGATGGCCGGAACAAGTCCGGCCATGGCGGCGGAAAGGAATTGGCCGTGACGGGAAAAGTACTGGCGGCAGTGCGGGTCGGACCTAGCAGGACCGAGCTGCAGGAATTTCCCATGCCGGACATTCCGGAGGATGCCGCGCTGATGAAGATGGAAGTCGGCGGCATCTGCGGCACCGACGTCAAGCTCTACAAGCATCCGCCGTCGACCGCGCCGGTGATCATGGGCCACGAGAACATCGGCACCATCGCCAAAGCCGGACGCGAGTTCACCCGCCGCAAGGGGTTCAAGGAGGGCGATCTCGTCTTTGTCGAACACTATGTCAGCTGCGGCAAATGCGAGTGGTGCCATGCCGGACAATACCGGCATTGTGAAAACACCAACTGGCGCACCAACCCCGACGCCATCCGCTATGGCTACACCTCGGCGGAACGGGCGCCGCATCTGTGGGGTGGCTTCGCCCAGTACGTCTACCTGCCGTGGAATGCGGTCGTGCATCACGTGCCGAAGGGCGTCACCCCGGAGCTCGCGGGATTGGTGACGCCAATGGCCAACGGCGTCGAGTGGTCGCTGTTCGACGGCGGCGTCGGCTACAATTCAACGGTGCTGATCCAGGGCCCCGGCCAGCAGGGACTATCGCAGACCGTGATCTGCAAGCAGGCCGGCGCCTCACTGATCATCGTCACCGGCACGTCCAAGGACAAAGCTCGGCTTGACGTCGCCAAGAAGCTTGGCGCCGATCACGTCATCGACGTCAACAAGGAGGATCCGCTCGCCCGCATCATGGCGATCACCGCGGGCAAGGGCGTCGATGTCTCGCTCGACTGCACCGCCGGCGCCGGCACCATTCCGATGCTGCTCGGTATCGAGGCGCTCAAACGCAAAGGCGGGGTGATTGTTGCCCAGGGCGAGATGGCGCAGTTCCCGAATTTTCCGCTGGAAAAGTTCACGGTGAAATTCATCACCATGAAGAGCGCGCGCGGTCACAGCTACAAGGCCTGCGAGCTCGCCTTAGCACAGCTTGCCTCCAAGCGCTTCCCGCTCGAGCTGATCACGACACACCGTTTCGGGCTCGACGAGGTCGATCTCGCCATCCGCTCGGTCGGCGGCGAGGGCGTGGCCGACGTGATCCACGCCTCGTTGATGCCGTGGCTGTGATGGCCGGAGCCACGCCTGTTCTCAGCGCGTACCCTTGAGCAATTGATAGTTGGCCGGATTGTCGGGGCAGGCAGCGAATCCGCATTCCAACAGGGTTGAAACAACGTTCAGCGCGACAAGCGCGATCACGAGCCATACCGCGACGCGCCAACCTCGGTAAACTGGCGTTGCATCGGCTGCGGTGTTGTATTGCGCGGTTGCGCGCCCGCATGATGTGCCGCGCTCCGCCTGGGCTTGGCAGTCTTTAATCGGATGGTAGCGCGGGCGAATCCTGCGTGTTCTGATCAGTGGCCGGTAGTTCGCTGGTACCCTTTGCGATCGTCAACAGTTCGCTGGTACCCTTCGCGATCATCAACATCGCTTCGCCGACATACGATAGATAGTCGAGCCCGGCCGGGGTAAGGACCAAGTCGCGCTTACGATCAAAAAGCTCGACGTCGAGCCATTCTTCAAGCGAGCTGATGCCGTGGCTAACTGCCCCCGGCGTTAGACTCAATTCCTGAGCGGCGAGTTTAAAACTGCCGCAACGAGCGGCGGCTTCAAAGAGTCGCAAGCCGTTGAGCGGCGGTATTAGCCCCATGCCGCGACGATCGGAATTCGTCGCGTTTTATTCCTTGTTTTTTTAATTGCAGCTAGGATCAATCCGCATGTCTCACGGCATGTCTCAAAATCCGCGCGTTGCGCGCGGCGAGCGCCCGCTGGGGGCGGTAATCTCCATGCTGTTCTCGCAAAGCGAGCGGGGTGTCGTGTTCGCAACCAGCAGATAGGAATCAAGGAGCCGCTGCAGAATGCTGTGTGATGAAGCCAAGCAATTCTCCGTAAAGCGCCGCATGAATCAGATGAAAACCGCGTTCTGCGACGCCATCAAGTGTTACTCTCAGAATTTGGTCGCGCCTTGAATTTCCGTCCAACCGAAACGTCACTGTGTGCTCAAATCGCCAGGTAATTTGCGGATACATCTGCGAAGGCAGCATGCGACCTTCACGGTCGGTGGTGAATGCGTAAAGGCCACTCTCATTGCAGCGAAAAACGTATATGTGCTTCGCAGAGGACTGCGCGACGATTTTTGCGAGGTGTTTTTCTAAAACTGCACCACTTGGTCGACGCTGTTTCACGTTTTCCTCACAATCGCGTTATTAAAAATTTATCGCGATTTCCTGCCGAGGCGATCTGAGCTCAGCGAAATTTATTCCCGTTTGACCTCAAGAGGCGTGACGGCGGATGTCTGCGCCACACCCGCTTTGCGTCCTTAAGGAGATTGAATACGGGGATATTGTGATGCGGGATGCGTCAGGACTCGATGCTTGAGCCGAGATCAAGACCTTACAGGGAAGTAAACTCCGTCAGCGTCCTCGCCTTCAAGAATTTGCCGGCACAGTCATGGCCCGTCTCCCCGCCGGTTCAGCAGAGTGAGGATAACGGGCGAGCGGTTTGTTCCGTTGATCTAGTTCAAAATCCAAACGCAAACACCCGTGGTGTCCTGGGAGGCCGCCGCTCGGCATGTGCCACAAACGCAGTTCTCGCTTGCTTTGGGAACAGTTCCGAGAAGCTCCGATTTCTGTAAAGCTGCTATGGCCGCACGCCAACAAGAGGTGCCCACAAATGGCTAGCGAGATAGCCAGATACCGGGTTCGTATCAACGGCGTCGAGCGCACAATCGAGTCGTCGGATCCCGATCAGCCGCTGCTTTACGGTTTGCGCGGGCTGGGGCTCACCGCGACTAAATTCGGATGTGGTCTTGGCCAGTGCGGCGCCTGCAGTGTGCTCCTCGACGGACGCCCAACGCGATCCTGCCTTGAGACGATTGCAAATGCGCAGGGCAAGTCGGTCGTCACCCTCGAAGGGCTCGGATCGATTGCGGCGCCGCATCCGGTGCAGGCCGCTTTCATCAAAGAGCAGGTGCCGCAATGCGGCTACTGCACCAGCGGTATGATCATCAGCGCCGCCGCGCTTCTTGCCGAAAAGCCGAAACCGACAGAAGACGACATCCGTGCCGCGCTCGCCGGCAATCTCTGCCGGTGCGGAACACATGTGCGCGTCGTCCGCGCGGTGATGTCGGCTTCGGGACGGGGAGGCTGACATGTCGGCAATTACAGCGCCACTTGCAAGACGGGCGCTCACGCGCCGCACAATGCTTAAAGCCGGCGCGCTGACGGTGAGCTTCGCGCTCGCCGGTTTGCAAACCCGCGCCGAGGGCACCACGCCGGCGCCGCGAATGCTCGATCCCAAGGAGCTGGATTCCTTCCTCGCCGTGGATGGCGACGGCACCGTGACGCTGTTTTGCGGCAAAGTGGATCTCGGCCAGGGTCTTCGCATCGCCATGCGCCAGATCGCCGGCGAGGAGCTCGCGATCGGCGTCGAGAAGATCAACTATGTCGAAGGCGACACCGCGCTCACGCCTGACCAGGGGCGGACGTCGGGATCGAACGGCATTCAGCGCGGTGGCATGCAGATCAGGCGCGCCGCGGCGACCGCGCGCGAAGCGCTCATCGCGCTTGCCGCGCAACGGCTCAACATGGCCGCCGAGGATCTTGTTGCAGCCGATGGCGAGGTCCGGCCCAAAAACGGCGGGGCGGGAATTCCTTTTGCTGATCTCATCGGCACCCGCAGCTTCAATCTCAAGCTCAATCCTAAGGTCCCGCTTAAAAATCCCGCGACCTACACATTGGTAGGAAGGCCGCTGCTGCGGCCGGACGTGCCCGCCAAATGCACGGGCACTTTCACCTATATGCAGGATTTCAGTCTACCGGACATGGCTCATGCGCGCGTGATCCGGCCGCCGGCGATCGGCGCCAAACTGATCGCGGTCGACGAAGCCTCGATCAAAAATCTCCCCGGCGCAAAGGTGGTGCGGATCAAGGATTTTCTCGCCGTCGTCGCCGATGATGAATGGGCGGCGGTGCGGGCGTCCCGCGCTTTGCACGCGCAATGGACCTCCTGGTCCGGCCTTCCGGAGCAAGACAAGCTCGCTGCAACTCTGCGCGCCGATCGCGACATCACCGATGAGGTCCTGGTTGCTCGTGGACGGGGCGCGGTCGGCAATCCACCGGGTGCGATGACGCGCAGCGCCACTTACTTCTGGCCGATGCAGAGCCACGCCTCGATCGGCCCGTCCTGCGCGGTCGCCGATGTGACCGATGATTCCGCGACAGTATGGACCGCGTCACAGGGCACGCATGGCAATCGCAAAACATTTGCGCACTTCCTCGGGTTGCCCGAGGAAGCGGTGCGGCTCATCTACCTCGACGGCGCCGGCTGTTACGGCATGAACGGTCATGAAGACGCCGCCGCCGACGCCGCGATCCTCGCGCGCGCGGTGGGCCGTCCAGTGCGCGTGCAATGGTCGCGCGAGGATGAACATGGCTGGGATCCAAAGGGTCCGCCGCAGCTCCTCGATATGTCAGGCGCGGTCGATCCAAGCGGGCGCATCCTCGCCTGGCGCACCGAAATGTGGCTGCCGCAAACGACGCGGGGCTTGCCGGATATTCCACTACTGGCGCCGGTAGCGGCCGGGCTTGACGATGTGCGCGGGCTGCAGCCGGGATTGATCTCGCAGAATGCCGATCCGCCCTATGCCGCGGACAATGTTCAGGTGCTGGTCCATTGGCTCAAAGATACGCCGCTGCGTCCCGCGCCGATCCGCTCGCCGGGCAAGCCGGCCAATTGTTTCGCCGTCGAGAGCTTCACCGACGAGCTTGCAGCCGCGGCCGGGCTCGATCCGATCGAATTCCGGCTGCGCGGGTTGGAGGACAAACGCGGGACCGAGGTGATCAGGCGGACCGCAGCGCTGATGAATTGGCAATCGCGGCCGTCGCCTTCACCGAACCGGAATGCGGCGCTCGCGCATGGTCGCGGCTTTGCCTACGTCCATTACAAACACAGCGAGAGCTATGTGGCGATGGGCATGGAGGTCGCGGTCGAGCGCTCCAGCGGCCGGATCAAAGTCGAGCGAGTGGCTTGCGCGTTCGATTGCGGCCAGATCATCAACCCCGACGGCGCACGGGCGCAGGTGGAAGGCAGCATCCTGCAAACGCTCAGCCGTGCGTTGATGGAGGAGGTGCAGTTCGATCGCTCGCGGGTCACGAGCGTCGATTGGAGCAGCTATCCGATCCTGCGCTTCCCGGACGTTCCCAAGCTCGACATCGTGCTGATCGACCGGCCAACCGAACCACCGCTCGGCGCCGGCGAGGCTGCCTGTACGACCGTGGCCGCGGCGCTGGCCAATGCGGTGTTCGACGCGACTGGCGCGCGGCTGCGCACCGTTCCATTTACGCCGGAACGCGTGAAGGCGACGTTGAACGGCGTGTGAATGGATAAAGAGGCAAACGCGTTTCAGTAATCGCTGATCCGAAGAAGATCGGTTCGTGTAAGGGAGGAATTGCGATGCGGCGGGCGTTTTTTGCGGCAGTATTTGCCGTTACCGGATCTTTGCTTGCAAACCCAGCGTCGCTCGAGGCCCAGACTCGCGTGGCGATCGATGGCGACGACATTGGCGGGGTGGTCACCGGCCCGCACGGGCCGGAAGCCGGCGCCTGGGTGATCGCGGAAACCCGCGACCTGCCGACGCGGTACGCCAAAATGGTTGTGACCGACGACCAAGGCCGCTATGTCGTTCCCGATCTGCCAAAGGCAAAATATCAGGTCTGGATCCGCGGCTATGGACTGATCGATTCGCCGAAAGTCGACGCTGTCCCCGGGCAACAGCTTAATCTGACCGCCATCCCGGCACCGAACGATGCCGCCGCCGCACAATATTATCCGGCGATCTATTGGTACGCGATGTTGAAAATACCGGACAAGGATCAGTTCGGCGGCAAGAGCGACATTCCGGAAAACATCACCCAGGTCGATTGGCTCACGACGATGAAGAACCAATCATGCGTCGGCTGTCATCAGCTCGGGCAGTTGGCGACGCGGACTGTCCCTGCGGCACTGGGCGAGTTCAAGAGCGGCGAGGATGCCTGGATTCGGCGCATCCAGGCCGGCCAGGCGGCGCCTTTGATGGTGAATCCCGTGGCTGGCAAGCTCGGCGGCGTGCCGTTCAAATATTTCGGCGACTGGACCGATCGCATCGCCCATGGCGAATTACCATTCGCCAAGCCGACGCGGCCGCAAGGCGTCGAGCGCAATGTCGTCGTGACGACGTGGGATTGGGGCAACGAGAAGCAATATCTCCACGACCTGATTTCGTCCGACAAGCGCAATCCCACCGTGAACAGTTACGGTGCGCTTTACGGCTCGCCGGAATATGCGACCGACCATCTGCCGGTGCTCGATCCGAAAACGGCGAAGGTCGGTTACGTCACGCCGCCGGAAGGCGCCGACGTGCCTGAGGCCCTCGGCCCGGGACATTCAGCGATCGAGAAGCCGCTCGCAGCGTCGGCGTACTGGGGCATGGAGAAGATCTGGGACACCAAGTTCGATAATCACAACGACATGTTCGATGCTAAAGGCAGACTGTGGTTGACGGGCACCAATCATGCGCCCGGCACGCCGGCGTTCTGCCGGAAAGGCTCAGAAAATCCATACGCCAAAGCGTTCCCGATCGACACCAGTGAGCGGCAACTGGCGATGTTCGATACAAAAACGGAAAAGTTTACGTTCGTCGATACCTGTTTCAACACCCATCATCTGCAGTTCGGTTTCGACGACCACAACACATTGTGGACGAGCGGCGGCGGCCCAGTCGCAGGCTGGCTCGACACTAAGGTCTTCGACGAGACCGGTGACGCCGAGAAGGCGCAAGGCTGGGCGCCATACGTTCTGGATACCAATGGCAACGGCAAGCTCGACGAATATACCCAGCCTGACCAGCCCAGGGACCCGAACAAAGACATGCGAGTCGTCGGATCGGGCAGCTACGCGGTGATGCCGAATCCGGTGGACGGCTCCATCTGGTACACCGTCAATGTCTTCGCCGGCCGGGCCGGTGTGCTGCGGTTCGATCCAAAGACCAAGTTGTCGGAGATCTACAACATTCCGATGCCGGGCTTCGGTTCGCGCGGCGGCGACATCGATTCCAAGGGCGTGGTCTGGGTTTCGCTCGCGAGCGGCCATCTCGGCAGCTTCGATCGTTCGAAATGCAAAGGGCCGCTTAACGGCCCAACCGCAACCGGCGATCATTGCCCGGAGGGTTGGACGTTCTACAAATATCCGGGGCCGGGTTTTGCCGGCATCGGCGACAACAGCGCCGAGGCCAGCTACTACACCTGGGTCGATCAGCACAACGCGGTTGGTCTCGGCAATGACGTGCCGATCTCGACCGCCAACGAAAACGACGGCTTCGCCGCTTTGGTCGACGGCAAGATGGTGACGCTGCGCGTGCCTTATCCGCTCGGCTTCTATGCCAAGGGTCTCGACGCCCGCATCGACGATCCGCAAGCCGGTTGGAAGGGCAGGGGCCTGTGGTCGTCGGAAGGAGATCGCACACCCTGGCTCAAGGAGGGCGGCAAAGGCATGACGCCGCTTGCCGTGCACATCCAGGTTCGTCCGGAGCCGCTCGCGCACTGAGACTGGTGCACCAAGACTGGCGTACTAAGACTGGCGTACTAAGACTGGCGCACTCAGCGATTCTCGATGCGCGCCACGGTCGAGTGGCATGTTGCTCGCGCTGCCGTGAAATCCGGCTGTTGCTTCACGGCCTTCGGCCGGCGTGCTAGCAGAGCGTGACTTTCGCGGATGACTTTCGCGCAAAGGGCGATCAATGGATTCGATCTTCAGCGTACGCGCGGCGACCGAGGCCATTCCGATCTGGTTCGTCACCAGCGCGAACTATCCCGACGTGCAGCGCGCGATCGGCGCGGCGGCAAGCGCGTTCGCGAAGGCCGCCGGGTTCGAACCCAAAGCGGGACGCTACCTTTTGCTTCCCGGTAACGCCGATGGTGGCCGCGCGCTCGGCGGCGTTCTGTTCGGCGTCGAGGGCGCCGACGATGCCAAGGATGGTGCCAAGGATCCGTTTCTGACCGGCCGACTGCCGCATCATTTGCCGGACGGCATCTACCGTTTCGCCAACGAGCCGCCCGATGCGCGGCTCGCCGCGCTTGCCTTTGCGCTCGGCGCCTATCGTTTCACGCGCTATCGCAAAGCCGAGCCGCGATCGATCAAGCTCGATCTGCCGCAAAGCATCGCGCGCGAGGAGCTCGAGCGCATCGTTGACGGCGTGACGCTGGCGCGCGATCTCATTAACACGCCAGCCAATGACATGGGTCCTGCGCAGCTCGAACAGGCGGCGCGCAAGCTCGCCGCGCGCCACGCCGCGACGATCACCGCCGTGGTCGGCGACGAATTGCTGGAACAAAATTTTCCGCTGATCCACGCCGTCGGCCGCGCCGCCGCCGCCGCGCCGCGGCTGATCGACATGGCCTGGGGCGAGGCCGACCACCCGCGCGTGACACTCGTCGGCAAGGGCGTCTGCTTCGACACCGGCGGTCTCGACATCAAGCCGGAGACCGCGATGCTCAACATGAAGAAGGACATGGGCGGCGCGGCGACCGCATTGGCGCTGGCGCACATGATCATGGCCGGCGGCTTGAAAATTCGTCTGCGGGTACTGATACCCGCGGTCGAAAACGTCATTGCCGGATCGAGCTTCCGCCCACGCGATATCTACACCTCGCGCAAGGGTATCACGGTCGAGATTGGCAACACCGACGCCGAAGGTCGGCTGATCCTGGCCGATGCGCTGGCGCTCGCCGATGAGGACAAGCCGGCGCTGATCGCCGATTTTGCAACACTCACCGGCGCGGCGCGTGTTGCGCTCGGACCGGACGTGACGCCCTTCTTCACCGATGACGATCGCCTTGCCGATGAATTAATGCACGCGGCCAAAGCCGAAAACGATCCGCTGTGGCGGCTGCCGCTGTGGCGGCCTTACGAGTCGATGCTCGAGTCCAAGGTCGCCGACATCAATAATGTCGGCGGCAGCCAGGGCGGCGCCATTACCGCGGCGCTGTTCATGCGCCGTTTCGTCGCCGCCGAATCCTGGGTGCATTTCGATCTGTTTGCCTGGACGGCTACTGCCAAATCGGGCCGCCCGGAAGGCGGCGAATGTCAGGCGGCGCGCGCGCTCTATGCATTGCTGGCCGCGCGCTATGCTTAAGCCGATGCCGGCGCTTGATCGGAGGGTGACGCCATGGCGCGACGACCTCGCGGCAAAACATCTCGAAGGCAAGGTTAAAGCGACGCGCTTTGTCGAAGAACGAGCGATGGAGGTCATTGCGCCGCAGGCGCCGCTTCGCCGCGAGCCGCGGCCCGACGCGCCGCTCGACACCGAAGCGCTGAGGGGCGAGCGCGTCTTCGTCTACGACGCCAATGCCGAAGGCTGGGTTTGGGGCCAGCTTGCCGGCGACCATTATGTCGGCTGGCTGCCGAGCGCGGCGCTGGCGCCGCCGGGTCCGGCGCCGACCCACAAAGTCGCGGCGTTGCGCACGTTTGTTTTTCCCGGGCCTTCGATCAAATTGGCACCGCTCGAAGCGCTGCCGTTCGGCGCCGCGCTCAACATTGCCCGCATAGACGATCGCTTGGCGGTCACGCCGTCGGGCGGTTACGTGCCGGCGGCGCATCTGAAACCGATCGGCGATAGGGAGCGGGATTTCGTCGCGGTGGCGGAGCGATTTGTGGGCACGCCGTATCTGTGGGGTGGCAAGACCGCGCTCGGCCTCGATTGCTCCGGCCTCGTCCAGATTGCGCTTTCCGCCTGCGGCCTGCCATGCCCGCGCGACAGCGACATGCAGGAACGCGCGCTCGGCGGGACGGTCGATCACAAGGCGCCATCGTTCAAGCTCGAGCGCGGCGATCTGATCTTCTGGGCCGGACACGTGGCGATCGCGCGCGACCGCGATAGCCTCGTGCACGCCAATGCCTTTCACATGGCGGTCGTCGTCGAGCCGGCGGTCGAAGCGATCGCGCGCATCCGCGGCGCGGGAAGCGAGATCACCAGCGTGCGGCGGCTTAGAGCATGATCCCGAAAAGTGGATACCGGTTTTCGGATAAGATCATGCTCAAATAAGAATCGCTATTTTTGCGCGCCCTTGAGGCCAAGTATCCTGGCAATGGCGGCGAGCTGATCGTTTTGCTCCGCCACGCTGCGAGCGAAGTCCGCAGGCCCGCGCAGCGTCATGATCTGACCGGTATCGGCAAGCCGCTGGCCGATGATCGGATCGTCCTCGGCAATTTTGCGCAATTCGCTGGCAATGCTCTCGCGCAATTCCGGGGGCATTTGCGGCGGCCCGAACAATCCGCCGGCGGTTTCCATGGTCAGCGCCGGGTATCCGGCCTCGGCGGCGGTCGGCAGCTCCGGAGCGCCAAGCGCGCGCCGCTTGCTGGTCACCAACAGAACCTTGATACGGCCGGCGCGCATCATCGGCTGGGCAACCGCGAGCGAGCTTGAAAGAATCTGGATGCGGTCTTCGGCGAGATCGTTCGGCGCCTGCATGATGTCGCGATACGGCACTTTCGCGATTTGCAGGCCCATCGATTTGATGAAACCGAAGATCAGAAAGTCGGAATTGCCGGTGGCAGCGGCGGCGTTGAGCTTGCCCGGCTGCGCGCGCGCCAGCGCGATCAGTTCGTCCATCGTGCCGACATTGAGCGACATCGGAACTGAGATCGCCAGCACGGTGACATAGACTTGGGCGATCGGCATGACATCGCGTGGATCATACGGAGACTTCTCTTCGTCATAGAGGTGGACGAGGAATGTCGAAGCAGGGCCGAAGAACAGCGTATGGTCATCATGCGCGCCGAGGAAAGCGTTGAGCGCCACGAGACCATCGCCGCCCGGGCGATTCTCGACTACGACCGGCTTGCCCCAGCGCGTGGTTAACCGATCAGCCAATAGCCGTGCGGTTATATCGGTGGCGCTGGCGGCGCCGAACGGCAGAATGAGCCGAACCGTGCGCGCGGGATAGGTCTGTTGCGCCTGCGCGATGCGAAGTACGCCCGCTGCCGCCGCGAGAACGATCGCAATCGCGAACAGGCGCCGCATTGGGCTCCTCCCAGATATGTTGCCGCAAATCTTTGGGCAAACCGTTCCACTTTTGCACATCATGCTCTACCATCCGCGCGCTCGCAAAGAGGGACATGCACGTGGCGGGACGGGTCGAGGGTAAGGTTGCGCTGATTGTCGGGGCAGGGTGCGTCGGGCCGGGCTGGGGCAATGGCCGCGCCGCCGCGGTGCTGTTCGCGCGCGAGGGCGCCAAAGTTTTCGCGGTCGATAAGAACGCGGACTCGATGACCGAGACGGTGGCGCGCGTCGGCAATGACGGCGAGATCGCCACCCATGTCTGCGACGTGCTCGAAGACGCGCAGGTCGCCGCCATGACCGAGGCGTGCCGCAAAAGATTCGGCCGCATCGATATTCTGGTCAACAATGTCGGCGGCTCGGCGGCCGGCGGTGTCGCCGAAATGTCGGAAGAAAATTTCGACCGGCAGATCGATTACAATCTTAAAAGCGTGTTTCTCACCTGCCGCCACGTCATCCCGGTGATGGCCGCGCAAGGCGGCGGCGCCATCGTCAATACTGCGTCCACTTCCGGCGCCCGCTACACCGGCTCGCCGCAAATCGGCTACGCCTCGTCCAAGGCCGCCGTGATTCAATTCTCGCGCGTCACCGCCGTGCAATATGCCAAGAACGGCATCCGGGTGAACACCGTGGTGCCGGGTCAGATGCATACGCCGATGGTCGAGGCGCGGCTCGCCAAGCAGCGCACCGGCGGCGACGTCGAAGCGCTGCTCAAATCCCGCGTGGCGCGAATTCCGCTCGGCTTCATGGGCGACGGCCGCGATACCGCACATGCGGTGCTGTTTCTGGCCTCCGACGAAGCGCGCTTCATCACCGGGACCGAGATTGTCGTCGACGGCGGCATGACCGCGCGCTGCGATTGATCCGGGAGTGATATCTCTCCCGGATATCGCGTTGCGATATCCGGGCTACATTGACAGGAATATTCGATGTCCATTCGTCCCGACGATCTCACGCCAACGATTGCGCCGCCGGATGCGAATCCGAAAAGGCCGGCATTGAAATTGCCGCCGCTTTCTTGCGACTCGCATTTCCATGTGTTCGGACCACATCGCAAGTTTCCCTACGCGCCGGACCGGCCGTTCACGCCCGCCGATGCGCCCAAGGAGGATCTGTTCCGGCTGCATGATTTTCTCGGCTTTGAGCGCGGCGTGTTCGTGCATTCGACCTGCCACGGCAGCGACCATGCCGTGCTGCTCGATCTCCTCGCCGCCGGAGCCGGCCGCTATCGCGGCGTTGCATTGCTCAAACCGGATACGCCGGCGGCGGAGGTCGAGCGGCTCGACGACGCCGGTGTCCGCGGCATCCGCCTGCATTTTCATTTCGCTCATCTCGGCGCGCCGATGCCGTACGGGGACATGCGTCAGATTATCGAGGCGGTCTCGCCGTACGGGTGGCATATCGCCATGCATCTGGGCGGCCAGGGGATACGCGAGCACTACGACTTCATCACTTCGGTCGATGCCGCCGTCGTCATCGACCATATCGGCCGCATCGACGTTGCCGAAGGGCTCAACGGCGCGGCGTTTTCAGTGCTGCGCCGGCTCCTCGACCGCGGCAATGTATGGGTGAAGCTGTCGGGCACCGACCGCATCACCAAGCAAAACTATCCTTACGCGGACGCGGTGCCGTTCGCGCGCGCGCTCGCCGTGCACGCGCCGCAGCGCGTCGTCTGGGGCACCGATTGGCCGCATCCCAACCACAGTGCCGTGCCGAACGACGGCCAGCTGGTCGATCTGATCGCCGAGATCGCGCCGGACGCGAAAACGCGTCAGCTCATGCTCGTCGACAATCCGACCAAATTGTTCGGGTTTTAGGTCGCGGCGAGCAAGTCCGTTCATCGCGACCGCGACAGGGAAATTCATCGATGGGTAAGTCACGAGGACCTTATAAGGCCGAATATCCCGCGGGCTCACGGGTGCGAATTGCGTCTCGCGGGAGGCTTGAAGAATTCATGCGCGCCTGGGCGCATCACAACAAGTTGCAACCGGAGCAATTGGACTATGCCGATCGGGTCGCGCTGGTCGAATCGGTCAGCTTTTATCACGGCGGCGATGAACTTTATAAATTACAGGGGATACCCGGTATCTGGCACGAGCAATGTTTGCGCGACGCAAGTGCGGGCAACTCCGCTTAGTTGATAGCAACATTCGAGGGAAAATTAATCCGCCTTTGAAGTGACACCGAGGCGTGAGATCCAATCTCCATCGTCGTGGCCGGGCTCGTCCCGGCCATCCACGTCTTTTGTGCGAGACGGATGAAGACGTGGATGCCCGCCATAGGCGAGCGAAGCGACGCCGTTCTGCGAACGGCTATGTGCGGGCATGACGATCGCCTTCAAATGCGTCCAGCGAATCGACCGCCAGATCGCCGTCCGATCACTGCGCCACCACGCCCTCGGGCGCGGTTTCTAAATTGAAGGCGGCGGCGAACAGCGCACGCGTGTAATCGGTCTGCGGATTGCGGAACAGGTCGGCGGCGGCGCCGGCCTCGACCACCACGCCGTGCCGCATGACCAATAGCCGGCTCGCCAGCGCCGCGACCACGCGCAGATCGTGGGAAATAAACAGATAGGTCAGATCGCGCCGTTTCTGCAGGTCGCGCAACAAATCGACCATCTGCGCTTGTATCAGCATATCAAGCGCGCTGGTCGGCTCATCGAGCACGATGAAGCTCGGCTCGAGCACGACTGCCCGCGCCACCGCGATGCGCTGCCGCTGCCCGCCGGAAAATTCGTGCGGAAAGCGAAACCGTGTCTCGGGATCGAGCCCGACGTCGTTGAGCGCCTGAATGACGCGGCGGTCGCGCTCGTCTTCGGACATGCGCGGATGATGGACCTTCAGGCCTTCCTTGATGATCTCGGCAACCGACATGCGCGGCGAGAGCGAACCGTAGGGGTCCTGAAAAACGATCTGCATGTTGCGGCGGAACGGGCGCATTTCCTTAAACGTCCGCCCCTGCAGATCGTGACCCATGAACGCGATCAGTCCTTCGGACGAGATCAGCCGCAAAATGGCGCGGCCGAGCGTCGACTTGCCCGAGCCGGATTCGCCGACGACGCCGAGCGTTTCGCCCTTGCGCACTTCGATGTTCAAGCCGTCGCAAGCTTTGACGTGGCCGACTACCTTGCGCAGCAGCCCGCTCGTGATCGGAAACCAGACCTTCAAGTTCTTGGTCTCGATGACGATCGGGGCATTGGGCTGCGGCGGCGCCGGATCGGGCTTCGGTTCGGCGGCAAGCAGTGCGCGGGTATAGGGATGTTCCGGTGCGGCGAAAACTTGTGCGACCGCGCCGTGTTCGACGATTTTGCCGTCTTTCATCACGCAGACCCGCTGCGCGATCTTGCGCACGATGCCGAGATCGTGGGTGATGAACAACAGCGACATGTGCAGCCTGGCCTGAAGATCCTTCAACAGCGCGATGATCTGAGCCTGCACCGTGACGTCGAGCGCGGTGGTCGGTTCGTCGGCGATCAACAGATCGGGCTCGTTGGCGAGCGCCATCGCGATCATCACGCGCTGCCGCTGGCCGCCCGAGAGTTGATGCGGGTAGCTTTTGAGCCGCGTCTGCGGGTCGGGAATGCCGACCTGGGTCAGCACTTCGATGGTCCGCTCGCGCGCCGCGAGTCCGGTCAGGCCGCGATGCAACAGCAAAATCTCGCCGATCTGCTTTTCGATCGTGTGCAGCGGGTTGAGCGAGGTCATCGGCTCCTGGAACACGATGCTGATATCGTCGCCGCGCACGCGGCGCATCTGGCGTTCGTTAAGCTGAAGGAAATCGGTGCCTTTGAAATTGATCGTGCCGGAGGGATGCCGCGCCGCCGGATAGGGAAGGAGCCGCAGGATCGACAGTGCGGTGACCGATTTGCCGGAGCCGGATTCGCCGACCAGCGCCAGCGTCTCGCCTTTGGCGATGTCGAACGAGATCCGGTCCACGGCCAGCGTCTCGCGGCCGCCGGAGCGGAAGGCGATGGAGAGATCTCGCACGGAGAGGAGATGGTCTGTCATGCAAAGGTCTTGCGCGGATCGAATGCGTCACGCACCGCTTCGCCGATGAAGATCAACAGCGACAGCATTAGCGCGACGGTGAAGAAGCCGGTCAGCCCGAGCCAGGGCGCGTGGACATTGGCCTTGCCTTGGGAAAGTAGTTCGCCCAGCGAGGGCGAGCCCGGCGGCAGGCCGAAGCCGAGAAAATCGAGCGCGGTGAGCGTCATGACCGACGACGACATGATGAAAGGCAGAAACGTCATCGTCGCCACCATGGCATTGGGCAAGAGATGGCGGAACATGATGGTTCGGTTGGAGACGCCGAGCGCGCGCGCCGCCTGGATATATTCGAAATTGCGGCCGCGCAGAAATTCGGCGCGCACCAGTCCGACGAGCCGCACCCAGGAGAACAGAAGCAGGATGCCGAGCAGTACGAAGAAGCCAGGTACCAGCACCGAAGAAATAATGAGGAGCAGATAAAGCTCCGGAACCGACGTCCAGATTTCGATGAAGCGCTGGAACAGCAGATCGGTCCAGCCGCCGAAATAGCCCTGCACCGCGCCGGCGGCGATTCCGATAATCGAGGAAACCACGGTCAGGATCAGCCCAAACAGCACCGAGATGCGGAAACCGTAGATCAGCCGCGCCAGCACGTCGCGGCCCTGATCGTCGGTGCCGACCCAGTTCATTTCCAGCAAACCGCACGGGGTGTAGCCGTTTTTGACCGCGAAGTCGCAATCGCGCTGATTAAGGAGCCACGTCGGCTTTGACGGAAATGCCGAGGGCGGCCGATCGTCGATGGTGCGATAGGAGAAACGGATCGGCGCCCAGATCACGGTGGCGTTATGCTCCTCGAGAAACCGCTGCAAGTACGGGTCGCGGTAGTCCGCGGCGGTGCCGAGCGTGTCGCCGAATTCGGTATCCGGATAGGTCACGAAAACCGGAACGAAGTTTTTGCCGTCGAAGTGAATGAACAGCGGCCGGTCGTTGGCGATGAACTCGGCGAACAGCGAGATGATAAACAGCACCAGAAAGAGCCAAAGCGACACATAACCACGGCGGTTGGCCTTGAAATTACGCCAGCGCCGCGCGTTGAGCGGCGAGAATTCGAATCCGCGCGGCGGCGCGGTGATCCCCATCGGGCCGGCGGGCTCGGCATCCGGGCGCAGCTCTTCCCGGCTGAACGCGCTTTGCGGAAGTCTGATCTTTTCTTCAGCCTCGAGCTTGACGTCCACCTCACACCTCCCGCGTCTCGAAATCGATGCGAGGATCGATCCAGGTGTAGGTGAGATCGGAAATCAGGTTAACGACAAGCCCGACCAGCGCGAAAATGTAGAGGTTTGCGAACACCACCGGATAATCGCGGTTGAGTACGCTTTCGAAGCTCAACAGGCCGAGCCCGTCGAGCGAGAAGATCGTCTCGATCAACAAGGAGCCGGCAAAAAAGGCCGAAACGAAGGCTCCCGGGAAACCGGCGATCACCAGCAGCATCGCGTTGCGGAAAACATGGCCGTAGAGCACTTGCCGCTCGGAACAGCCCTTGGCGCGCGCGGTGAGCACATATTGCTTGCGCAACTCCTCCAGAAAGGAGTTTTTGGTCAAAAGCGTCACCGTCGCAAAAGCCGCCAAGCCCATCGAGGTAATCGGCAGAATCAGGTGCCAAAAATAATCGAGGATTCTCTGCCACCACGGCAATTGCGACCAGGCGTCGGATACCAGGCCGCGCAAGGGGAAAATCTGGAAGAACGAGCCGCCGGCAAACAGGATGATGAGCAGGATCGCGAACAAAAATCCCGGAATGGCATAGCCGATGATGATGATGCCGGACGTCCAGATGTCGAACGACGAGCCATCGCGCACCGCCTTGCGAATGCCGAGCGGGATCGAAATCAGATAGCTCAACAGCGTCATCCAGATTCCAAGCGAGATCGAAACCGGCAGCTTTTCCTTGACCAGTTGCAGCACGCTGACGTCGCGGAAATAGCTCTTGCCGAAATCGAAGCGAACATAGTTCCACAGCATGATGAAGAAGCGCTCGTAAGCCGGCTTGTCGAAGCCGAACTGCTTCTCGAGGCTCTTGATAAAGGCGGGGTCGAGCCCCTGCGCGCCGCGATACTTGGAATTCACCTCGGCGGCCGCGCCGCTGGCCGCGCCGCCGCGCGAACTAAAATCGCCGCTGGCGGAGCCGGAAATGCGCGACGTGGCGCCGGTATCGGAGCCCGAGAGTTGCGCGATCACGCGCTCCACCGGTCCGCCCGGTGCGAATTGAACCACCACGAACGAGACCAGCATGATCCCGAAAATCGTGGGGATCATGAACAGGATGCGGCGGGCGATGTAAGCGGTCATAAGGGTTTTATGGGCCCGGTACTGTCATTACTGACTCAGTGGTTTGACGGCTTTCCGGAACTTGTTCCGCTTGTGGCGCGATCCACCGCTGCACCCTCGATGGTAAACGACAGACAGACGTTCGCGTTTCCTCGGACGCCGCAGCATAAAGGCATGGCTGGCTGGGACAAGTATGACGGTGTCGCTAGCCCCGCCGCTTGATTTTCGCCCCTTTATCGAAGTCATACCACCAAATGTCGGGGATGCCGCGAAAATAACGCGGCTGCGCCGGCGGGCGGCCGAACACGTCCCAATAGGCGATCCAGTGCGACGCCTTGTACCAGTTGGAAATCCAGTAACGGCCGGAGCGGATGACTCGGTCCAATGCGCGGCAGGCGGTGACGAGCGCCGGGCGCGAGCCGGCGGCGATGATGGTTTCGATCAAGGCATCGACCGCCGGGTCGGCAATGCCGGCGAGATTGTTGGATCCTTTGAGCGCCGCGGCTTGGGAGGAGAAAAAAGAGCGCAGCGAATCCCCCGGCGTGGAGGAAACGCTGAAGCGGTCGATGGTAATGTCGAAATCGAAATCGTCGCGGCGCGCGCGATATTGCACCGGATCGACGATGCGCAGGCTGGCATCGATGCCGAGCGCTTCGAGATTGCGGATAAACGGCATGTGATGCGGCTGGAATGACGGCTCATCGATCAAAAATTCGAGCGTGAACGGCGTCCCATCCGCCAGCACGCGCTTGCCATTCTGGATCGGGCAGCCGGCCTCGCCAAGGAGCTGCGCCGACTTGCGCAACAGGACACGATCCTCGCCGGATCCGTCGGACACCGGCGGCGTATAAGGCTCGCCGAACACCTCCGCGGGCAATTGCGCGCGAAACGGCACGAGCAGCGCCGTCTCCTCGGGCGTGGGTGGGCCGCTCGCCATCATGTCGGAGTTCTGGAACACCGAGACGGTGCGTTTATAGGACCCGTACATGATGGTCTTGTTGGTCCACTCGAAATCGAACGCATTGTTGAGGGCGTCGCGTACACGAGGATCGGCGAATTTCCGCCGCCGCGTATTGATAAACCAGCCTTGCGCGCCCGACGGCGTGTCATCTGGTATTTCATCGCGCAACACGCGCCCGTCCTTCACTGCGGGAAAATCGTAGCGTGTCGCCCAGAACCGCGACGTGAATTCCTCGCGGAACAGATAAGACTGGGCGGAGAAGCCTTCGAAGCCAACATCGCGATCGCGGTAATATTCGAACCGCAACGTGTCGAAGTTATTATGGCCGCGCGCCACCGGGAGCTCGGTGCCCCACCAATCCGCAACACGCTGATATTCGATGTAGCGGCCCGGTTCGAAGCGGCCGACTTTGTAAGGTCCCGAGCCAAGTGGAATATCCAATGTCGATTGATCGAACGGCCGCGTCGCGTAATAAGTGCGGGAAAAAATCGGCAAGCCGGCAACGAATAGCGGCACGTCGCGGGCGCGCTTGGGCGCGAAAATCACCGTGACGCGAGCGTCGTCATCCGCCTTGGCGCCGACGAAATCGCGCAGCGACTGGCTGATCAGCGGATGACCTTTCTCTTTGAGGATGTTCAGCGAGAACGCCACGTCCTGCGCAGTGAGCGGTGAACCGTCGTGGAATTTGGCGCCGGCGCGGAGGAAGAATTGATAGATGAGGCCGTCGGCCGAGCGGCGGACTTTCTCCGCGGCAAGGCCGTACATCGCGTCCGGTTCGTCGCCGGAGCGGACCATCAGTGCGGCGAAGGTCAGCTCCATGCCTTGGGCAGCATCGCCCTTGAGAATGAACGTGTTGAGCGAATTGAAGGTGAGGAAATTCTGGTTGTAGAGGCGATCCGGGCCGATTTGCGAAAAAGTGCCGCCCTTGGGCGCACTCGGATTGACGTAACGGAAGTGCGTAAAATCGGGCGGGTAGCCAAGGTCGCCGAACGCGGAGAGCCCGTGGGACTCGATCATCTCTGCGGCGGCCGCGGAAGTGACGCGCTGATGAAACGCGCCACTCGCGGCGGCGGCGCCCGTAAGAAGAAGACGGCGTCGCGATAGATGGCGTGTAATTGCGATCACTGCCCTGACGTCTTCACCGCTTTCGCAGCATCCCACCACCACACCGTCGGGAATGCGGCGCGGCCGTATTTCGGCATCGGATCGGGATGGCCGAAGCGGTCCCAGCGCGCAGTTCGCACTTTGCCGTAGGTCCATTGCGGCACGACATAGTGGTTCCACAACAGGATACGATCGAGCGCGTGGGTGGCGGCTTCGAGGTCGGCGCGATTCTTGGCGAAGATGATCTGATCGATCATGGCATCGACCGCCGGATTCTTGATGCCGATCATGTTGAGCGATCCGGGCTGCTCCGCGGCTTGCGAACCCCAAAAGCCGCGCTGTTCGTTGCCGGGCGTGAGCGATTCACCCCAGGCAAAAGTGATGATGTCGAAGTCCCAATTGCGCAGGCGATTTTCATATTGCGCCTCGTCGACCGTGCGCACGGCGACCGTGATGCCGAGCCGCTCCAGCGACGGCTTAAAGAACAAGAACACGCGCTCGAAACTCGGATCGGCCGCGAGCAGTTCGAGCGAATAAGGTTCGCCGGTCTTTACGTTGACGAGCTGTTGATCGCGCACCTCGTAGCCCGCTTCTTTCAACAGGTGCAAGGCCTCGCGCAGATTGGTCCGGATCTGTTCCGGCGAGCCGTTGACCGGGTTGGTGTAAGGCTTCTTGAACACTTCCGGCGGGACCTTGTCGCGCACGGTTTCTAGGAGCTCGAGTTCGCGCCCGCTCGGCAGACCGCTGGCGGCAAGCTCGGTGCCTTCAAAGTAGCTGGTGATGCGTTTGTACTGATTATAGAAAATCTGTTTGTTCATTTCCTCGAAATCGAACGCGTTATTGAAGGCAAGCCGCAACCGCGGGTCCTGGAATTTCGGCCGGCGGATATTGAAGGCAAAAGCCTGCATGATGCCGGAATTGCGGATCGGGAATTCCTCGAGCAGGACGCGCTTGTCCGACACCGCCGGGAAATCGTAAGCCGTCGCCCAATTCTTGGCGCTGTTCTCGTTTCGCCAATCGATGGTGTCGGCCTTGAACGCTTCGAGGGCGACCGTGGTGTCGCGGAAGTAAAGGAATTGCAGCTCGTCGAAATTGTTGATTCCGATATAGACGTTCAGATCGCGCCCCCAGTGATCCTTCACGCGCTCATAAACGATATTGCGACCGGCGGTAAAATCCTTGATGCGATACGGTCCGCTGCCGAGCGGCGGCTCGAGCGTGGTCTCGCCGATATTGCGCTGCTTGCCGTTCTTGTCCGTTCCTTCCCACCAATGTTTCGGCAACACGGTGAGCTGGCCGATGATTTGCGGCAATTCGCGGTTGCCCGGCGCGTCGAACACGAACGTGATCTCGCGATCGCCGGTTTTTTCCGCTTTGGTGACATGCCGGTAATAGGCCGATAGCTGTGGACTGTATTGCTTGAGCGAGTTGAACGAGAAAATCACATCCTCGGGCGTGATCGGCTGACCGTCGTGCCATTTGGCTTGCGGCCGCAGCCGGTACGAAACCGAGGAGAAGTCGGCCGGAAAGCTCACCGCCTCCGCTACCAGACCATATTCGCTCGAAACTTCGTCGAGCGCGGAGACCGACAGCGTTTCGTAAACGAGATCGACGCCGGCGCCGAGCGAGCCTTTCACCCCGGCGACCGCGATGTTGAAATTGTCGAACGTACCGAGCGCGATCTGCCGTGCGCTGCCGCGCTTGGGCGCAGCGGCATTGACATATTCAAATTGCTTGAAGCCCGGCTGATATTTCAGATCGCCGTAAAGTGACAGGCCGTGCCGCCAGGTCTTGTCTTCGGCGCGTGCGGCGCCGATCCAGTCGGGCAACGGGAGCCGCCCCGCAGCAGTCGCGAGTAGCGCAGATTTCAGCACGGTTCGGCGGTCCACCGGATGCTCCTCAATCGGCCAAAGCTATGTTGCACGACATTATTGTGCCTTTTGAATTGTGACACCAGCGTGCAATTGTGCACCGCGTCGAAAAGCATGCGACGTGCCGCGCCCGTGAACAAATTAAGGTCGCCGGCCAAAATGTATCAGCCTTATTTATCAGCCTTGGGTCGCGGCGTTAGGCCGTCCTAGTGGTTGGCGGGTGCGGAGCCGTTCGACTGCGCGGGTGCGGAGCCGTTCGACTGCGCGGGTGCGCCACCCGGAGCCGGATTGGCCGGCGCTCCGGCGGGAGGATTCGAGCCGGCGCCGGTGGCCGCGGGCGGCGTGGCGCTGGCGTCCTGCGGCTTTGGCAGCGGCACCGGATTAGGCGACAGCGTGTCGAGATAGGCGATCACGTCGGCGCGCTGCTTATCGTTCGACAAGCCGGCAAAGGTCATCGCGGTGCCGGGCGCATAGGCGCTTGGCTTGGTCAGCCAGGTATTCAGCGCATTGAAATCCCAGGTGCCGTTCTTTGATTTTAAGGCGGCGGAATAATTAAAGCCTGGCGCAGAAGCGATCTTGCGCTCGACCACGTTATAGAGATCCGGACCGATCTTCGGGCCCTGGCCCTCCTGGAAGTTATGGCAGGCCTGGCATTGCCTGGCGACGTCTGCACCCCGCTGCGGCGACGCGCTCGCCAACAGATTCTCGATCGGCACCGCCGCGGGCGCTGCCGGAGCTGCGCCGGCCTGTGGCTGCTCCTCTTTGACGGCGACCTCATAGCCCGGTTTGGCTGGCTTCTCTGGGGTAAAAATCGCTCCCGCCGCGATATGCATGGCGACCAGGATCAGACAGGTGCCCAGCAAGGCGCCAAGGATCTTGTTGAGTTCGAACGAATTCATCGCTGATCGCTCCGCAGGCGGCGGCGTGGTGAGCCCGTAATCGGGCCGTGGTGGGCGGCGCACAATTAGCCGGTTTGCCGCGCCGGTTGCAACCCGTATAAGCCCGATCTTTAGGGTCAAAACTCGTGATCCCTATGGTCGCGTCCCTTCGGGACTTAGGGGGTAATGAGTTTTGACCCTCAGGGGCTGTGTGCCGCGATGGCTGACATTCTGATCTTGATTCCCGCCCGCATGGCGGCGACCCGGTTGCCGGGCAAGCCGCTCGCCGATATCAGCGGGGCGCCGATGATCGTGCATGTGTTGCGCCGGGCGCAGGGGGCTGCGATCGGCCCGGTGGTCGTCGCCACCGACTCGGAAGCCATCGCAGCGGCGGTAGCCAAGGCCGGGGGGCGCGCCGTGCTCACGCGCGCCGATCACGCCTCCGGGTCGGATCGGATCTATGAGGCGCTGGAGCAGATCGACGCTGACGGCAGCGCCAAGATCGTCGTCAATTTGCAAGGTGATCTGCCGACGCTATCGCCCGCGGCCATTGCCGCGGCGCTTGCGCCGCTGCGCGATCCGGCCGTGGACATCGCGACGATCGCCGCCGCGATCGCCTCGCCCGAGGAGCGCAGCGATCCGAATGTGGTCAAGGTGGTCGGCACCCCGATCGGGCCGCGGCGGCTGCGCGCGCTCTATTTTACCCGCGCCGTCGCGCCGGCGGGTGAGGGGCCGCTGTATCATCACATCGGGCTCTATGCGTTCCGCCGTGCCGCGCTCGAGAAATTCGTCAAGCTGCCGCCGTCGCCGCTCGAGCGGCGCGAGAAGCTCGAACAGCTGCGCGCGCTGGAGGCCGGCATGCGCATTGATGTTGAGCTGGTCGATACCGTGCCGCTCGGCGTCGACACGCCCGAGGATTTGGAAAAAGCCCGCGCCATGCTAGAGCATGATCCGGAAAAGTGGAAACCGGTTTCCCGCCTGCGCGAAGCCTAGCCAGTCGCGAGTCCTTTCGTTCGAGGCTTCGGCGGGCGAAGGCAGGTCCGAAAAGATCATGCTCCACCAAAACAATAGAACGACAATTTGCTTTAGATAGATCGTGCTGTAGCACAGCGGTCATGACCAAGAAAAAGCGCGCCAAAAAGCGGGCCAAGAACGGGGCCGAGAATGGGACCAAGGCGAGTAAACGCGGCAAGATCGCTTTCCAAGGCGAGCTGGGCGCCAACTCGCATATCGCCTGCAGACAGGCCTACCCGGACTACGCGCCGCTTCCTTGCGCCACGTTCGAAGATGCTTTTGCCGCGGTGCGCAGCGGTCGCGCCGCGCTGGCGATGATCCCGATCGACAATTCAGTGGCCGGACGCGTAGCCGACATCCACCACCTGATGCCGGCCTCGCAGCTGCATATCGTCGCCGAGTGGTTCCTGCCGGTGCAGCATCAGCTCGTCGCGCCGCGCGGCGCGACGCTGCGGACAATCAGGACTGTCGAAAGTCACCTCCATGCGCTCGGCCAGTGCCGCAACGTGATCCGCAAGCTCGGCGTTAAGCCGGTGGTGGCGGCCGACACCGCCGGCGCCGCCCGCGAAGTCGCCGAAGCCGGCGACATTACCCGCGCGGCTCTGGCTACCAAGCTGGCGGCAAAAATCTACGGTCTTCACATTCTCAAGAAAGATGTCGCCGACGCCAAACACAATACCACGCGCTTTGTTGTGCTGGCGCGCGAGCCAAAATGGGCGAGCCGCAAGGAAAAGCGCGTGGTTACCACTTTCATCTTTCAGGTACGCAACATTCCCGCCGCGCTTTACAAGGCGCTTGGTGGATTCGCAACCAACGGCGTCAATATGACCAAGCTGGAAAGCTATATGGTCAATGGCAGCTTCGCCGCCACGCAATTTTACGTCGATGTGCAGGGCCATCCGAAACAGCGAGCGCTCGAACTGGCGCTGGAGGAGCTCGAATTCGTGTCGCAACCGAAATCGCTGAAAATTCTCGGAGTCTATCCCGGGCACCGGCTCCGCGACACGTTCAAGTAAAAAGCGGCGGCGCGCTGACAGCGATCGCCTTTGTCGAATTTCATGTCGTTTTAAGGAAACACAGCCGATGAGCAACGAAGAAGCCAAGGTGCGGCGGACCCTGCAGCTGCGGTTTACGCTGCCGACGTCGGATTCCACGCAGCTGATCGCCATGATCAAGGCCGCCACGCCGTTTTATCAGATGTTCGGTAAGGCCGAGGTTCGCCTGTTACAGAACGTCGACGATCAAACCAGATTTGTGCAGGAGATCGAATACGAGGCGGACGAAGACTGGGAGTTAAGCCGCCAGCGCATCGCCGGCGATCCGCGCATGCAGGTCTATTTGCAAACCTGGCGTAACCTGTTTCCCGGCGCGCCCGAGATCGACGTCTATCAGGAGGTCTGAGGGCCCAGAGGTCAGATGACGGAGGTCAGAGGTCAGAAGGCAATGTGTAAATTTACCCGTCATCTGATCTCCGACATCCGGTCTTTGACCTCCGACATCTGTCGCCCGACCTCTCGGCGATGTGACAAACGGATAATCGAAGTTTGATTTCGATCAAATACACGAGGTGTGTATGTTGATTGAGTCCGGTTCAGCGCTCCGGTTAATTGGTCCCCAACCCCCGGTCAGCGCTAGTGGCCCCGGACATCCCCATCCCCCGAACCCCCTGTCCGGGGCCACGCGTTGCAGCTTCCGACCACTATGCCGTTTGATCGATTGGTCACCCGCTGCAGGCTGGACCATGCAAATAGAATGTCATGGCCAAATTGTGCGCTGCACTGGGCCAAATTCCGGCTGTACCCCGTGAATTGGAGGTCGGAGGTCAAGTGATCATCTGACCTTCGTCCTCCGTCATCCGCCTTCAAACACAGTGATTTCCGGCGGCTTGCCGGGTAGTCCGAGCTCGTTCCAGCGCGACACCACGCGGTCATAGGTGACCTTATCGAGCTTGGTCCGCGGCGAGAATGTCTTGATGTGCCGGTAATCCATGCAGGCATTGATCAGCGCCTTCGAGCCCCAGGGCCGGATTTCCGGCGGGTTGAGGCTCGGATCGAGAAACGTGCTCCAGGTCTCGCGCAAAATGTCGATCGACTGCGCCGGCCGCGAGCGCGTCGCCATCGCCCACAGTATCTGGCCGATATTGGTCGGATCGATGTCGTCATCGACCACGATCACGTATTTGCCGAAATAGGCGCCGGCAGTGCATTGCGCGGCGAGCGCCATCACCTGCGCGGCGTGACCGGCATACATTTGCCTGATCGACACTACCGTCATTCCCCAGCCGGCGGCTTCTGGAATCGACCACACGCCTTGGATGCCGGGCACGCCGAGTTTTTGCAGGTCGGCCCAGATGCCGGCCGAACGCGCCGCCGCCCAAAACAGGCCGCACTCGTTCGACGGCCCATCGGCCATCAGCGCGCAGGTCAGCGTCGGGTTGTTGCGGTAGCGCAGGCGCTCGACCCGCATATATGGCGTCGCGCCGCTCGGCCGGCCGTAATAGCCGGTGAATTCGCCGAACGGGCCTTCGGCAAAGGTCTCGTCCGGATAAAGATGACCCTCGAGAATGATCTCGGCGTGCGCCGGCAGCGGCAGCCCGGTCAGGTCGGAAGTGAATAGCTCGATCGGCGAACCCTTGATGCCGGAGTAATACTCATATTCGCTTTCGGTCTTCGGCAGACTGGTGGCGCCGACGAGAAACAACAGCGGATCGATGCCATAAGCCGCCGCGATCGGGGCCGGCTTGCCCATCTTCCACCATTTGTCACGATCGGCGCCGGCATCCTTGCCCGGCGAGGTATAGACCCCGATCTCGCGCGGTCCTTTGATCATCATCCGGTAGGTGCCGACATTGACCCGCCCGGTCTCGGGATCCTTGGTGATGACCGCGTCGTTGGTTCCGAGATAAAGGCCGCCGTCGAGCGGCCACATCCGCTGCGCCGGAAATTGGCGGATATCGATGCTCTCGCCTTCGACGATGTTCTGGCTGGACACCGCGCGTTCGGGTGGCACCTCGACCGGCGCCATTTTGCGTCCGAACTTGGTCTGCAGGAGCTTCACCGCCTTGAGCGGATGATCGACCGGTTCCTCGCCGATCATCAGGCAGAAGCGCGACAGATTGCAGCCGATCATGTTGTAGAGCACTTTGTGGCCGGGATGGCCCGTGATGTTCTCGAACAACAAAGCGGGGCTTTTGGTCAGGCCGACCAGATAAGTGATATGCGCCGCTTCAAGCTCGGGACTGACTTCGGCTTTGATGCGCTTGAGTTCGCCCATCGCCTCGGCTTTTTCGAGCCAGGCATCGAGCTCGCTGGCATTGCGTTGTCCGGCGCCTGGACGCGCCTTCGCCTGCTCGAGCGTGGAAGCATTGCCGCCGGCCGGCACTGAGATTTCCATAACACCGCTCCGTGACCGAAATTGAGGGCTGCCAATCAGCTTGGATGCGCACCAGGCCAAGCGACGGCCTATTCGCGTTCGCTCGCGCTGGCATTCTCTTCGCGGCGGCATTTCAGGTCAAATTGCGGATGGCGCAGTGAACGCTTCAACCGCGCGGCGCCTTAGTCAGCATCGGCGGTGGCGAGGATTGGGCGGCGGGCGCCGCCGGCGACAGCGCGAATGTCAGCCAGAGATTCCAGCCGTCCGGCCGGGCATTGTTATCGAACTCGCCGTAGCCTTTGATGTTGAAATAGCCCTGCATAGTCCCGACCGGAAAGATGTATCCAAGTTGCGGCCCGATGCCGATGACGCGGGATTCGAACGGACAGATGATCGGCGCGCAGCCCTGATCGGGCGTGATCTGATCGTAGAGGTATCCAACCACACCAACCAGCACTTGCTTGGATAAGAATTGCGCGGCGGCCCAATCGAGGTGGAAATCGAGACCGCTGGTATATCCGGTCGACGGGTTCCTGAAGTTTCCGGTCAATCCGGCAACAGCCGAGAATTCGTGGCCGGCTTGCGGATCGAAATAGGTGTAGCCGACGCCGCCATCGAGCGCGCCATGGCCGAGACCGATATTCGCCAAGTTCGTTGAACTATATTTTCCGACGGGAATATCGCCGGTCAGATAGGTCATGTAATTGTTGACGCCGGCATTCCAGCGCACCGCAAACTGCGGAATGAGATCGCCAAAGCCCGAAGTGGTTTGCTGCAGGCCAATCGATTTTGTGAGCGGGCCTGCTGTGAAAGTGGCGTTCAGCGCACTGTCGTTGTTGCCGTACAAGCCGAGCAAGCTGGCCGACGCATGGCCGCCCAAGAACGGCGTAGCAAACACGTAAGTCGGAATCAGCATTGGCAATTCCACCTTGGCGTGGACGTTGGCATTGACGCTGATATTGATCGTGGGGTTGAACCGCCCGATCCTGATTTCCCGGGCCACCGCGGCGCTGCCGCTGGCCGACACGTCGGTGTAATAATTAATCGCGGCCAGCGACCATCCCGGCTGTTGCGGGGTCGCGGCCAGGCTGCCGAAAAAGCCCGGGATCCAGAAGCTGACGCCGTCTTCGTCGGCCCGCGCATCGCCGCTCGCGCCGGCAATGACAATGAATAAGCTAAAAAATACCGTGCCGAGGCGGAACCAGGCGCGTGATCCCGCAAGCAGCGTGTCGTCGTTCTGAACGAACGAGCGCAACGTATTGGGCTTCGGTTTCATGAGCGTCTCCCGGTTCACATCGCCGTTTTCGCTCAAGCAAAAGCACGTCCGACGTAACGCTAGCTCATTGCGATAGATGAGGTTGCTAAACCTTTTGGTATTTTTGATTTATTTGACCGCAGCGTGGCTCGCCGGCCACAGGTTGCCGCAAGTCATTGATCAAATGCAGAAGTTGCTCGACATCGATGCTGATCGTTTCGATTAAGCAAATCGGCTGCCTAAAAAAATGACAGCTCTGTGACGCTGCCGATTTCTCCGGGCTCGCGATTTCGAAACCGGATTCTTGATCTGAATCAAATTAAAGGCCCGCGCGCGCAAACTATTGTGCAGGTTGTTCAGGCACTTTTGCGAAGCAACCGCGGCGGTCGCTCGCAGGTGTGGAAAAAGGAGCTAAGTGCGTCGCTACCAAAGTGGGGATCGTCGTGCAGGCGATGGTGGGGGGTGAGCTGTCGGTTTTTAAGTAATCCTACCCAAACCATAGTGGAGAGAATCCATGAGAACCTTCGCCTCTCTTGCCGCCGCGGCCTTTGCCGTCGTCGCGGCAGCGCCGGTCGCGAATGCGCAAGCGCTGGTCGCGCAGGCGTATCAGACCTTGATCGTCCAGCCGGGCGCAACGGTAATAAGGGAGACGCCGTTGTTCGCCGTGTCGGCCGGTCAACCGGTGCAAATTATCTCGACGGTTGAGACGGTGCGCACAATTCGACCCACAATGCGGCCGCTGCGCCATCATGTCGTGGCCAGCCGAAAGACCCAAGATCGGGTTGCTCTCAATTACGGTCGCCCGCTCTACAACATGGCGGCTGAACCGGTTGTGCAGACGGCCGTTGCCGCGCCGGTTGCGCAGACGGTTGCCACACCGCTCGTTTCGTCCGGCGTCGGACCAGAACTGTCGGGCCAATTTCAATGCATCGCCGGATGCGCAGGCGGCATAGTAGGTCCAGCCTTTGTCACCCAGAACGGATGGGATCTCAATCTCGTCAATGAAATCGGCCAGCCGTCACGGGCGTGGATCGATTATCCCGGCCATATCTGGGTGCAAAGCTGGAATGAAGGCGCGGTGTATTCCACAGACGGAATGACCATCCAATTCGATAACGGAACGGTGTGGGCGAAAAACGTCGTTCTTCTCGTCCCGCAGTACCGATAACGATGCAACGCGCTCGGAGCGGACAGATCTGTCCGCTTCGAGCGCCTTGGCGAGGCATGATTGAACGATAGCGTTGTTGCCTCAATCGATCGCCCGGACCAGTCGGCGCCGCCGAATATGCTCTGGATTCCAGGCGGCACCTTCCGCATGGGCTCAGATAAACATTACTCGGAGGAAGCGCCGGTCCATCGCGTCACCGTCAGCGGCTTCTGGATCGACCGCACGCCGGTGACCAACCGGCAGTTCAAGCAATTCGTCCGCGCCACCGGGCACGTCACCTTTGCCGAAATTCCGCCCGATCCAAAAAGCTATCCCGGCGCGCTGCCGCATATGCTTTATGCCGGCTCGCTCGTATTCACACCGCCGCGACGTCCGGTCGATCTGAAAGACTGGAGCGCGTGGTGGGCATTCCTGAAGGACGCGAATTGGCGGCACCCTTACGGCCCGAAGAGCAACATCCAGGGTCTAGACAATTATCCCGTCGTGCACGTCGCTTACACCGACGCACTCGCCTACGCCAAATGGGCGGGCAAGGATTTGCCGACCGAGGCCGAGTGGGAATTCGCCGCGCGCGGCGGCCTCGACGGCGCCGAGTTCGCCTGGGGCGACGAGTTCACCCCCGGCGGCCGGCATCGCGCCAATACCTGGCATGGCAATTTCCCGCACGAAAATAAATGTGAGGATGGCTTCGATCGCACCTCGCCGGTGACGGCGTTTCCGCCAAACGGTTACGGCGTTTACGACATGATCGGCAATGTCTGGGAGTGGACCGCCGACTGGTGGTCTGCCAAGCACGAGCCCGACGCGCAGAAGTCTTGCTGCATTCCGGAAAATCCGCGCGGCGGTCGTGAAAACGCAAGCTACGACGCCTGCCTGCCCAATATCAAAATCCCGCGCAAGGTTCTCAAAGGCGGCTCGCATCTTTGCGCGCCGAATTATTGCCGCCGCTATCGCCCGGCCGCGCGCCACGCGGAAGCGGTGGACACATCGACCAGCCATGTCGGCTTTCGCTGCGTCATGAGAGAAAGAGGAGAGCGTAATGAGCGTTAGGGATGAAAGAGGCGACCAAAATAGATTGAACCGACGCAATATGCTTTTGGCCGGCACCTCCCTCGCGGCGGCGTCGGCACTCGGCGCGGCTGCCGGCGTTCAAAAAGCGGTCGCGCAGGCGCAGCAGGCGGCGCCGGGCGCCAAGCCGAACATTCTTGTCATCATGGGCGACGATGTCGGCTGGTTCAACATCGGCGCCTACCACCAGGGCATCATGTCCGGCAAGACGCCGAACCTCGACAAGCTCGCCGCTGACGGCATGCGCTTCACCGATTACTACGCCGAGGCGAGCTGCACGGCCGGCCGTGCCAATTTCATCACCGGGCAAATTCCGCTGCGCACCGGATTGACAACGGTTGGGCAAGCCGGCGCCGATGTCGGCATGCCAGACCAATCGGTGACGACAGCGCTTATTCTGAAGTCGATGGGCTACGCGACCGGGCAGTTCGGCAAAAATCATCTTGGCGACCTGAATAAATATCTGCCGACGCTGCACGGTTTCGATGAATACTTTGGTTATCTGTATCATCTCGACGCGATGTCCGATCCGTACTGGTTTGATTATCCGCAGGACTGGATCGACAAATACGGGCCGCGCAATCTGGTGCATTGCTACGCGACCGACACTGACGATCAAACAGTGATGCCGCGCTGGGGCAAGGTCGGCAAGCAGCGCATCGTCGACGAGGGTCCGTTGAAGCCCTTCAAGGATATGAGCGCGGATCACCAGATGTGGCAGAAAGGCCGCGACGCCAAATACGACATGGAGACCTTTGACGAAGTGCTGGTCGAGCACTCAAAGCGCTTCATGGATCAGGCCAAGCAGGCCGGCAAGCCGTTCTTCATCTGGCACAACACCACGCGCATGCACGTGTTTACGTATCTCGCTGCGAAGTACCAGCAGAAGATGAACTACGAGAGCAATTTCGGCCTCGAAGAAGCCGGCATGGCCCAGATGGACGACGACATCGGCGATCTGCTCAAGCACCTCGATGACATCGGCGTTGCCAACAACACCATCGTCATTTTCACCACCGATAACGGCGCCGAGGTGTTCACTTGGCCGGACGGCGGCATGACGCCATTCCGCGCTACCAAAGGTACGGTGTTCGAAGGTGGTTTTCGGGTGCCGTGCATTATCCGCTGGCCGGGCACGATCAAGCCGGGCACGGTGGAGAACGGCATTTTCTCCGGACTGGACTGGCTGCCGACGCTCGTCGCGGCGGCGGGCAACCCGAACATCACGCAGCAACTGCTGCAAGGCCTGAAGATCGGCGACCGGACCTACAAGAACCACTTGGATGGCTACAACCAGATCGATTTGCTGACGGGGAAAGGACCGTCGATGCGGCACGAGCTCTTCTACTTCGGCGAGTCGCAGCTGGGCGCCCTTCGCATCGATGACTACAAGTTCCAGTTCTACCAGCAGCCCTACGGCTGGCCGGGCGAGAAAGTAACGACCGATATGCCGACGATCGTCAATCTGCGTCAGGATCCGTTCGAGCGGACGCCGTCGATCCGTGGCCAAACGCTAAACGATCAGGGTGGCGGCTACATGAACGACTTCATGGCCCGCGAGTTCTGGCGCTTCGTCCAAGTGCAGCAGACGGTGGCAGCGGCGGCGCAATCGTTGATCGACTTCCCGCCGATGCAGCAGGCCGCTTCCTTCAACCTCGCCGCCGTCAAGGAGAAGATCGAGGCGATGATGAAGTATCACGAAGGGCAATAGCCGAGACGGCAACGCGGCGGGCGCGGGATGCAGGCAACGCAGCCAAAATGAATCGGTCGTAACATCTTGCTCGGGACCACGACGCTCGCCGCGGCGGCCGGGGCGTGCCGTGCAGAAGGGGTGAACAGGTCGACCAGCGACGTCGGCTTTCGCTACGTCATCAGAGAAGGGAGAGCGTCATGAAAGTCACACGAAAGATATGGGTCGGTCTGCTCGCCGGCGTCGCTGGCTTGGTAACGATGAACTCGGAAGCATCCGCGCAACAGCAGAAACGACCTAATATCGTCATGTTGATGACTGACGATACTGGCTGGAACGATTTCGGCGCCTATTCTGGAGGCGGCGCGGCCCTCGGCCATCCCACGCCGAATATTGATCGGATCGCCAAAGAAGGAGCGGTCTTCACCACTTGGTATGGTCAAGCAAGCTGCACGGCTGGGCGTGCGTCGTTCATTACTGGGCGCATTCCGATCCGCTCGGCACTGTCGATCGTGGTGGCCCCGGGCGACGAGAACCGCATTCGGAAAGAAACGCCGACCATCGCCGAGTTCTTTCAGAAGAACGGATACTCAACCTATTTCTCAGGCAAGTGGCATCTTGGCGACAAGCCCGATGCCTATCCCACGGCACACGGCTTCGACGAGATGAAGCATTTCGCCGCGTACTACGCGGGTGTTTACGCCTACGACGATACCGACAAGAACTTCCATCCCTGGTTTCCGTCCTACAATCCCGACTTCAACAAGATGTTCGATGACGTAGTGAACCTCGGCGAGTGGGAAGGAACTGCCGGACAACCACCCCGGATGGTCAGCAAAATCACCTACGACAGTTTAGCCACATTCGACATCAGGCAAAGCGACTCTGCGGTCAACTACATCAAGCAACACGCGAAGGATGCCAAGCCATTCTTCATGGACATCAATTACATCAAGATGCACAACCCAACCAATGCCGCGCCCCAGTACAGGGGCAAATCGCATCTCGGCGACTACTCCGATTCATTGATGGAAATGGACGCGGATATTGGTCGCGTCATGGACGAAATCCGGGCTGACGCACCTAACACCATTGTAATCGTGACGGCGGACAACGGCGCGTGGTTGGATGCCTACCCCGATGCCGGGACGACGCCGTTCCGTGGCGAGAAAGGCACTCCGTATGAGGGCGGCTGGCGCGTGCCGGGCATTATGTGGTGGCCGGATCACATACCGGCGGGCGCGCGCTATGATGAGATGATGTCGCATATTGACTGCTGGGCCACGCTCGCAGCGATGGTCGGCTTGACCCCGCCGCCGCTCGATTGGGTCGGCAACGACGGAAAACCGATCTACTTCGACAGCATCGACAATAGCGCCTATATCCTAGGCAAGGCGCAACACTCCGCACGCAACTCGTGGATTTACATTGACGGCGAAGTTTTCGAGGGTGCGCGCGTCGACATTGGTGGGGATCCCAACCAACCTGCGGTGCATATAGCGTGGAAATACCTTTTGACCGCAAAGGATTCTTGGCTTGGCGCGACCGCGAACCTCGGATCTATCGGCTCTCTCTACAATCTGACGATGGATCCGTATGAGAAGTATGACATGGTCTTCAATGGGGCGGCGCCGTCCCGCGTGCTCACGTCGTCGCCTGGGAAATACTCGGGCGAGGATAATGGCTGGGTCCTGGCGTTGATTTACCCGGCCATTGTCGACTTCGACAAGTCGATTATCAAGTATCCGAGCATTACACGTTACGTCGGTGGCGCCTCGACCGATTTGGTTCCCGACCTCCAGCACCCGGACAATCCTGTCCCGCTGCTCAAAGATCAGATCGAGCGGCTGCATATCGGCGGCGGAGGCGGTTGATCCCGCCAGCTCCCGGCGCAAAGGCCACGTGATAATCGACAAGCGAGTGGAGGAGGCGGTATCTGCCACCTCCTCCACAATTGTCTGCCAAAGGATGGTACAACGTGTAATCGGCCCATGAATATTGTTTTTCGATTCAGCAACAAGGAACAGAAGATCATGCACCGTGCTCTGTCATTAGTCGCAACGCTCACCGTTATCGCGATCTTGTCGCTGCCCAGCGCGGCGCAAGCACAGCAGCCGTGGACGCAAGTTGGCTCGCTGGTCTGCACAGTCGATCCGAATGTCGGATTTATTTTCGTGGGTCACCAGCCGATGCAGTGCACCTATACGCCGAGTCTCGCGCCGGCGCCGCCGCAATATTATGACGGCGCCATCAACACCGTCGGCATTGACATCGGCGTCAGCGCGGGCAGCGTGCTGGCCTGGGGCGTGTTCGCGCCGACTACAGGTCTGCCGCAAGGGGCACTGTCCGGCGAATATGTCGCCGCGTCGGGCGATGTCGGTTTCGTTGTCGGCGGCGGCGCCAATGTGCTTATGGGCGGTTCCGGGCGTACCGTCGCTCTGCAACCGCTGTCGCTGCAAGGCTCGCTCGCATTCAATGTCGTTCTCGGCGTGTCGTCGCTTAAGCTACGTCCGGCGACGTGGAGATGATCCGATGCGCGTTCTCTTGATCGCAACCGCCGCGGCAACCATTGCGCTGTTCGCGGTTCGGGCGGCGCAATCGCAAGCGGTCCCCGATTTGAACGTCGATCCGGTATGTCACGGAATCGCGCAGCAGGCGGCAAATCCGTCCGAGAAAGGCGGGCCGGATCTTGCTTTCTCGCAATGCGTCCAAAGCGAACAGGCCGTGCGGCAAAAACTCGTCAACGAATGGTCGACGTTTTTACCGGCAGAAAAATCCAACTGCATCGGCGCGGAAAGGGGAGGAATGGCGAGCTATACCGACCTCGTCAGCTGCCTCGAAATGGCAAGAGACGCGCGACAGCTCAATCAAGGCAATAAGTAACCCGGCAATATGCCGCGGCTGGCGCCGGTCACGATTGCAACGGATTGGCTCATGTCCAGGTATCCTTCATTGAAGAGCTTCAGTGCATGAAGCGCCCGAGGAAAATCTTTCAGCCGCGCGTCGCTTCGAGCACCTTGGCCGTGTCCGTGTGCATGTTGAACTTCGCGAGCCTGTCGCCGCGCACCGTCCAGACGTGAGCGAACGCGGCCGAAAATGATCGGCCGGTTTTCTTGGACGTGCCGGAATAATGGCCAAGCGAAACCACCCGATCGCCCTCGGCGATGAATTCGTGCGGTTTTACCGAAAACGCGTTCCAGTCGCGGGCAAGCGGCTTGAGGAGATTGTCAAGGACGGCCTGCGGGCCGTGCCAGGTGCCGCTGAAATACGGGAAACGTTCGGCCTCGGTCCATTCAACCTGCGCATCGAGGAGCGAAAGCACTGCAGGGACGTCGCCGCGGCCAACGGCGTCGTAGAAGCGACGAACAATAGTGACGGGAGGGGTCATGATGGACTCCACTTCTGTGAGGAATAAGGGATCGCAGGTGTGAACAGGGCCAGCGGGCCGCCCACGGGCGGCCCGCTGGCTGCGTGTCGTCAGGCCGCTTGCTTGGCGAGGATCGTGAGCGCGCCAAGCCCGAGGCCTTCGACCACACGATGCTGGATCGGCGCCACGGCGTCGTTCACTGCATCGGCACCGAAGGCTTGGCCAACCACGAGACGCGCCGCGCGCGCACCCTTCGGCGTAGCGATGAGTTTGGCGATGGCGCCGGCGACATCATGGGGATTCGGCGCATTCGCGGAAGCGAACATTCCCATAAACGTCTCGAACATCTTGCCGGGAATCTCGGCGACCGCGCCGTATCCGGCTGCGCGTCCGGCATCGGCCGGCTGCTGGATTGCGGCATACATATTGGTCGGATACGCGCTCGGTTGAACAAGCACGATGTCAACACCAAGCTGCGAGACCTCGTAGCGGAGACTTTCGGTGAGCGCCTCGACGGCGAATTTGCTGGCGCCGTAGATGCCGAAAAACGGAAAAGTCACCCGGCCGAGGATCGAGCCGATATTGATGATCAGCCCGTCTCCTTGCGCCCGCATAGTCGGCAGGACAGCGCGGCTGGTGCGTAGCAATCCGACTACATTGGTGTTGAAGATCACCTTGGCCTGGTCGGCGGTGAACGCTTCGGTAATTCCGGCCGAAGCAATCCCCGCATTGTTGACGAGCACGTCGACGCGGCCGGTGCGCGAAAGCACCTCCTTGACCGCGGCGTCAACCGAGGCGTCGTCGCTCACATCAAGTTCAACGACGGCAATGCTCTGTTTGCGCAAATCATTGGCCTGGTCGCGGTGTTTGCCGTTCACATCGCGCATGGACGCAAAGACGGTGTGGCCGGCGCGAGCCAAAGTTTCCGCCGTATCGCGGCCGAAGCCGCTTGCGGCGCCGGTGATCAGGATGGTCTTGGCTTTTTCATGGGACATGATTCGAGTCCTTTCGGTGTTTCGGTGTGAATGGCTTTGAGGTCAGGCGGCCTGCGCGCGCTGTGTCAGTTTGCGCGCAAGAAAATCGCGGATGATCGTTGCGATCTCGGGGGCGTGACTTTCGAGCGCGAAATGGCCGGTTTCGAGCAGATGAACCTCGGCATCCGGATTGTCGCGCTTGAAGGCTTGTGCGCCGGGCGGCAGGAAGAACGGATCGTTCTTACCCCATACCGCAAGCAGCGGCGGTCGCCGGGTGCGGATGTATTCCTGGAATTTCGGATAGAGCGCGATGTTGTTCTGATAATCGCCGAACAGATCGAGCTGAATCTCGTCGTTGCCGGGGCGAGCCAGCAGCGCCGAATCCAGCGTCCAGGCGTCCGGTGACAGCCGCTCCGGGTTGGTCACGCCGTGGGTGTACTGCCACTGCGTGGTCTCGGGTCTTAGAAAAGCCCGCAGTGCCGCGCGATTTTCCGGCGACGGATCCTTCCAATAGTTCTGGATTGGATTCCAGCCCTCGCTCAAGCCTTCCAGATAGGCGTTGCCGTTCTGCGAGATGATCGCGCTGATCCGCTCGGGATGGCGAACGGCGAGGCGAAAGCCGACCGGTGCGCCGTAATCGAACACATAGATGGCGTAGCGATTGAGCTTGAGCACTTCGGTGAAGCGATCGATCACGTCAGTCAGATGTTCGAAGCTGTATTTGAAGGTCTTCCGGTCTGGTGCGTCGGTATAGCCAAAGCCGGGCAGATCCGGCGCCACCACGTGATAGCGATCGGCGAGCGCCGGGATGAGATCGCGGAACATGTGCGAGGAGGTCGGAAAGCCGTGCAGCAGCAGCACGGCGGGATGCTTCACGTCGCCGGCAGTCCGATAAAAAACCTTTAGACCGTCAACCATTACGGTGCGGTAGGTAAGCGTCATGGCAATCTCCTTTATTGGCGCTGGCCACCGGTCTCATTTCGTAACCGGTGTTACTTGACCAATAAGGTTATGCATGGTAACTTGTCAATTGTAAAAACAGAGGTTACGTAATTGTGAAGGATTTGGAACTTGGACCGCTGGAGACACTCAATGCCGGAAGTGCGCCCCGCGCCGTTTTTTATCGGCGATGATCTTGCGCTCGATTTTCTCAACAGCGTCGCGGCGCCCTCCGGCCGCGAGATCGAGTGGCTGGCAAACGGCGGCGATTTCATCGCCTGGCTCGAACAGGCCCATGCCGTGCCGGCGGATATCGCCGCGCGTTTTCGGAAAACTGCCGGGCCGCGTTCGCTCGATGCCGTCGCTGCTCAGGGACGCGAGCTGCGCGAATGGTTCCGAACCTTCGTGCGCGAGCACGCCGGAAAGCCGCTTCGCGATCGCGATCTGCGCGAATTAACGCCACTCAATGCGCTGCTCGCGCGCGACCAAGCCTTTCGTCAGATCGAAATGGCCGGCGCTGGCACGGGGGAGAACGGCGAAGGGGGCAGGGCGCTGCGCTGGCAAGCTCGGCGCCGCTGGGATAGCCCCAAAGCGCTGCTGTTGCCGATTGCCGAAGCGATGGGCGACCTCGTCTGCGAAAAGGATTTCGCCCTGGTGCGCAAATGCGAGAGCCCGACCTGCACGTTGTGGTTCCTGGACGTCAGCAAGGCGCACGCGCGGCGCTGGTGCAGCATGGCGGTGTGCGGCAACCGGGCGAAAGCGGCGGCGCATCGCGCCCGGGCGCGTTCGGGCGCGGCGGACGGGCCTGGCCACCGGCCGACAAACTGAGCGGGAGAGAGTCTCATGGCGCGCGGTTTTCTCGACATCGCCGGAACGCCAAGCGTCAAAGCGGCGCAGGCCGCCAACGGCGTCGCGATGCGCTCCACGACAGGCGAGGCTCGCACTGAACCCCGCCGTCTTACTGCAGCGGAGGCGCAATTCATCGCGGCGCGCGACAGCTTCTATTTGGCAACCGTGTCGGAGACCGGCTGGCCCTATGTCCAGCACCGCGGTGGACCTCCCGGCTTTCTGCGCGTCATCGACGATTCGACGCTCGCTTTCGCGGATTTTCGCGGTAACCGGCAATACATCAGCCTTGGCAACGTCGCCGCGAACGATCGCGTGGCGCTGTTGCTCATGGACTACGCAAACCGCCGGCGGCTGAAAATCTACGCGCGGATCGAAGCGAGGGACTTAAAGGCCGAACCGCAACTTGCGGAGGCGTTGGCGCTGCCAGGTTATCGAGCCAAGCCCGAGCGCCTGTTTGTGCTGCATCTGGAGGCGTTCGACTGGAATTGCCCGCAGCACATAACGCCGCGTTTTACAGAGCAGGAGATAGCAGCCGCCTTCGCGCCGGTTCGGGCACGCATCACGCAGCTTGAGGCCGAAAACAAAATGCTGCGAGACAAACTCGGCTTCGTCAAAGGAGAGGGGAATGCCCAACGCTGATCGGCCGCCGCTTCCGCCTTTTTCGCTTGAGAGGGCTACCGAAAAGATTCGCCTTGCCGAGGACGCCTGGAACAGCCGCGACCCGGAAAGGGTATCGCTGGCCTATACGGTGGACAGCGAGTGGCGCAATCGCGCCGAGTTTTTGAGGGGCCGCGCGGAAATTGTGAATTTCCTGACGCGCAAATGGAATCGAGAAATCGATTATCGGCTGATCAAAGAGTTATGGGCGTTTCACGAAAATCGCATTGCTGTGCGCTTTGCCTATGAGTGGCGCGATGACAGCGGCAATTGGTTTCGCAGCTACGGCAACGAGAACTGGGAATTCGACGAACATGGCCTGATGCGCCGCCGCATTGCCAGCATCAACGATAGACCGATCGCCGAAGGCGAACGTAAATATCGCTGGCCGCTTGGACGGCGCCCCGACGATCACCCGGGGCTTAGCGCACTCGGCCTCTAAGGCGTTCGCCCCGGAGCGCTGCGATAACGGCCCATTAAGCGCAAACAGCTAGAACCCGAGCGTGTTTTCGGGGGATCTCACGGGTGTGGCAAAACCATCACACCCCGGCAATAGCGTGGACGGCCTTCCCCTCGACCGATTACGGCCGCGGTTCTGCCGCGATCCGCTGCCGGATTTGGTACCGTTGGGGGTGGGGTATGCCGGTCGGCCGGTGGGGCACAGTCCGTCGTGATCGTTTCGCAGCTGTGATCTCGAATAGATCGCAGCGAAAAGCGCCGTCGCTTTCGGCGCTCGCTGCGATCGTTCCGATCCTCGCGACGCTTTCGGCCTGTGCCCCATCGCCATTCTTTCAAAACAAAACGCAGTTTGCCGCGCCGGCGCCAGCGCCGACCCGGCAGGCAGCGCTGGATCTTCGCACCGCACCGTCCGGCAACGTTGCGCGTCACTCGGTCGTGAGAAAAGTGACGGTCGCGAGGAAACCCGACCCGGCAACACCGGCGGTGCTCGATGCGCATCCCGCCGCTAAAGCGAATTCATCGTCCTATGGCGTGGCGAGCTTCTATACCGAGGACGAGTGGACGGCGAGCGGGGAACGATTCAACACGCGTGCGATGACAGCCGCGCATCCGACGCTGCCGTTTGGCACCCGCTTGCGGGTGACCAACGTTACTAACGGGCGCTCGGTCGTGGTCCGCATTAATGATCGCGGCCCCTTCGTTCCGGGTCGCGTCGTCGACTTGTCAGAGTCGGCCGCGGAAAGCCTGGGAATGGTCGAGCGCGGCATCGTCAAGGTGAAGCTTGACGTGGTGCAGAAGCAATCCGGCTCGACCGCTTCGGCGAAACAATTTTGACCTAACTGTTGATTACTTCGGAAGTCCAAGCGCGGTTTTGGCCGCTTCGACCAGCGTCACGTCCTGATTCATGCGGCAGTAATCCTCGACTTTATCCTTGTTTTTCGCCATCGCGCCGAGATCCACGACCGTATTGTTCTTCAACCCATTAAAATAGCCGCTGAGCAGTTCGCGATCATCGGCGCGCGCGGGCTGAACGTCCTGTCAAATAAATACTGCCGGCATGTGATCTTTGCGACGTCGACGGTCATTTGCGCTCTTGCTTCTGCATTGAAGAGCACGAGCACCGCCGCAAGCATGATCGATGGAATCTTCATGACTCATCCTGATGCGTTGAGCGATTTCTGAGCAACATCCGAAGGTTTCTAAAAGCAATCATCGGCTGTCGAGATTGGACGCTTGCGTGACGGCCGGTGGGGGTCCTTGCGGCGCTGGCGGCACTTGCGATACCGGCGCCACGAAGCCACCGGCCGCGGCGTCGTCCAGCGCCGCGCGGTCGAGCTGCTCGTCGTGCTTATAGACATCGTCGCGAAACTCGACGGTGCCGTCGCGCGTCACCCAGCCGGTAAGATAGACCCAGGCGACCGGAATCTTGTGCGGCAAGTTGATGATCTTGGTTTGGCCGGTGGCGATGCCGGCGTCGATCCCGGCGCGGTCCCAGCCTGGCGGATTGTCCTGCAGGATCCAGGCGCCGAGATCGCGCACATTGTCGACTCGGGTGCAGCCGTGCGAGTCGAAGCGGTAATCGTCGGCGAACAGTTTACGCGCATCGGTATCGTGCATGTAAACCGAATAGCGATTCGGCATGTCGATCTTGAGATTGCCGAGCGCGTTCCAGATCCCGGCGTCCTGGCGCACCGTGAAATTGGGCGAACGGGACCAATCGACGC
>DASSXN010000047.1:0-13942 GCA_035703785.1 Xanthobacteraceae bacterium
TCTCGCCCGATGATTCGGTGCGCTGCGGCCGGCAGGCCGTAGCGCGGGGCGAGTGCGGTGCCCGCGCGCGGACTTGCAACCCGCTCCCGGGCGGCTTTGGGAATTCCGCCCGGCCGGCACTACGACCGGTCTGCGAGAAGCTTCGCTGCACTGTGGCTGGCCGGTTTGCGGGTAACGCCCGCTTAAAGGCACCAGCTCAGGAAGCGCGGAACTGAAGCCGGGTAGTGGCGTTCGGTCGCCTAAGCCAGAACCGCGGTGGAACGCCGATAGATGGGCGCCCCCCGATGGGGGCGCGGCCGCGCCCGTCGGCACGGCAGAATACCGTTGCGTCTGTCGGCGTTTCGCCTCCGAATCTTTTCTTTCGTTCTTTCCCGTTCGTCATTGCCGGGCAAAAGGCGCGAAGCGCCGTCTTCAACTTAAAAGCCCCGGCATTCCATGCCGAAGCGACGCTTGCGAATGCTTCCACCGGCATTTGCCTGCTGCAGTTCAGCATGGACCACCGCGTCAAGCGCGGTGGTGACGAGTCAGAGACCGTGGCGTGTCATAGCTCGGGCGCAAAGGCGCGCCGCGAGAACGAGGTCGCGCACCTATAATCCGTCACCCTGAGGTGGTCGCTTCGCGCCGAGCACCTCAGGATGACGGAAACCGATTGGTTAATCGGGTCTTAACCTCGCCGCTTCTATGTTATCGACATTAGCTGAGGCGGGCGGTCCCGCTGTCGATTGATGTACAGGATGACGCCCGAGTCTGCCCCGAACCTTGTTCGCGCCAGGCCAGGCAGCGCGCCGACTACGCGCTCGCCATTCGTGCGCCTGCGCGAACTTCTGGGCGACACGCCGCCGGGACAATCGCCGATCAGTCTTGCGGTCGGCGAGCCGCAGCATCCGATTCCTCCCTTTGTCGGCTCGGTGATCGCCGCCCATGTCGGCGAATTCGGCCGCTACCCGATGAACCGCGGCCTCGAGGAGTTTACCGCCGCCGTCGGCCAATGGCTTGATCGTCGCTATAAGTTGCCGCGCCGCGTCGATCCGGCAGCGGAAGTGCTGGTGCTCAACGGCACCCGCGAGGGCCTGTTCCTCGCCGGCATTGCCGCCCGCAATTACGCGGCGTCGCGCGCTGCCAGACCGGGCACCAACTCGGGCGCCAACTCGGGCGCCAAGTCGGGAGCCAAGCCCGCCGTCCTCATCCCCAATCCGTTCTATGCGGCTTACGCAATTGCCGCGATCGCAGCGGATTGCGAACCGGTTTATTTGCCCGCGACGGCGGAAACCTTTTTCCTGCCCGATCTCGATGCGCTCAACGACGATCTCCTGACGCGCACCGTTGCGTTCTATCTCGCCTCGCCGTCCAATCCGCAAGGCGCGGTGGCGGACCGCGCCTATCTGGAAAAGCTGACGGCGCTGGCGCGGCGGTTTGGTTTTCTCGTTTTCTCCGACGAATGCTATTGCGAAATCTACAGCGATCGCGCGCCGACGGGCATGCTCGAAGCCGCCGGCGCCGATTTTGCCAACGTCGTCGTCTTTCATTCGCTGTCGAAGCGTTCGAGCCTGCCCGGCTTGCGCGTCGGCTTCGCCGCCGGCGACCGCAAATTCCTGGCGAGCTATTTGGAGCTGCGCAATGTCGCCGCGCCGCAGGTGCCGACGCCGTTGCAGCGCGTCGCCATCGCCGCCTATGGCGATGAGAAACATGTCGAAGACAATCGCCGCCTTTATCGCGAGAAATTCGATCTCGCCGATCAGATCATCGGCGATCGCTACAATTATCACCGTCCCGCCGGCGGATTTTTCCTTTGGCTCGACGTCTCGGCCTATGGCGGCAGCGAAGCGGTGACGCAGCGGCTATGGCGCGAAGCCGGCTTGCGCGTCGTGCCGGGCCGCTATCTCGCGCGCGAGCAGGCTGACGGCAGCAATCCCGGCGCCGACTATATCCGCGTCGCCATGGTGCAAGACAAGGCGATCACCGCCGAGGCGCTACATCGGCTGGTTGCGGTGCTGGGGTAGGACATGGTTTCGCGAAGCAGCTACTGCTGGAAACAAAGAAGCGATTCAATATTCCCTCCCCCCTTGCGGGGGAGGGTAGGGAGGGGGGTCGCAAGGAGATGCGTAGGCGTTCACGCACGCGTGTCGCTTCTAGACCCCCACCCCAACCCCTCCCCACAAGGCGGAGGGGAAACAAAGACTGAGCGGCAAACGCAACCATGTCGATGATCGAGCGCAGCCTTGACGGCGTGGCCGCGCTGACCAGCGAGCTCGGCGCGATGGTGCGGCGGCGGGTCACCGAACTGTGCGGAATCGTGTTGGTCGGCCTCGCCGTGATGGTAGCGCTGGCGCTCGCCAGCTGGTCGGTCGCCGATCCGTCGCTCAGCCACGCCACCGACGCTCCGGTGCACAATTGGGTGGGCTGGCCGGGCGCGGTCGCCGCCGACCTGATGATGCAGCTGTTGGGGCTCGGCGCGCTGGCTTTGATCTTGCCGGTCGCTGTTTGGGGTTACCGGCTGTTCGGGCACCGCGCCATGGGACACGAGCGCTTGCGCGTGATCTTGTGGCCGCTTGGCGCCGTGCTCGCCGCCGCCTTCGCCTCATGCCTGCCGCGCAGCACGCATTGGCCACTGCCGTGCGGGCTTGGCGGCGTGATCGGCGATGCGATCCTGCGGGTGCCGGTTCTCTTGTTTCATGTGCCGATTCGCGGCGGCAACAGCGTTATCGCCGGCGTCGTGCTGGGCGTCGCCGCCGCGCTTGCAATCGCCGCCGCCTCCGGCCTGTTGTGGCGCGACGCGGATGCCGATGAGGACGACGACGAAGCGCCAGAGCAAAGTGAGGACGATCGTGACCGCGGCTGGATCTCGCTCGGCTGGCTGGCGCATTCGCTCCTGAGCCTGCGGGCGCGTTTGGCGCGGCTGTTTGGCCGCCGCAAGCGGCGGCCAATGCCGTCTGTCGATGCCGTCTTGCGCGGACGAATCGAACCGCGCTTCGGCGCGGTCGCCGACAGCGACGAAGGCGCCGATGACGAGGAAAACGAGCCGGCGCCGGTGCGCAAGCCGCGCCCGCGGGCGCGGCGTTCCAGCGGCGGCTATGTGCTTCCGGCGCTCGAATTCCTCAATCCGCCGAGCCGGGTCGGCCGCGCCACCATGTCGAGCGAAATCCTGCAGGAGAACGCGGTCGCGCTTGAAGGCGTGTTGGCCGATTTCGGCGTGCGCGGCGAGATCATCAATGCGCGGCCGGGTCCGGTGGTGACGCTCTACGAGCTCGAACCGGCGCCGGGAATAAAGTCGTCCCGCGTCATCAGCCTCGCTGACGATATCGCCCGCTCGATGAGCGCGCTGTCAACGCGCGTCGCGGTGGTGTCCGGCAGGAACGCCATCGGCATTGAACTGCCCAATCCGACGCGCGAACGGGTCTATCTGCGCGAACTTTTATCGTCGCGCGATTATGCCGAGACCTCCGCGCGGCTGCCGCTCTGCCTCGGCAAGGCGATCGGCGGCGAAGCGGTGCTGGTCGATCTGCAACGCATGCCGCATCTGTTGATCGCCGGTACCACCGGCTCCGGCAAATCGGTCGCCATCAATACGATGATTCTGAGTCTGGTCTACCGGCTGCGCCCGGACCAGTGCCGCCTGATCATGGTCGATCCGAAAATGCTCGAGCTCTCCGTCTATGACGGCATCCCGCATCTGCTCACGCCGGTGGTCACCGATCCGAAAAAGGCGGTGGTGGCACTCAAATGGGCGGTGCGCGAGATGGAAGAGCGCTACAAAAAAATGTCGAAGCTCGGCGTGCGCAATATCGACAGCTACAATGCGCGGCTCACCGAGGCCAAGAGCAAGGGCGAAAAACTCAGCCGCACGGTTCACACCGGCTACGATCGCGAAAGTGGCGAGGCCATCTACGAGAACGAGGAGCTCGATCTCGAACCGCTGCCCTATATCGTTGTCATCGTCGACGAGATGGCCGACCTGATGATGGTCGCCGGCAAAGACATCGAAGGCGCGGTGCAGCGGCTGGCGCAAATGGCGCGCGCCGCCGGCCTGCATGTGATCCTCGCCACGCAGCGCCCTTCGGTCGACGTCATCACCGGCACGATCAAGGCCAATTTTCCGACCCGCATATCGTTCCAGGTCACGTCAAAGATCGACAGCCGGACCATCCTTGGCGAACAAGGCGCCGAGCAGCTGCTCGGCCAGGGCGACATGCTCTACATGGTCGGCGGCGGCCGCATCAGCCGCGTGCACGGGCCCTTCGTGTCCGACGAGGAGGTCGAGCGGGTAGTGCGCCATTTGAAGTCGCAAGGCGTGCCGGAATATCTCGAAGCGGTGACCGCCGAAGATCCGCAGGACGAAGACGGCAATCCGATCTTCGACGCTACCGCGATGGGCGCCGGCGAAGGCGGCGATCTTTATCAACAGGCGGTGGCGATCGTGACGCGCGACCGCAAGGCTTCGACCAGCTATATTCAGCGGCGTCTGCAGATTGGCTACAACCGTGCCGCCTCGCTGATGGAACGGATGGAGGAGGAGGGCATCGTCGGCCAGCCGAATCATGCCGGTAAGCGGGAAATCCTGGTTGAAGCCGCCGACGAGGATGCTTATTGAGAGCCGGTTTTTTAAGTGCTCAATTCGCATCAGTCAGTCGCGAATTTGCCATAACGCGCATTTAGCGAAGTTTGTTTCTGGCAGGGCGTGCGTAACGGGGCGTGCGTACACAGCGCATCGGCGGGAGAGGGATTATGGCGCCAAAGCGCCTGGCGAGGTCTGGCCTGATCGCGATTGCGCCGATTCTTCGCCGCGCCGTGATCGGCTTGTGCTGTGGCACTATTGTCGCGATTGCTGTCGCGAACCTTGTGGCGCCACTTGCCATGACCCGGGCTTCGGCCGACCCGGTCGTGAGCGAAAACGTGCCGCTGCCGGTTCCGGCGCCGTTACCGAAAACCGGAACCGCGGCGCCGCCGGCTGCGGCGGCAGCCAAACCTGCTAACGACAAGTCTGCTAACGACAAGTCTGCTAACGACAAGCCCGCAACCGAGACGCGGCAAACGCCGAGCCTGTTTCCGTTCTCGGCGCTGTTCGGCAACAAATCATCGACCGCGCCCGCTGCTCCGGAACCGCCATCGCCCTTTGACGCCAAACAGCGTGCGCTGCTCGAGCGGATCAGCGCCTACCTCTCGAACCTGCAGACCACGGTGGGTAAATTCGTCCAGGTCGGCCCCGATGGCGGACGCACCGAAGGCACTTTCTATATGCAGAAGCCGGGCCGCGTGCGCTTTCAATACAATCCGCCGAGTCCGATTGACATTATTTCCGACGGCTCTTCGGTCGTGGTGCGCGACCGCAAGCTCGCCACCCAGGATCTCTATCCGCTGTCGCAGACGCCGCTGCGCTATCTCTTGGCCGAGCGGATCGATTTGTTGCGCGACACCGATGTGGTCAGCGTGAGCGCGGACGACAGTTTTGCAACCGTGGTGATCGAGCAGAAACAACTTCTTGTCGGCACCGATCGCTTGATGATCATGTTCGACGCCAAAGACTTGACGCTCAAGCAATGGACTGTCACCGATCCGCAGGGTTTCGACACCACCGTCGCGGTCTACAATCTCGATTCGACCAAAAAGCCCGATCCGAATCTGTTCGTCATCAATTACCAGCGCGAACAGACCGGAGTGCAGTAACCAGGGATCAGGCTGCAGGGATCAGGTATCGGTGGATTGCGCGGTCTCGCGGCTTGTTTTTGACCAATGTTTATCTATTTCTCGCTGTGAATCTGATTCCTGATTATCTGATCGCTGACCCCTGTGAAACTGACCATTACAAGCTGGAACATCAATTCCGTCCGACTGCGCATCAATCTGGTGGCGCGCTTCATCAAGGCGGTGCGTCCGGACATTTTGTGCTTGCAGGAAACCAAATGCCCGGACGACAAATTTCCGCTCAAGCGGCTCAAGCGCCTTGGCTATGAATATGCCGCGCTCAATGGCCAGAAGGGCTATCACGGCGTCGTCGTTCTCTCGCGGCTGCCGTTCGACCGTTTCGAGATTCAGACGTTCTGCGGCAAGGCCGATTGCCGTCATATCGCGGCGGAATTCGGCGAGCGCGCCGGCCTGCGCGATCCCATAACGGTGCATAACTTCTACGTGCCCGCCGGCGGCGATATTCCCGATCCGCAAGCCAATCCGAAGTTCGCCCACAAGCTCGGCTTCCTCGACGAAATGCGCGGCAACGCGCGTTTGCGCCCGCAACGGTCCGAGCGCGCGATTCTGGTCGGCGACCTCAATGTCGCGCCGCTCGAGCACGACGTCTGGAGCCACAAGCAAATGCTGCGCGTCGTTTCCCATACCCCGATCGAATGCGAAAAACTCGTGGGCGTGCAGAAAGCTGGAGACTGGGTCGACAGCATGCGCCAGTTCACGCCCGAACCGGCCAAGCTCTACACCTGGTGGAGTTATCGTTCGCCGGACTGGGCCACGGCCGACAAAGGCCGCCGCCTCGATCACATCTGGACCTCGCCGATGCTCGCTGACCGCGTCGCCGGAATCGCCGTCGCCAAGCATTATCGCGGCGCGGCGCGGCCATCCGACCACGTGCCGGTGACGACGACGCTTGAAGTCTAGCTGCGATCGGAAGCGCTACTGCGGTCCGGTACCGCGCGCCAGCATGGCGTGAACTTTCTCGAAGTCGCGCGCCAATTGATCCGCACGCGATGCGAATAATGTACGCAGCCGTTGCGCGGCTTCTGGATTGCTTTCCAGCATTTTCAGGAACATGGCGCGGGAAATCCGCAGCACGAGGGAATCTTCCCGCGCGGTCGCCGTCGCGCTCCGCGGCGTTTCAATGACGAGCGCAGATTCGCCGAGCAGGCTTCCCGGCTCGGCGATGCTTTCGATCCCGTTCGCCGTTTCCGGTTTAAGGGCAAATGAACCGTGCTGGACTACATAGGCGCAATCGGCGCTGTCGCCCGGCGCAAAGAGCGTTTCGCCCTCGTTAACCGAATAGCTCTCGGCGCCGATCGCGAGAATGCGTAGTGCAGTGCCGCCCAGCTGAGCCAGCATCGGCACCCGTTCAAGGAATGCGATGTCGTCGTCGATGCTCATGCCAATCCGCGGTCACGGCACCAATTTATAGCCGCCGGCTTCGGTGACCAGAATCGCGGGCGCGGCGGCATCCTTTTCGATCTTCTGCCGCAATCGATAAATATGCGTTTCCAAAGTGTGCGTGGTGACCCCGGAATTATAACCCCACACCTCTTGCAGCAGCGTCTCGCGCGAGACCGGGCGCTGACCGGCGCGATAGAGATACCGCAGGATCGAGGTCTCTTTCTCGGTCAGCCGCACCTTGTTGCCCTTGGGATTGAGCAGGAGCTTGGAACTGGGGCGAAACGTGTAGGGCCCGATGGTGAAGACCGCGTCCTCGCTGGCCTCGTGCTGACGCAGCTGCGCACGAATGCGCGCCAGCAGTACCGCGAATCGGAACGGCTTGGTGACGTAATCGTTCGCGCCCGATTCGAGCCCGAGAATGGTGTCGGAGTCGGTATCGTGGCCGGTGAGCATGATGATCGGCGCCTTAAACCCGTTCTTGCGCAGGATGCGCACGGCCTCGCGGCCGTCGATGTCGGGCAGCCCCACATCCATGATGACAAGATCGATCTGCCCGGCTTTGGCGGCCTGGACGCCTTTGCTGCCGTTTTCGGCCGCGACGGCTTCGAATTCTTCGTGCAGCGAGAGCTGTTCGGTCAGCGCATCCCGCAGTTCCGGATCGTCATCGACAATGAGAATCTTACGCGTATTCGGCATTAAGTCAGAACTCATCCTACGCTTTGGCGCGCCCCTTGGCGCGTAAGTAGAGCGGCCGAGGATACTAGAACATGATCCGGCAAAGAGGAAACCGGTTTTCCGAAAAGATCATGTGACCACAAAATGTTAGAGCGCTAATCAGTTCGGGTTGAAACAATTGCGCTTGGGAACCCCGCGACAGCTCATGGCGAGACGAAAACATAGCCCAGTGCGCAAGGCAGTACGTAAGACCTCGCTATCCGCAATCCATGTTCACGTCCGCCCGCGGCTGCGCGCGCAGGCTTGGCTTATGGTGGGGCAGCGCGCGATTCGCGCAGCTTTGGGCCGGACAAGCGTCAGGGCGGCAAAACGCGAAGGCGATGGCGCGACGCCCGCCGGCCAATTTCATCCGGTTCGGCTGTGGTGGCGTCCGGATCGCTTGCCGCGCCCGCGTTCTCTGCTGCCGGTCCGGAGAATCGCGGCAGACGACGCCTGGTGCGAAGACCCCAAAGACCGGCGCTACAACCGCCCGTTCCGGCGGTCGGCCAATGAACCAGGCGATCGTTTGAAGCGTGCCGATGAGCTTTACGATCTGATCGTCGAAATCGACCATAACACCCGCCCGCGCGTCGGCGGCCACGGCAGCGCTGTATTCATTCACGTTGCGAGGCCGGGTTTTGGCCCCACCGCGGGCTGCGTCGCGCTTTCGCGCAGTGATTTGCAGCGGCTGGTGAGCCGGCTATCACTCAAGACGCGAATTATCGTTCATTCCTAGACCGCGAGCGCCGAAAATGGCGGTGCCGACCCGCACATGCGTCGCGCCGAAGGCGATCGCCGTCGGATAATCCGCGCTCATGCCCATGGAGAGGAGCCTAAGCCCGTTGCGGCTGGCGATCTTGGCGGTGAGTGCGAAATGCGGCGCCGGCGCTTCATTTTGCGGCGGCAGGCACATCAGACCGGAAATGGCGAGCCCGTAGCGATCGCGGCAGGCCGCCACGAAGGCGTCGGCGTCCTGCGGCAGCACGCCCGCTTTCTGCGGCTCGGCGCCGGTATTGATCTCGACAAAGAGCAGCGGGCGCCGCCCTTGTTTGGCGATCTCTTTGCCGAGCGCCTCGGCGAGGCTCGCGCGATCGACGGAATGGATGGCATCGAACAGTTGCACGGCCTCCTTCGCCTTGTTCGACTGCAGCGCGCCGACGAGATGCAGTTCGAGGCCGGGGTGACGCGAGAACAGCGGCGGCCATTTCGCCTTGGCCTCCTGCACGCGGTTCTCTCCGAATATGCGTTGCCCCGCAGCGATGACAGGCTCGATCACGTCGGCCGCGAATGTCTTCGACACCGCGACCAAGGTGACGCCGGCCGGATCGCGCCCGGCGTCGCGGCAGGCGCGCGCAATCTCTGCCCGCACTGCTGAAGGTCCGTCCGGCTTTCTCATGCTGTCCAACTTTGCGATCAACTGCGGGCGTTCACATGCGGCTGCGGGACCCGATTCCGCGAGAGTCTTTTGTACGCGGCGGCGGGCGCGTTTGAAACGGTTGTGAGGGGCAGTTTCGGAGCGGCGTGGCGCAAACCTAGGACTTCGTTTTTTTCTTGCTCTTCCTCCGCGTCGCCGGCTTGTGCCCCTTGGCCCTTCGGCGCTCGGACGCCCAGATCATGGCTTCGAGCTTCATGCCGTCAGGATCGGTAAAGTAGACTGCGTAGTATTCACGTCCGTAGTATTCGCCCGGCGGATCGACGATATCCATCCCGTTTTCTTCTAGAAATGCGCCAAGCGCGTCGACATCTTTGCGGCTTCTCATCTCGAAGGCGTAGTGATGAAACCCGATATCCCCTTTTCGATATTTGTGTTTCCTGCCTTCGGCATCGGCGGCTGCGATCCAGAACAGCGTCTTGCCGTTGCTCCATCCGGCCATATCGTCGTATTCGTGCTTGAGCTTGAAGCGGAGAAAGGTCAGCAGCTTGTTATAGAAAGCCTTTGACCGCGCGAAATCGCCGACGCTGAGAACGAGATGGTCAATACCGACGATGCCGGGCATGAGGTCACCTCCGGAAGCTGGCTTGCTTAACAACGTCCGCGCAACCAAAATGTGCCGCCCGGCGTGAAAACCACAATCATGCAGCAAACTTTATTCGACAAAATATGGAACTTTCATCGAGTCGCGCAGCGCGTCGATGGCCGCGATCTCATCTATATCGACCGCCATGTGCTGCATGAGCTGCACGCCCATCACGCCTTCGCACAATTACTCAAGCAAGGCCGGCCGGTGCGCCGCGCCGACCTGACCTTTGCGGTGCAGGATCATACGGTGGCGACCAAACCGGGCCGCGACGACGACACCAACCCTTCGGGATCCGCTTTCATCAAAGCGATGCGCGAGGGCTGCCGCACCAATCGCATCCGGCTGTTCGATGTCGACGATCCGGAGCAGGGCATTTCCCATGTCGTCGCGCCCGAGCTCGGCATCGTGCTGCCCGGCGCGACGCATGCGGTGCCGGACAGTCACGCCAGCACGGTCGGCGGCATCGGTGCGCTCGCGTTCGGCTGCGGTACCACCGAGCTTGCGCACATTCTGGCCACCCAGGTGATGGCGCTCAAACGGCCCAAAAGTATGCGGGTACAGCTCGACGGCCGGCTCGCCGCCGGTGTCAGCGCCAAGGACGTGGCTTTGCGCATCATCGCCGAGATCGGCGTTGCCGGCGCACGCGGGCACGTCGTCGAATATGCCGGCGCGGCGGTCCGCGCAATGCCGATCGAGCAGCGCATGACGCTGTGCAATCTCAACATCGAAATGGGCGGCCGCTCGGGCTTTGTCGCACCCGATGATGCCACGTTTGAATGGCTGGCGCGGCGGCCGTTCGTCCCGCAGGGCGCGCAATGGGATCGTGCGTTGCGCTACTGGGGCACGCTCGCGAGCGATGAGGGCGCCGGCTTTGATCGTGAAGTGAGGCTCGATTGCGCGACGCTCGAGCCGCAAATCACCTGGGGCACTGATCCGAGCCAGGTGGTCGGAATTTCCGGTTGCGTGCCGGATCCGGCCGCGCTCGATCCCGGCCGCCGTGCCGCTGCGGCGAGCGCGTTTGGCTATATGGATCTGGCGCCGGGAACGCCGCTCCTCGGCTTGCCGATCGACCGCGTCTTTATCGGCTCCTGCACCAATAGCCGTTTGCCGGACTTGCAGGTTGCGGCCGACGTCGTAAGGGGACGGCATGTTGCCGAAGGCGTCGTCGCCATGGTCGTGCCAGGTTCATCGAGCGTCAAACGCGAAGCCGAAGCCGCCGGACTCGATCGCGTGTTTCGCGAGGCCGGATTTTTCTGGGGCGAATCCGGATGTTCGATGTGCGCGGGCGGTAATGGCGATCGCGGAGAGCCCGGCGAGCGCTGCGTCTCGACCACCAACCGCAATTTTGAAAATCGCCAGGGACCGAAGGTGCGAACGCATCTGGCGAGCCCGGCGACCGCCGCCGCGAGCGCCATCGCCGGCCGGATTGCCGATGCGCGCCGGCTTGCGCCGGGGGCGGCATGATGCAGCCGTTCAACCGCCACACCGGCATTGCCGCGCCACTGGTCAAGGACGACATCAACACCGATCAGATCGCGCCGATCCTGCATTCGCGCGGCCTGAAAGAAGATTATCGCGCCATGCTGTTTCATCGCGCGCGCCGGCGCGAAGACGGCAGCGACGATCCGGATTTTGTCCTCAACAAGCCGCAGTTTCGCGCGGCGGGCATTCTGGTCACCGGCGAAAATTTCGGCGCCGGCTCGTCGCGCGAATCCGCGGTCTGGAGCATGCTGGCCAATGGCATTCGCGTCATCGTCGCCAAAAGCTTTGCCGATATTTATCGTGAGAATTGCTTGCAGAACGGTTTGCTGCCGGTCGTACTCGGCTCCGCGTTTGGCGATCAATTCATCGCCCGGGTCGTCGCTGTCGATGGCAAAGCGCCGTTCACAGTCGATCTGGTGACGCAGCGGATCAGCGGCCCCGGCGGCCCGGATATCGTGTTTGAAATTCCGGCCGCCGATCGCACGCGGCTCATCGAGGGCCTCGACGATATCGGGCTTACGCTCAAACATGTCGATGAGATCGCAAGCTGGGAGGCGCGCGCGCAAACCGCGCAGCCCTGGCTGCAGTCGGCGCGAGACGCCCGCTGAGCGGCGGCAAAGGAGTACACGATGAACGTACGCAAAAAATTCAGAGTGCTAATGAGCGGCAACCGGCTGGTGCTGATGCCGGGCGCCTATGACGGATTATCGGCTCGCATCATGGAAGCTGAAGGCTTCGAGGCGCTGTGCGCCGGCGGCTATGCCGCGATCGGCTCGATGACGGCGCAGGCCGACATGGGCCAATCGAACATGCGCGACTATGCGGACCATTACGCGCGCATTTGCGCTGCCGTCGAAATTCCGGTTTTCGTCGATGCCGATACCGGCTTCGGCGGCGTAAACAATGTGCGTCAGATGATCCGCGCCTTCGAGGCCGCAGGCGTCGCCGGGATGTTCTTCAGCGATCAGGTCTTTCCTAATCGCTGCGGCTACCTGCCGGGCAAGCAGGTGATCCCGGCCGAGCAGATGCTGGCCAAGATCAAAGCGGCGCTCGATGCCCGCCGCGATCCTGATTTTTTCATCGCCGCGCGCACCGACGCCGCCGGTGTCGAAGGCCTCGACGCGGCGATCGAGCGTTGCCAGCTTTTCGTCGCCGCCGGCGCCGATCTGGCCAAGCCGCAAGGCGTGGACGCGATCGAGGATATCAAGCGCGTGATCCGCGAAGTCGATTGCCCGCACATGGCGACATTGTCGCAAGCGGCGGGGGCAAAGCGCAGAAGCCTCCAAGAACTCGAAGCCGCCGGAGTGGTCGCGGCGACTTTCCCTTCGCTCGCGCTGTTTGCCGCCGCGCATGCGGTGCGCAATGTGCTGCGCATTCTCAAGCGTGAGAACTCGCTGACGGCCACGTTCGATCACCTGCTGCCGCTCGACGATTATTACGCGCTGGTCGGACTAAAGGAGCAATTGGCGCGCGAGGAAGCCTACGATCAGGCGGCCGCAGCGCTCGCCCGCAAGCGCGCGGCGGAATAGTCCGAGCTCGATTAGCGGGTGCGCAAAAGAAAGGGGCCGGCACAAGGCCGGCCCTTCCCCCATACAATGCTGTATAGCATTTACCCCTTAGTAACGACCGGTGGAGGGGCTTTCCCCTTACCGACCTGAGCGCAGCCGGCGATGCTCAGGAGAGCCAACACCGCGGCTGTTGCTAGAGCAAGCTTCTTCATGAAAGTACTCCCCTTGTCATGACGATTTAACCATACAGACGGCCACCCCTCGTGCTCTAGTGCTGAAAAGACACAGTCACAATCTGATTGCATTGGGGTTCGGGTTCCCGACTTTGGGCTTGTTAGGACTTCATTAGGAACCGCGCCGCGCGCTCATAATCGACCCAATTGAGGAGCCATCGGCGGCCCGCTTCCGAGAACCGGCGTGCAAATTGCGCGAATTTTGAGCACTCACGTCGTGCGGTCCGGTTTCGCCCGCGGCCTCACGGGCGTTGCAAATATGCCGCACGCCACAAAATCCAGAAGTGTTGCCGAACATTTGCCACCGGCGGGGAGTCAATAATTGGTAAATTCGGGCTGCTAGGCTCAATTAAGGCAGACCGAGTCGTGGCGATGGCGGCTGTGTTGCCGGTTTCGCCTTTGGTTGATGGGTTCGTTTGGTCATGCGGAGGGGCATATGCGGCAAAAGCTGACTGACATTGGCGCTTGGACATGGCTGCAGAGCCTGTGGGTAGTGGTCGTGGCCGTTGTTTTCGCAATGGCGCTCGATCTCGGCACGGCCAGCGCGCAAACCAGTCCGTCGCCGCAGATCGTCCGCGCAGCGAGCAACAAGACCCCGATCGTCACCAGCGGCGCCGGCCAATATTACTTCGAATTTCGCTCGCGCCAGGCTTGGGACTACGGCCACACTTTTGTGGTCTTCGGCCGTGTCGGCGAGCCACCCAGCAAGAACAACGTCGCTGGGCTTTCGCCGAAGGGCGATGACCCCTCGATGTGGGTCATGGGCCATTATGTTCCGGTCCCCTCGGATACGGGCTGGACCGACGGCGACCTCGAGGACAAATACATCACCTCGCGTTACCGCGTTCTGGTGAGCAAGGAGCAGTACGACAGAACCGTCGCTTACATCCGCCAGCTGCAG
>DASSXN010000078.1:0-10977 GCA_035703785.1 Xanthobacteraceae bacterium
TACGGGAGCACGATCGGTTACCCCACGTTTACCCACGACCGTACTCCGGCTAGCGGTGAATAGCAACGAACACGTGCGAATTAGAAATGTCAATGCATAAGGCATTTCCTCGGCATTTTCCGAATGCTTGCGAACGGTGACGAATTAGGCTTATGGCGGAGGCCCGGGGAGCCAAATAAACCAAAGGCTTGGGTGAAATTCCACAAAGCACGAGAAATCTCCGCCGTGGTCCCTTGAGGAGCAAGAGGCATGCTTCGTCGTGCGCGACCACAACGGCCAGGCGCTGGCCGTCTATTGTGTGAAGGGACCCGGCCGGCGCTCGGCAGCCAAGTTGCTCACACCCGACGAGGCGCAGCGGATCGCTGCCAATGTCGCGAAGCTGCCAAAGTCAGATAAGTCGCGATACAGAGCGCCGGGTTAACCCGATCACCCCCAACGCTGCTGACTTGTCTGCCAGAAACTTTCAGCCAGCGGCAGCGTTTGCAGTGCAGTCGTTGTGTAATCTCCCCCGGAGAAAAATCAATGTTACGCAAAACGCTCATCACACTGATGGCCATTGCGGCACTGGGCCTAGGCTCGACCGCTATGGCTAAGCATGGCGGCGGTCACCGCAGCAGTCCTTACAGTGGCGGTGGTTACAGCGGCGGTGGTTACAGCGGCGGTGGTTATGGCGGCGGTGGTTATGGCGGCGGTGGCGGCGGTGGTTACATCGGGGGTGGGCCCGACGGCATGTAACCGGTTGGTCGCTGGTTCGCGTCTGGCCCGGGGAGCCGTTACGTCGCGTAAGCCCGTCGATTGGAGATTGCCGATAAGCACGGAGGTCGCATGGGCCTGATCATCACGCTGATCGTCTTCGTTGGGTTGGCAGCTATTATTGTCTGGATCGCTGATTGGACTTCCGGCGTCCAACGCCGCTCCGATCGGCTGGTAAAGCGACGCGGAGAAAAATGAGGGACCAAAGCGCTATTTAAGCTGGCGGCAAGTGGCCGCGCTGATCGCTACGCGCCTGCCGGAAGAATTAGAACACGAAATGGAAGCGGAAACTCGCAGCCGCTATCGCGCAAATAAAAGCGAGTACGCACAAATTGGCGAACCAGGCCGATCGAGGCCTGTCCAATTTCCCGACGAGGAGTTGCAATCGCGGCGGCAAATCGTTGGCCGGGCCATAATACTCCCTAAGGCCGCGCCCGATTTCGTCTCTGGCGTACCACCAAGCAACCGGTTCGAAGTGTGCCGTACTTGCCGTTCGCGCCATCCGAACACCCAAAATGTGGCGGCCCCGCTTTCAGGGGCCGTAAAGTCGGAGCCATGCACAATCGCCGATCAACGCGCCGTCGCCCGTTTTAGTTCCCAGCACAGCGATTACAGCGGTGGAGCTCGGTCAAGTTACCGCAAACAGCTAATGCAGCGCTGCTGATGCGGACCACCATGACATGATCAAGTGAACGATCAGCGTCGCGAGCACGATCGTGCCGACCGCTGCCGCCGCCTCCAGGGAGTTTCGCCATAAACGGGTCATGACCGCAGCAATACTGCGGACAGTGGCCGCCCGGAGTGACCTTTGTCACAATGAAATCAGCCGTGCCGGCGCGCGGATCTTCCAACGCTCCGATCGGCAAACAGCAAGGCTGCGTTTTCGGTATGCAGGGACGTATCGCACGGGCGCTTGCGTCGATTTCGTGGAGGAGGCAATTCTATCGGCCAATGATTTGAAATGGCGCGGGGAAAGAAATGAAATCAGCTGGGGTTGTGATTGCGAACATAGCTTTCATCTTTGCGAGCGCGGCCAATGCGCAAAGCGTTTCGGGGCGGGTCAGCGGCACCGTCGGCGAGGTCGGCTCAGTTGCCGGTCAAGCGGGTGTGGGCGCGGGGTCAAGCGGATCGCAGCCAGCCGGCAGCATTAATCTGCCGAACAGTTCGCTCCTCGGCGGTGAGCTTCCCGGCGGGGTCAAAATGAAACTCGGCGACAAGGTGATCAATCTTCGCGGCAATGTCGGGTTCGGCGACAATCGCGGCAATTTCAAAGCCGGCGTCGGCTTGCCGTTCTAAAGCCTGTCATTCCGATTTTTGCACGCAGAGCGGCTGCGCCAGCGCGCGCCCGATCGGGCAACGTCTGCGAAGTGGCAACGCCGATGCGGTGTTTGCCTAAAACCGCCTGCCCGCATCTACCGCATAAGCACGAGCGCCAGCGCAGAACTCATCGTAATCAAGATCGTCCAGATAAAGAGTTCTAGCCAATCAATCGCGGGCACATTGCGCGCCCCCAAATCGTCCCTGCTCGCCATGGCGGTGATCCCCCTTCCCCGTGGCAGTCAGAGCACAACGCCGAATCCCAGCTCCGGTTCCGTCGATGGCCAACAATCGTTCTGCATCGGGGACTACCGCTTTGCCGATTGCGGAGACCGCAGCGTTCGGCTTTCGCCCAAACTTCAGACGGCGGTCGACAATCTGCGGCTAAGCTCTTGTTCAAGCGCGATACCACGCCCACTCATGCTTATGACCTTGCCCGCATTACGGGCGCGCCAGCTATAATGGCGCCTCTCCAGCGTGGACATTTTCCAATGCCGTTATTCGTGCTCGAGCCGCCGCTGCAATACGTGCATCAATACCACGGGCCGGTTATCGAACGGGTCTTGCCGTTATCGGAAGCCCGCAAAGCTTGCGCCGGCAAGGGTGTGCATGCCGACGCCTGCGCCTGGACCAGCAACGGTGCCTGTCACTTGGTAATCCCGAGCAACGGTCCGGTGCGCAATCGCGGCGCCTATCGCCGCCACGAACTGGCGCACTGCAACGGCTGGGACCATGCGATCGTGAGCCGCGGCGACGGGCGGCCGATTGATTGGTAAAGCGCGGCGGCGCGTGCCGCCGCGCAATGCACGCAGCAATCGCGACACCGGCCGCAGCGCCGCCATGACGCTCAACGAAAATGATGAAAATATTTCGATCGTCGTAATCGCGCTGTCATACGCCTCTAACTGCGCTGTCATTTGCCGCAATTACTGACCGCCGCGTGCGAAGGTCCCGAACGCCTTCGTCACATCAGGAGAAAACTGCAATGATCGACGTGAAAATGGCCGGAGTGCGCCACCTAACCGAAAGCGAAATCGCAATGGTCGCTGGTGGAAACCGCCTGAGCGGTTTCATCAAAGATTCCATTAAGGCCGGTCTGGCTGCAATCGGCGGCGCGGCCTTCGGTCCAGCGGGCGCGATTGTCGGATTTATTGTAGGCAGCGCCAATGGTCTGTCGGTGGATGATGGCGCCAAATATCAGGGCCAATTTTCCGGTGAAAGCGGTTGGATGCCGACTACGGCCAATTTCTAGCGGAAAACATACTTCTGCGGTGCCAGCTTGTCGTGCAGCCTGGATGGTACGGCGAAGTCCGCTCAAGCGCCGGCGCGATTCCAGCCGCGAATGCGATCGCCGTAAACCTCGTAGCCGGTCGGCGTGACCACGACAGTGTCTTCGAGCTTGATGAAGCCGCGCTGTGGATGTTGCAGCGTGGTCTCCACCGAAACCACCATGCCCGATTCGAGCGGCCGGTCGGCGTCATAGGCGTCGTATGGCACCGGTCCCGCATTGGTGAGCCGCGGCGCTTCATGGCTGACGAGACCCATGCCATGGGCGAGGAAATGGGCGTGATTGTGAATCTTGGATTTATGCAGCACGGCGTTGGCGGCGGCATAAATCTCCTTGCCGAGCGCACCGGCGCGAATCGGCTGCATTGACGCCTGCTCGACCGCTTCGACCTCCGCCAACAGATCTTCCAGCTCCTGATCCGGCGTGCCGATGATTCCCATGCGGGCAACGTCGCCGATATAGCCGTGATAATTGCCGCCGGAATCGAGCGATAGCACGTCGCCCTCCTCCCAGCGCTGATCGGAGGGTGCGCGGTTGAGACTGGAGCCCGCCGCGATCAGACAATAATCGAAGGTCAGCCCGCGCGATGTCTCCTCGCGCCGCAGCGCTTCGGCGAGTTCGGTCTTGGTGGCGCCGGCGCCGTAATTGTGAAACACCGCGGCCATGGAATCGATCACCGCATCGGTGGCGACGCGGAGCATCTTGAGCTCCTCGGGCGACTTGATCGCGCGCAGGCGCTCGAGCACGAAGAGCGCGTCTTTGATCTCGCTGCCGGGAAACGCGCGGCCGAGAACGGCCGATGAATCGGCTGGCAGGAACGCGAGTTCGGCGCCGATCCGCTTCGGCTTGGGATTGAGCTTGCGCGCGTATTCGACGGCCTTCTCCATAACGTCAACAGAGCCCGAGCTCTTGACGTTGAGCTCCGAGACCCAGAATGGCTTCACCTCGTTCTGGTAATTCTCCATACGGTGGCCGAAGAAGCCGGCTTTGTCCGGTTCGCCCTTGGAGTAAACGAAGACCGGCAGGTATCGCGACAGGCCCATCGCGTCCATCGACTCGAAAAAGAAGGCACGATGGCCGCCGAGCACGTACTGCACATTGTGCTTCGATGTCACGAACAGCACATCCATGCCGGCGTCATCCATCAGCCGGTCCAACCGCTCGGTGTCGAACGGGGCTGTGTTCTGTCGCTTGGCAACGTCGAGCATGATCGGTCTCCTGAGGCGAAGGCTAATCCAGGCTAAAGCTAACAGTTCCAGCGGCACAGATGAACCCGCTAACTGCCTATGCCTGCTTTGCGCTGGTGCACAGCCGCGCGGCGATCGCACTAGTTGCCCGCAATATCGCGACGATGCCCGCAGCCCCTAAGCCTAACCCCACAATTGCGCGCTGGCGAGGCGCGCACCTTGCACCAGCGCGTCGAGCTTCGCCCACATAATGCTGGGATGGACCCGGCGGTGAAACGGCCCCTGGGCAAAGCCGCAATCGGTTCCCGCAAGAAGATTTTCGCGTCCGACCAGCCGCGCAATGCGCACGATCCGTTCGGCGACGAGCTGCGGATGCTCGACCACATTGGTGGCATGACTGATGACGCCCGGAATAAGCAGCCGGTCCGGCGGCAATTTGGCCGTTTCCCACACCCGCCATTCATGCTCATGACGCGGATTGGCGCCCTCGATGACATAAGCGCCGACCTTCATGCGCAAGATGAGATCGACGATGTCCCTGAGCGCCACGTCGCTGGTATGAGGTCCGGGCCAGCTGCCCCAGCAAACATGATAACGGATGCGGTCGGCCGGCAGACCCGCAATCGCTTCGTTGAGTACGTCGACCTGTAGGGCGAGCCATTTGCGGTAATCGGCAAAGCTCGCCGGCGGCACCATGCGGTCGTAGGTGACGGCGGCGCGGGCATCGTCGAGCTGCAACACAAAGCCGGCGTCGATGATCATGCGATATTCGGTGCGCATCGCCGCCCCGATCGCGCGGATCAGATCCTCTTCGCTCTTGTAATATTCGTTTTTGCGGTCTGGGATGACGCTCGCCGGCGCCGCAACCGGAAGGAAGGCTTCGCTCACGCCGACGGCTTTGAGCGCCGCCTTGAAATTATCAATGTCGCGTTTGAGCTCGGCTTCCCCCGTATAGCTGATCGGCCCTACGCAGACTGCTTCGACCGCGGTGGCCACGCCCTCGCGCGCGTCGAGCTCGGCGTAAAACTCGGCAAAGCGTTCGCGGTCGACGCCGCGGGTGAAGGGATTGGCGCCGGGCTTGATCTGGCGCCGCTCGAAGCCGCTCAAGCGTTCGAGCACGTATTGCGACCAGCTGATCGATTTGCCGAACTCGCCGTCACTGATGACATCGACTCCCACTTCGGCCTGCTTGCGCACCACCTCGGCAACGGAAGATTTCAGGCAGGCCTCATAGGCCGCCTGGTCATGGGACTTGCCGGCCTGCTTGGCGCGCAACAATTCCTGCAGCGGTGCGGGGCGGATCAGGCTGCCGACGTGGGTCGTCAAAATGCGGTCCGTGCTTCGTTTCATCGCCTAATCCCTGCCATATCCCCTTGCGCGGCGTTGCGCGGCGAAACTGATACAGCACCGGGCAAAAGGCGCAAACGCGCTGCCTCTCGGCCCATGGCAAGCGCCGGTTCGCGCATGGCAGACAGCCGAATTGGCGGCCAGTTCGCGCCTTGCTATGAACTAGCGTCGAAAGACGGTGGACCCATGCAAGTGCAGAACGGCATTATCGAAGCGATCGGCAACACGCCATTGATCAAGCTCCAGCAGGTTTCGGAGGCCACCGGCTGCGCGATCCTGGGCAAGGCCGAGTTTCTAAATCCCGGCCAGTCGGTCAAAGATAGGCCGGCGCGCCAGATGATCGTGGAGGCTGAAAAGCGCGGCGATATCCGACCGGGCGGCCTTGTCGTCGAGGGCACTGCCGGCAATACCGGAATCGGGCTGGCACTCGTCGCCAACACGCGCGGCTATCGTACTCTGATCGTCATTCCCAATACGCAAAGCCAGGAAAAGAAAGACATGCTGCGGCTCGCCGGCGCAGAGCTCATCGAGGTGCCGGCAGTACCGTACAGCAATCCTAACAATTATCAGCACATCGCGCGCCGATTGGCCGAGCAACTGCGTGCACGCGAGCCGAACGGTGTCGTCTACGCCGACCAATGGAATAATCTCGACAATCGCCTGGCGCATTATCTGAGCACCGGCCCTGAAATCTGGCAGCAGACCGATGGCAAAGTCGATGGCTTTGTCTGCGCCGTCGGCACCGGGGGTACGCTGGCTGGCGTATCGCAGTATCTGCGCGAGAAAAAAAAGGACGTGGTGATCGGCTGCGCCGATCCGTGCGGCGCCGCCATGTATGAGCTGTTCGCGCACGGCGTCGCCAAGGCCTCGCCAGGCAATTCGATCACCGAGGGAATCGGCCTTGGCCGCGTGACCCCTATGATCGACGGGCTGAAGGTAGAGAAGCCGTACATCATTCCCGATGACGAAGCAGTGCCCTTCATCTTCGATCTGCTCGAACATGAGGGGCTATGTCTCGGCGGCTCCTCCGGCATCAACATTGCCGGCGCCGTGCGGCTGGCCAAGGAACTTGGCCCGGGCCATACGATCGTGACAATCCTAGCCGATTTCGGCACCAGGTATCAGTCGAAGCTGTTCAACCCGCAGTTTTTGCGCCAGAAGAACTTGCCAGTGCCATCATGGCTCGAGCGTAAGCCCAACATCTCAGTTCCATATCAATAAACTTGTCATGAACTTGGCGCCCGCGGGCGCGTTAGCAGTCAGACAAATCATGTCGAACGACAATTTCCCCCCTGCCTCACAGTCCAGCCGTTGGCTGGTGTCGACGGATTGGCTGGCTGGCCTTTTAGGCGATCCGAAGATCGTCGTGGTCGACGCGACGTATTTCCTGCCGCAGCACAATCGCGATGCGCAGGCCGAATACAAAAACGCCCATATCCCGGGCGCGGTGTTCTTCGATATCGAAGCGATCAGCGACCATTCGACCGAGCTGCCGCATATGCTGCCCGGTACCACGCAGTTCGGCGACGCGGTCGGTGCGCTCGGCATCGGCGACGGCGACACCGTCGTCGTTTATGACAACAGTCCATTGTTTTCCGCGGCCCGGGTGTGGTGGACGTTTCGGATTTTCGGCGCCAAATCCGTTCACGTGCTCGACGGCGGCTTGCCCAAATGGAAGGCGGAAGGCCGCCCGCTAGAGAGCGGCGAGGCCAAGCCGAAAGCCAAAACATTCACCGCCGAGATGAACGTCGCCGCGGTGGCGATGCTCGACGATGTGCGGATGGCGCTCGCTGACGACAGCGCGCAGGTCGTCGACGCGCGTTCCGCCGAACGCTTCGCCGGCAAGGCGCCCGAGCCGCGTCCAGGACTGCGCTCGGGTCATATGCCGCGCTCGTTCAACGTGCCCTACGATCGGCTGATCGAAAATGGGCGGCTGAAGTCACGCGAGAAAATCGCCGCCGCATTCACCGCGGCGGGAGTCGATCTCGACAAGCCGATCATCACCACCTGCGGCTCCGGCGTCACTGCGGCGGTGCTCGCCTTCGCGCTCGATGCGCTCCGCAAAGAACCAAAAGGTCTCTATGACGGTTCCTGGGCGGAATGGGGCGGCCGCCCCGATCTTCCCGTCGAACGCGATTGACCGGCGCCAACTCTCGCATGGCTGCGGCAAAACCCGTCGCCCTGATCACCGGAGGGGCAAAGGGCATTGGCCGCGCCGTTGCGCGCCATCTGGTTTCGTCGGGATGGCAAGTGGGCATCATCGATCTTGCGGACAGCGGATTGCGCCGCGCCTTCGCGCGCGAGCGCGATGTATTCGTCATCGAAGGCGATGTGCGCGACGAGGAAACCGCCTCCGACGCCGTCGAAGCGATTATTCATCGCTACCGCCGACTCGACGGGGTGGTTTCCAATGCCGGCATCATGATCCGCAAGCCGCTCCGCCGACTGACGTTTTCGGAATGGCATCGCGTGCTTGACACCAATCTGACCGCCGCGTTTCTGTTGGCTCGCGCCGCCGAGAAGCCGTTGCGCAAAGCCCATGGCGCGATCGTAACCATCGCCTCGACCCGCGCCCTGATGTCGGAGCCCAACACGGAATCTTATTCGGCCAGCAAAGGCGGGCTGCTCGCGCTCAGCCATGCGCTCGCGATCAGCTTCGCGCCCGACGTACGGGTCAATTGCGTCAGCCCCGGCTGGATCGAAACCAAGGATTATCCCGGGCTACGGCGCAAGGATCACAAGCAGCATCCGGCCGGCCGCGTCGGCAGGCCGGAAGATATCGCCGAAGTCGTGAGCTGGCTGTTGGACGGCAAGCGCTCCGGCTTTGTCACCGGCGCCAATTTCGTGGTCGACGGCGGCATGACGCGCAAGATGATCTACCAGGGGTGAAACGGCGCGTCACGCGGCGAAGCCTGTTAGATGGGCTCCATTGGGCGCGGTATAGCGCTTATCCCGCACATTGCCGGTATTGAGAGTGCCGGTCGGCTCAAAGCACAAGATCTCTGCCTCTTGGTCGGCGCAGGTGCGATGCTCAACCCTGCGCGGCACGACGACACATTCTCCAGGACCCAAGGTCACGACAAGATCGCGAAATTCGACGCGGAACTGACCGCGCCAGACCATGAAAAACTCGTCCTCGTGCTCGTGGTAGTGCCAAGGAAATTCGCCCTGAACCTTCACCAGTTTGACTTCCTGGCCGTTTAAGGCCGCTATAATCTTCGGGCGCCAATGATCGCTGAACAATGCGAATTTCTCGTCCAAATTTATTTTGTTCATAGGCCTGGTCTCATTCTCTGCTAGATTTTAGCTTATCTTGTATAGTGCAGATGAGGAGTCGCGCATGATCTTTCGCCAGCTCTTCGACAGCACGTCTGGAACGTACACCTATATTCTCGCCAGCCGGCCCGGCGGCGAGGCGCTGATCATCGATCCAGTCCTGGAAAAGGTGGACCGCTATCTGCAGCTCATTCGCGAGCTCGATCTGAAACTGGTCAAGGCTGCCGACACCCATCTGCACGCCGATCACATTACCGGACTGGGTGCGCTGCGCGACCGCACCCATTGCATCACCGTAATGGGCGAGCAGACCCATGCCGACGTGGTCTCGATGCGAGTGGCCGAAGGCGACCGGGTCGAGATTGAAGGTTTGCGGCTCGACGTACTCTACACGCCGGGTCACACCGACGATTCTTATTCCTTCCTCCTTCCCGACCGGGTCTTCACCGGCGACACGCTCTTGATCCGCGGCACCGGCCGCACCGATTTTCAGAACGGCGATCCGCGCGCGCAATACGACTCGATCTTCAACAAGCTCTTGAAGCTGCCTGAGGCCACGCTCGTCTATCCCGCGCACGATTATAAGGGCGATACCGTCTCTACCATCGGCGAAGAGAAATTGTTCAATCCGCGGCTCAAGGTGAAGTCGATGGATGAATATGCCGAGCTGATGAACAATCTGAAGTTGCCGAATCCCAAGATGATGGACGTCGCCGTGCCGGCCAATATGCGGGTCGGGCTGCATCAGGAGGAAGTAGCCCGCAAAGGGTGGGCGTTAACCGCCGCCGACGCGATTGCGCTTCGCGGCAAACCCGATCTCGCGCTGGTCGATTTGCGTGAAAAAAGCGAGCGTGAAAAGTACGGCGTTATTCCCGGCTCCCTGCACCTGCCCTACCCGCAGCTGCCCGCCGAGATTGGCCCCGGCGGCATTCTGCACGAATTGGCCGCCGCGTCCGGCAAACGGCTTGTGTTCTATTGCGCTTTCGGCGAACGCTCGGCCATGGCGGTGCAGGCCGCCCAGGACGCCGGCTTGAAAACCGCTTGTCATATTGCCGGCGGCATCGACGCCTGGAAGAAGGCAAGCGGACCGCTCGGACGGTAAAAACACTCAAGCAGCTAGAAAAGTTCTTCCGCAGTTCAAGCTGCTGCCCGGCGCGCATGGCGTCCATGCATTGCGTGTCCATGAACATCACGAATACAGCGCTTATAATTCTGCGGGCTCATTTCGCGAGGTCACTTTATGACACTAGACAATTTTCTTAACCGCCGGACCGTGCTCACTGCCGGTAGCGCCCTCATGTTCGGCGCGACACTGTCGCCGTGGGAACTGCGCGCTCAAACCAGTGGCGGGAAGTCGCCGATCGGAACCATCGGCGCAGGCCATATCGGCAGCACCATCGGCGGGCTCTGGATCAAGAACGGGCACAAGGTCTTGTTTTCCTCGCGTCACCCCGAGGAATTGAAGGATCTGGTGGCGGGTCTCGGGCCGCTAGCGCAGGCCGGCACGGTCGATCAGGCGATCGCCTCTGGCGACGTCGTGTTACTGACCGTACCTTACGGTGCACTGCCGCAGATCGGCCGCGATCACGCCGCGCAGCTCAAAGGCAAGATCGTCCTCGATACCTGCAACGCGGTGGCCGCCCGTGACGGCGCGGTTGCCGACGAAGTCGAAGCGAACGGCGTCGGCGTCACGTCGCAGAAATACTTGCCGGGAACGCGGCTCGTTCGCGCCTTCAACACGATGTCGTATAAAACATTCGCCAGCGAAGCGAACCGGCCCGATCCGAAACTCGCGGTGCCCATTGCCGG
>DASSXN010000090.1:0-13961 GCA_035703785.1 Xanthobacteraceae bacterium
CTCGTGATCGCCGATCTGCCGGGCTACGGCTGGTCGGCGGCACCGCCGGCGCAGCCAGACCATGCGCCCTACACCAAGCGCGCCATGGCCCAGGCTATGGTGGAAGCGATGGAGACACTCGGTTTTGTCCGTTTCCGCTTGGCCGGCCATGATCGCGGCGGGCGCGTTGGCTATCGGCTCGCGCTCGACCATGCCGGCCGGCTGGAGCAGCTTGCGGTCCTCGACATCGTCACCACCTGGGACATGTGGCACCGAATGGATGCGCGTCTTGCCGCACGCGCCTGGCATTGGATGTTTCTGGCTCTGGCGGAGCCCTTTCCCGAAACATTGATCGCACACGATCCCAAATTCTTTTTCGATTATCGTGCTGCCGCGGGCGCAAAGGCGCAGAGCGTTGATTTCTTCGATGCGCGCGCGCTCGCGCACTATCATGCGGCCTACCAGGACCCGCAGCGGATCCACGCCATGTGCGAAGATTATCGCGCCGGCCGCACCAGCGATCTGAAACACGATGAAGACGATCGCGCCGCTGGCAAAAAGATCGGCTGCCCCGTGCTCGCTTTGTGGGGCGCGCAAGGCCTGCCGGCCAGCGCCGGCCTCGATCCGCTCGCCTGCTGGCGCGACTGGGCCTCCGATTTGCGAGGGTTGCCGGTCGCGAGCGGTCACTATCTGCCCGAAGAAAATCCGGTGGCGACGGCGCAGGCCTTGCTTGATTTCTTCAACTCCGGGACATGACGAGCAGCGAACGTCAAAGCGCTTTTTCCGGCACGCGCGAGGTCGCCGAACGGCTGCGATTCGATGTTGCGCGCCTGGAAAGCTATCTGAGCGCGCATGTGCCGGGCTTCGCCGGTCCCGTACTCGTTAGCCAATTCAAAGGCGGGCAATCCAATCCAACCTATCTGATCGAAACGCCGCTGCGGCGCTATGTGCTGCGCCGCAAACCGCCGGGCAAGTTGTTGCCGTCCGCTCACGCCGTCGACCGCGAACACCGCGTGATCAGCGCGCTCTATGTGCAGAGCTTTCCGGTGGCCGAGCCGCTGCTTTATTGCCCCGACGAAAGCATTGTCGGCACCGCTTTCTTTCTCATGGCGTTCGCCGAGGGCCGGGTGTTTTGGGAGCCGCACATGCCGGATTCCTACCCGGCGGAACGCACACAGGTGTATGACGGCATGAACGCGACGCTCGCCCGCCTCCACGCTTTCGATCCCGCCGCGATCGGACTTGGCGATTACGGCCGCGGCGAACATTATGTAGCGCGGCAGGTCGCGCGCTGGTCGAAACAATATCGCGCGTCCGAGACCGAACGAATCGATGACATGGAGCGGCTTATCGACTGGCTCCCCGCGCATCTGCCGCCGGAGCAGACGCCGCGCCTGGTGCACGGCGACTATCGGCTCGACAACATGATCGTCGCTGCCGACGCGCCCACGATCATTGCGGTGCTGGATTGGGAGTTGTCGACGCTCGGCGATCCGCTGGCCGACTTCTCGTACCATTTGATGCAGTGGCACATGCCACACTCGGAGGCTGGCACCGGTTCGCTCGTGGGATTCGACCTCGGGGCGATCGGCATCCCGTCGCTTGATGCCTATATCGATCTCTACGTGGCGAGGACCAGCCTCGATCCACGGCCGCATTTGCCGGTTTATTTTGCCTATAACTTCTTTCGCCTGGCCGCGATCATGCAGGGTATCGCCGGAAGGGTGCGTGACGGCACCGCGACCAGCGCAGTTGCAGCCAGCAAGGCGCAGCTGGTGCGGCCGCTTGCCGCCAAGGCGTTCGAATTCGCCTCCCAGGCCGGCGCATGAAAAGTTTTGCGCTGGCCCTTGGCGGTGGCGGCGCGCGGGGCCTTGCCCATATCGCCGTGATCGAGGCACTTGACGAGATGGAGGTGAGGCCAGCCGCGATCGCCGGTACCTCGATCGGCGCGCTGATCGGCGCCGCTTACGCCGCCGGCATGCGCGGCAAGGACATCCGCCACCATGTCATTGCCTTCGCTCATGACTGGGGCCAGACGCGGCGCCGGCTGATGACCGCACGCGCCGGCAATCTCGCTGATCTGCTGTACGGGCGGCTCAGCCAAGCCACGCAGATCGACCCTGAGAAATTTTGCGAGCAATTTATGCCCGCTCAGGTGCCCGACGAATTTTCAGCCTTGGCCATTCCGTTCATTGCCATTGCGACCGACCTGCACCGCCGGAGCGAATTAGTTATCGCATCCGGCTCGCTGCGCCCGGCTCTGGCTGCCTCGATCGCGATACCGGGCCTGTTCCGCCCTATGATTATCGACGGCCGCGTCCTCATCGACGGCGGGGCCACAAATCCCCTGCCCTTCGACAAACTCACTGGGCGCGCCGATCGCGTCGTCGGCGTCGATGTTTATGGAGTTCCCGAAAGCGACCGCGTCGACGTGCCGAACATATGGGAAGCGCTTTACACAACCGTCATGGTCATGGGCAGCGCCATTGTCGCAGCAAAACTCGATCATGCCGCGCCTGACCTTGTGATCCGGCCCAACGTGAGCATTTTCCGCACACTGGGATTCCTGCAGGCGAGCGCCATCATCCGCTCCGCCGAAGGGGCAAAGGCCGAAATAAAGGAAAAGCTCGGCGCGCTGCTCAACGCATGATCCCGAAAAAGCCTGCCCCGGACGTGATCCGGGGTGGATCCGGTTTCCCGCCTGCGCGAAGCCGTGGCTACCGGTTGCCGTTCCATTTGATGCTTCGGCGAGCGAAGGCAGGTCGGAAAAAAATCATGCGCAAAAACGAGCTAAAGCGAAATGATACCTTATCTCGCCTTAGCGACGTTCCTTGAAAAATTGCTTGAGCAGCTCCCCGGCCGCCGCTTCGCCCAATCCTCCGTAGATTTCCGGCTGGTGATGGCAGGTTGCCGAGGTGAAAAATTTCACCCCATTCTCGACCGCTCCCCCCTTGAGATCGGCGGCGCCATAGTAGAGGCGGCGAATACGGGCGAATGACAGCGCGGCTGCGCACATCGCGCAGGGCTCGAGGGTAACATAGACATCGCAACCGTCGAGACGCTCGGAGCCGAGCCGATGCGCGGCATGACGGATGGCGATCATTTCGGCATGCGCGGTCGGGTCGCGATCGGCCAGCGTGCGATTGCCGGCGCGCGCGATGATCTCGTCACCGCGCACCAGCACGCAGCCGACCGGCACTTCGCCGCGTCGGCCGGCATCGCGCGCCTCATCGAGTGCCATATCCATAAAGGACATCATCGGAATTCGTCGGGGTAGCGTCTTGTGTCGTCTATCCACGTCTTTATACACGTCAGCTAGGCGAACAAAGCTGAGCATGAAAGAGCAGCCGAACCAACGCAAAACCGGCCAGCGCATCGCGAAAGTCATCGCGCGCGCCGGTCTCGCCTCGCGGCGGGAAGCCGAAGCATGGATTGCCGCCGGCCGAGTCGCGGTCAACGGCACGACTATCGCCTCGCCCGCGATTGATGTCGCCGGCTCGGATCAGATTACCGTCGACGGCGAACCGCTGCCGGCCCGCCAACGCAGCCGTCTGTTCCTGTATCACAAGCCGCGCGGGCTGATGACGACGCATGCCGATCCGCAAGGCCGGCCGACGATTTTCCAAAACTTGCCGCGCGATCTGCCGCGCCTGATCAGCGTCGGGCGGCTCGATTTCAATACCGAAGGCCTGTTGCTTCTGACCAATGACGGCGCGCTGGCACGACTTTTGGAATTGCCCGCGACGGGATGGCTGCGGCGTTATCGCGTGCGTGCGCATGGCTCGATCACACAAGACAAGCTTCACGGCTTACATCGCGGCGTGACCATCGATGGTATGCATTACGGTCCGATCGAAGCCGCGCTTGATCGCGTGCAGGGCAGCAACGTGTGGCTCACGCTCGGCATCCGCGAGGGCAAGAACCGCGAAGTGCGCAATGTGCTCGGCCATCTCGGACTAAGCGTCACCCGGCTCATCCGCGTCTCGTTCGGGCCGTTCCAGCTCGGTGAGCTTGGTGAAGGCGAGGTCGAAGAAGTTCGCACCCGGGTGCTGCGCGAGCAGCTCGGCGATAAGCTGGCAAAGCTGTCCGGGGCCGATTTCTCGGCGCCACGCCCGCCAACGCCGCGAAAGCCGAGGCATGATGAAGCGTGCCAAGATGGAACGCGTCATGATGAAACGCGTTCTGTCGCGCAGCAAAAACCGCGAGAAAGATCGAAACATCGCGCTTCATCCGATCATGCCTGGCGCGTCCACGAAGAAGGTCAACTCACAAAAAAGATGCACCGCAGATTTCATGGTGCGCGCAGCGAGCGCGAGAAAACTCCGGCGCGAAATGAACCGGCACAGGCTGATATTCTGACCGATCGCAAGGGCCGACAGGTGGCGATCGAGCGCTATCCGCGAACATCGCCAGCCGAAGCCGCACGACAAGACGAACGCAGCTTTCACCGCAAATCCGATCATCATCGCCGAAACCGTCCGACCGGGCGGAGGTCTCGCATGCCGCCGCGGCGGCCGCGAGACAAAAGCTAATAGGAAATTGCTGTTAGCAATTCCGTTTTATATTTGAGCATGATCTTTGCCGACCTGCCTTCGCCCGCCAAAGCCTCAAATGGAACGGCAACAGGTAGCCACGGCTTCGCGCAGGCGGGAAACCGGTACCCACTTTTCGGGATCATGCTCTGATGCGCGTGGTCGGCGGACGATTGCGCGGGCGCAACTTGGCCGGCCCAAAGTCGCCGGCCATTCGGCCGACCGCCGATCGACTGCGCGAGTCGCTGTTCAATATTTTGGTGCATGCCTACGACGACCCGATCACCGGAGCTCGTGTGCTCGACCTGTTCGCGGGGACTGGCGCGCTCGGCATCGAGGCGCTGTCGCGCGGCGCTTCCTTCGCATTGCTTGTCGATGATTGCGCCGAAGCGCGCGCGCTCATTCGCGAGAACGTCGCCGCCTTTGGACTCGGCGGCGTGACGCGCATTTTCCGCCGCGATGCCACCAAGCTCGGGCCTGCGCATCCGGTCGAGCCGTTCTCGCTCGCCTTTTTGGACCCACCTTACGGACAGGGACTGGCCGCGGCGGCGCTTATTGCAGCGCGCGACGGCGGTTGGTTCATGCCAGGCGCATTGATCGTCGTTGAAGAAGCCGCCAAATCGGCTTTTGCACCACCGCCGGGTTTTTCTGAGCTTAAACGGCGGGTCTATGACGATACCGAATTTGTCTTCTGCCGCCTCACTTAATGGTGAGTCCCGGCGGCGCGGATCGACGTAGTAGCTCGATGCGCAGCCGCTAAACTTTCTCCTAGCGGCGGCCAAACAACCGTTCAATATCGGTAAGCTTTAACTCGACGTAAGTCGGGCGGCCGTGATTGCACTGGCCGGAATTGGGCGTTCTTTCCATTTCGCGAAGGAGCGCATTCATCTCCTCCGGCTTCAGCCGTCGCCCGGCGCGCACAGAGCCGTGACAGGCCATCGAGGATGCGACCTGCATCAGGCGCCGCTCCAGCGGCAGCGTCTCATCCCACTCGCCGATATGCTCGGCAAGATCGCGAATGAGGCCGGCGCCATCGATTTCGCCGAGCAGCGCAGGTGTTTCGCGCAAGGCCACAGCGCCGGGACCGAACGCTTCAATGACCAAACCGAAGCGCGAGAGCTCGTCGGCGCGGTCGACGAGGCGTTCGACACCGGATTCATCGAGTTCAACGATCTCGGGAATGAGAAGGATCTGCCGGGATACACCGGTCTTGGCGATCGCTTCCTTCAGTCGTTCATAGACGATGCGTTCATGCGCGGCGTGTTGGTCAATCACCACCAGGCCGTCCTGGGTCTGCGCTACGATATACGTGTCGTGAACCTGGGCGCGTGCCGCCCCGAGCGGATGATCGAGCAGCGCGCCGTCGTCTAATTGTTTTTCCGATCGATCCACAACGTTGTTGTCAAAATCGTTGCGAAGGTCTGCTGCCGGAGCGCCGACCGCAAAGGCCGATTGCGGTGGCGCGGCGAAGCCGCCACGAAGCGGCGCGAATGTCGCACCGATATCGCCCCTGCGCATTGCTGAATCTCGCCAGGCCGCGGCGGGACGCCCCAGCCGAGGCGAGCCGCGAAAGGCCGCAATCGTCGCCGCGCCGCCGGTCGTCGAAGCGCGCGTTGCCTCGCGCGCCAGTGCGGTCTTGAGCGCATGGACGATCAGCGCGCGGACCAACCCGGCATTGCGAAAACGCACTTCGGCTTTGGCCGGATGCACGTTGACGTCCACTTCCGACGGCGGCAGCGACACCAACAGCGCCAGCAGCGGATGCCGATCCCGCGGCAGATAGTCGGCGTAAGCCGCGCGCACCGCGCCCAATAACAATTTGTCGCGGACCGGCCGGCCGTTGACGAACAGATATTGGCCAAGCGAATTGGCGCGGGTGAGCGTCGGCAGCGCGGCAAATCCTTCGATCCTGATCTCCTCGCGTTGCGCCGCTACTTCGACGGCGTTGGCGCGAAACTCGGCGCCAAGCACATCGCCGAGCCGCACCAAGCGGCCGGCGGAATCCGCCAGCACAGCGGCAAAGTGCAGCGGCGAGCGCTCCTCGCCGGAGAGCGTGAAGGCGACATCGGGCCGGCTCATCGCAAGACGCCGCACCACATCGCGCACGGCTTCGGCTTCGGTCCGATCGCTTTTCAGAAATTTTAGCCGGGCGGGCGTTGCATAAAACAAATCGCGCACGTCGACCCGCGTGCCCCGACCGAGCGCCGCCGGCTTCACGTCGGATTTGACGCTGGCATCGACTTCAATCGCCCAGGCGTGCGGCTCATCGGCGTGGCGGGTCGTGATCGCAAGCCGTCCCGCCGCGCCGATCGACGGCAAGGCTTCGCCGCGGAAGCCGAGCGTGCGGATGGCGACAAGATCGTCGTCAGCGAGCTTCGATGTGGCATGCCGCTCCACCGCAAGCGCCAGATCGGCGCGGCTCATGCCCTCGCCATCGTCAGTGACGCGGATCAGCCGGCGGCCGCCACCGTCGGTGAGAATATCGATGCGCCTCGCCCCGGCATCGAGCGCGTTTTCCACAAGTTCCTTGACCACGCTCGCCGGGCGCTCGACGACCTCCCCCGCGGCAATGCGGTTGACCACGGCTTCGCTGAGTTGGCGAACGGGCATGATCGGCGGTTTCACTGGCGATTCGAAGCCAACGGTAGCCCGGATCGCGGGCGCCGCCTATGCTGCTTTGTTGCCGCCATGTGGAGCGATGTGGAGGGTAGATGGAGCGGTATTTGCCGGGGGCGATCCTGGCGGCTTGCGGCGTTGCCGTGTACGCGATCGGCTGTGTGCTGTTCCTCACTCAACGCCGGCAGCGCGGTCGCGAGGGAGCGAACGAGTCGCTATTTGTCTACGCGATCGTCCTGATGGTGCTTGGATTTGCCGCGCTGGGCGCCGGTCTGTTTGCGCTCGAAGCCGCGCAATATCACGCGATCAACGGATGAGAGTCGATAGCTCAATCGAATGACGGCTTTGCTTGTCGGAACCGCTTGGTGCGCGCCCGCCGCTTCTTGCTTTCGATACGGCGTTCGCGCGACGCCGCCGGAGGCTTGGTCGCCCGCCGCTTGAGCGGCGGATGTGCGGCCCGGCGGATGAGGTCCAAAAGACGCGCGAGCGCGTCTTCCCGGTTGCGCCCCTGTGCCCGGTGGCGTTGCGCGGTGATGACGATGACGCCATCGCGGGTGAGGCGGGAACCGGCCAACCGTTCCAGCCGGCTGCGAACGTCGGGGGGTAGCGAGGGTGAGCGGCGCGCGTCAAAACGAAGCTGCACCGCGCTCGCAACTTTGTTGACGTTTTGCCCACCGGGTCCGGAGGCGCGGACAAAAGATTCGGTAATCTCGCCTTCGTCGAGCACGATGTTTGCAGTGACCGGAATCATGGCCAATTCCTACCCCGGATTGAGCGGAAGTGAAATCGGCGGGAAAATGATCGAACCTTGGACGCCGCCCGGATTTGGAACTGATGAGTGTCAAATTTGGAGGACCGCGAATGAGTATTCCACGCCGCATGTTCATTGCCGCGCTTGGATCGGCGCCTATCCTTCCTTTGTTGGCACAGCGCGCGTTGGCTGCCTATCCAGACCGGCCAATTCATCTGATCGTGCCATTTGCGGCCGGAGGAAACGCCGACATTGTCGGGCGCATAACCGGCGATCTGGTCAGCAAGGCGCTGGGCCAGCCGGTCGTGGTCGAGAATCGCGGGGGCGGCGGCGGCAGCATCGGCGCCGAATTCGTCGCTCACGCGACGGCGGACGGCTACACGCTCCTGGTCGGATCAAACGGGCCGCTCACGGTCGATCCGTTCATTCACGCCAATCTTGGCTATGACCCGCTGAAGGATTTTACTGCTGTCGCGCTGACGAGCTACGTGCCGCACGCGCTCATTTTGAGCAACAAAATCCAGGCCAAAACCATGACCGAGCTCGTCGCGCAGTCAAAGAATGCCGCAGTGACGATCGCCACCAGCGGCATCGGCAGCGCCACGCATATGACGCTGGAGCGGCTGAAAGCCGCGACGGGAGCCAATCTCACCCATGTTCCCTATCGCGGCGGCGGCGCGCTGATGCCCGATTTGATCAGCGGGAATGTCGATGGCGCTATGACCGAATTCTCGACCGCGCTGCCGATGCACCAAGGCAGCCAGGCCCATATCATCGCGATCGCTGCGCTGCATCGCTCGAAGCTCGCGCCGGACATTCCGACTTTCGACGAGAGCGGCGTGAAAGGTTTCACGGCGCAAAGCTATATTGGCGTGGTGGCCCCGGCGAAGACGCCTGCCGATGTCGTCGACAAGTTACAACAGGCGATCGCTCAAGGTTTAAGTTCCGGCAGCCCCGCGGCGGAACGGCTGATCGGCCTCGGATCGGAAGTCGCTTCGCCCGAGCAGATGACCGCGAAAGGCTTCGCCGAGTTCATTCGCGCCGATTATGAGAACATGCGCGAGGCCGCCAAGCTCGCCGGGATCACGCCGCAATAGCTGCGGCAATTCGTTTAATCAGATTCGTAGCACACTGAATTGTCGCCGTGCTGATGGCATGTATACTCGCGGGAGAGGGATATGAGGGGGATCGCTTTGCTCCGCACAACAGCTGCATTCGTCTTTGCATTTGCCGTCACATTCGGCAGCGCGCGGGCCGACACCGATCTGGTCAAACGCGGCAGTTATTTGGTCAATGGCATTCTCACGTGCGGCAATTGCCATTCGCCAAAAGGACCGAGCGGCGACATCGCCGACAAGGCATTTTCCGGCGGCCGGAGCTGGGATGAGCCGCCGTTCAAGGTGACGGCGTCGAACATCACTCAGGACAAGAAAACCGGAATCGGCGAATACAGTGACGCCGAACTCAAGCAGGTGCTGCGCAAGGGCATCAAGCGTAATGGCGTGCCGGTCGCCATGATCATGCCGAGCGGATTCTATGAGATCATGACTGAAGGCGACGTCGACGCAGTGATCGCCTATCTGCACACGATCAAGCCGATCACGAACACAGTGCCCGATCCGGTCTACAAGATGCCGCAGGGGCATCCGATTCCGCCGGGCGGCGACAAGCCGTTCAACGAGACGACGCTGAGCGACAAAAAGAACAGGGGTTTTTACCTTGTCACCGTCGCGCATTGCATGGAATGTCACACGCCGATGGGTCCCCGCGGGCGCGAATTCGACGCTCGACTCGGCGCCGGCGGCTTCGAGTTTCCAGGACCATGGGGTGTCTCGGTGTCGCCCAATATCACCTCAAGCAAGGACAAGGGGATCGGCGCCTGGACCGACGACGAGATCAAGCGCGCGATCACCCAAGGCGTCAGCCGCGAGGGCAGCAAGCTCAAGCCGCCAATGGGCTACAATTATTATGCAACGGTCGCCTCGGACGACCTCGACGCAATAGTGGCCTATCTGCGCACCATGCCAGCCAAAGAGTGACGTTGGCGTGAGGATCGGCGATTTGATTGGTTCTCTCGCAAAATTAGCGAGAGGACAGGCGCGCTCAGCCCAATCCCAAACCGCCCATCGAATTGGCGATTTGCTGGAAGATTAAAAACGCCACCACGATAAACAGCGTCCCGCCGCTCACGAACAACGCCGAGCGGGCGCGCACGACGTGCTGGCCGCGCCCGGCAATGGCTCCAATCAACAGGAACAGGCCGGTGGGCAAGCAGACGATGGTGGCGTAGAAAACGCCCACGTAGGAAAAGCCATCCTCGTACGGGTTATTCCAGTTCTCGATCGGCGGGATCAGACTCCAGCCCCAGAGGAAAAGCATCGAGGCAGCGACTGCGAGAAAGATGACGCGCAGCCGTGGCGATGCAGTAATTCCCGCCTGGTCCATTCGGCTGCCCTTTCATCCGCCGTAGCGGACGGGCGATGCGCGTTAGTTCGGCTTGCTCGAGGCAAAACCCTGCGGCTTACCAACCACCGTCACCAACAACCCCTTATCGAGCAGCCGCTTGGCGACCCGGCGCGCGTCGTCCAGCGTCACCGCTTCGATCATGGCGCTGCGACGGCTGAAATAATCGGTGTCGAAACCGTCGAGCTGCAGTTGCACCAACAGCCCCGCGATTTTTGTCGAGCTGTCGAGATTTAAGACAAACGCGCTGCTGAGATAGCGCTTCGCCTCTATAAGTTCGCCCGCCGTCGGGCCGTTATCGGCGAAGTGATGGATTTCCCTTTCGATCAGATCGACCGTCTCGCCTGCACGATCTGCCCGCGTAGCGGTGCCGCCGAGCAGCACCGCCGCATGATCGAGCCAGACTAGATTGTCGGAGACCGAATAAGCGAGCCCGCGTTTTTCGCGGACTTCCTGATAAAGCCGCGAATCCGTCGAGCCGCCGCCGAGAATGTGATTGACCAAATAAGCGGCCATGAAGTCCGGATCCTGGCGCGCAATTCCAGGCCCGCCGAAATCGACAACCGTTTGCGGCACGTCAAGGCTAACCTCGATCCGCCGCCCGAGCCCGCGCGGCGCCACATTAGCGATCGGATATAGTTCAGGCTTTTCCGGCAGCGTGCCGAAAGTTCGATCGAGCAGCGCCTTCAGCGTTTCGGCATCGATGTCGCCGACCACCGCGATCTTCAAATTCTGCCGCGCAAGGACCCGATGCGTATAGGATTTGAGGTCTGCGACAGAGATGCTGGACACGGTGTCTGACGTGCCGTTCACCGGCCGGCCATACGGGTGGCCCTCGAAAGCCGTTTCCCACCAGCGCCGGTTCGCAATATCGGTGGGGCTCGTCGTTTCGCGACGAAGCAGCGAGAGTATCTGCGCGCGGCTGATCTCGACGTCTTTCGTATCGAACCGCGGCGCTGTGACGGCGAGGCGCAAAAGCTCGAACGCATCGTCGCGATTCTCGGTGAGCGTGCGCATCGTGCCGCGAATAGTGTCACGCTGCGCCGAGAAACTCAGTTGGATCGCCTTGCGTTCCAGCCGATCCGAAAAGGCGGTGGAGTCGAGATCGCCGGCGCCGGCATCCAGCAGCGAAGCCGTGAGCGTCGCCGTGCCAGCTTTGCCGGCTGGGTCCTGAGCGGCGCCGCCGGCGAAGGCAAATTCAACCGCGATCAGCGGAACCGCCCGCTCGTGCACCAGCCAGGCCTCGATCCCGCCCGGGCTTACCACGCGCTCGATCGTGGTCGCCCCGGCACAGCCCGCAAACATGATGCCTGTTGCCGCGATCGCCGCCATGAGATCAACCACGCGGCCAACCATGCGGATCCTTCTCACGATCGCTTCTCCTCCGATTGCACGGTTTTGACGAGATAGCCGGTGACGGAACGCCGACGATCGAGCCACGTGCGTGCGGCGTTCTGCACGGCCTCCGCCGTCACCGCGCGAATGCGGTCCGGCCAAGCGCGGACGTCTTCGACCGTCTGCCCGATGGCGAGCGCGGAACCATACCAGCGCGCTAAAGTCGCCTGGTTATCCTCGGCATAGACAGCCTCGGCGATCAGACGGGTCTTGGCGCGGTCGAGTTCATCGCTGCTGACGCCATGGGCAATCACCTCGGCGAGGATGCCGTCGATCGCCGTCTCAAGCTGGGGCAATGAGACCCCGGGCCTCGGCGCACCAAAGACTGCAAATTTCGCGTAGTCGACGGCGGTGCCGGAATAATTGGCGCCGGCGTTGAGCGCCAATCCCTGCTCGACGACCAGGCCGCGATACAAGCGACAGTTTTCGCCGCTGCCGAGCACGTTCGCGAGCACCTCGAGCGCCTCGCTTTCGCCCGGCTTGGCAGAGTTTTCCGACGGCACGAGGTAATCGCGGCTCACGCTCGGTTGTTCGACCCGCAAATCGGCAAGCGTGACGGTGCGCGGCGCCTCTTGCAGCGGCTCCATCGGCCGGTGTCGCGGATTGGCTTCGGCGCGATCGGCAATCTTGCCGTAGGTCGCTTCGGCGTTGGCTTTTACCTCCTCCGCCGTAACGTCGCCAGCAATGACGACGACCGCGTTATTCGGGCTGTAGAAGCGCCGATAGAACGCCAGGGCGTCTTCGCGGTTGAGCTGTTCGATTTCCGGACGCCAACCAATCACCGGCCGGCCATAAGGATGATTGAGGTACAGCGCGGCGTCCATCTGTTCGCCGAGCCGGGCCGCCGGATTGTTGGCGACCCGCATATTTTGTTCTTCGAGCACGACATTGAGTTCAGGCCGCACCACATCGTCGCTGAGCACCAGACCGGTAATGCGGTCGGCTTCGAGCGCCATCATTTCTTTAAGGTGATTGCGGGGCACGCGCTGGAAGAAGCCAGTATAATCGCTCGCGGTGAATGCGTTCTCCTGACCGCCGATCTCGGCGACCTGCCGTGAGAATGCGTCACCCGGATTTTTCTCCGTGCCCTTGAACATCAGATGTTCGAGGAAATGCGCCAGACCCGATTTGCCCGGAGTCTCGTCGGCGGCGCCTACCTTGTACCAGATCATGTGCGTGACCACCGGCGCGCGATGATCCGGCACAACGACGATTTCCAGCCCGTTCGCCAGGGTAAAATGGCTGACCTCTGCGCCAGCATAGGCGGCGCTTGCAGTCGCGCCCGCAAGCGCGGCAACGAGCAACAGAAATTTCGGCACCCTCATCCTCGCGCGGCAAAGATCCATGGCGCTGCCTCGCGCACCGACGCTGTAAGCGGAAGCGAAACCGCCGGACTTTATCGTACCGGCTCCATACGCTCGCCGAGCGTGGGAGGCTTGTATGGCTTGCGATCCGGCGGAATTCCATATGGCTGATCCGGGGACGGCGTTTGGTAGCCCGGCGGTGGATCGGTCAGGCTGGCCCGAGGAGGCTCGCCGGTGAACGTTCCGTATTCTTCTTTTCTGAACCAGTCGAAGCTCAAAAGCCCCTTCTGACCTTTCGGCTCGATTCCTGGGGAACTGGAGGGGGCGCTCGCACGGCTTCCTTTCGGGATGAGTTCGTCCGGCCGTAGCGGGCGGCCGTCGTCGAGGACCGGATCGACCCGCGGCGTGGTGATCTTCTCGGATTTGGCCTGGCGCTTCTTGATGTCGGGATCCTGCGGCCAGTTCGGTGCCGGCGGCTTATCGGTCGCAATCGGCGCCGGCAGATTGCGATTCGGCGGCACGACCAGCGGCGAACGCTCGCTGTAATTGATTTCGTACTCCGGATGATCCGGATCGGGCAGGCCGATCGCCTTGAAGACTTTCGAGGTGAATGATGAGCCGGAGGGATCATCATAATCGCCGGCCCGGGCAACGGACGCCGAAGCGCAGGCCATCCCCACCGCGAGCGCAGCGGCAAGGCTAATTTGCGCGATTGACGTGCAGCAACACCGGCCGCCGTTGCGACTGGTCAAGGCAAAACCGACGATGCGATGCAGCGCCATATCCCTCACCCCAAGCTTGCCCCCTGCTCACATCTCAAGGAGGCCCCTCTGAACGCACCCAGCCGTACGACCCAGAAATTATAAATAAATCAAGCCCAGCAGCAGCTTATCGCCCGCGATCAGGGCGCTTTTGCGGCGC
>DASSXN010000158.1:0-15641 GCA_035703785.1 Xanthobacteraceae bacterium
ATCGAAGGCGTCGAACGCCGCGCCGATGGCCGCACCGTTCTTAAGGCAAAAGTGCGCGCCGCGCCGTTCGAGGGACAGGCCAATGAGGCGCTGTGCCGGCTCCTTGCTCATGAACTCGAACTGGCGCCGCGGCAGGTCGAGATCGCGACGGGCGAGGGGGCGCGCATCAAGCGATTGCGCATTACCGGCGATCCGCGAATGCTCGACGCGATGCTGGACCGGCTGACCAAAGGCGGCGCGAAAGGCAGTGCATGAACGCGACCATCATTGACGGCAAGAGCATCGCCGCCGATCTGCGCGCCGCGGTGAAAGCCGAGACGCAGCACCTGCGCGCGGCGCGCGGCATCGTGCCCGGACTTGCAGTGGTGCTGCTCGGCGACGATCCGGCCAGTCAATCCTATGTCGCGAGCAAATCGCGCGCCGTGGCGGAAGTCGGCATGCGGCCATTCGATCATCATTTGCCCACGGACGTGAGCGAGGCGGAGCTCATATCGTTGGTGCAAAAGCTCAACGCCGATCCGGCGGTGCACGGCGTTCTGGTGCAGATGCCGCTGCCGTCGCAGATCAGCACCAAACGCGTCGTCGCCAGCATCGATCCGGACAAAGACGTCGACGGCTTTCACCCGCTCAATGCCGGGCGGCTCTTCACCGGCCTGCCGGCGCTCGCGCCATGTACCCCGATCGCGTGCATTAAATTGATCAAAACGGTTCATGCCGCGCTCGCCGGCCGCGAGGCGCTGATGGTTGGGCGCTCGCATATTGTCGGCAATCCGCTGGCGCAACTTCTGCTCAAGGAAAATGCCACGGTGACGATCGCGCATACCCGCAGCCGCGACCTGCCGGCTTTGTGCCGTCGCGCCGAGATCCTTTGCGTCGCCATCGGCCGCGCCGAATACATTCGCGGCGACTGGATCAGGCCGGGCGCCACGGTGATCGATATCGGCATCAACCGCGTCAGCGCCGGCGGCAAATCCCGCATCGTCGGCGATGTCAATTTTGCCGAGGCGCTTGAAGTCGCCGGCGCGATTACGCCGGTGCCGGGCGGCGTCGGGCCGATGACGATAGCGTGCCTGCTCTTGAATACGCTGCGCGCCGCCTGCATGCAGGCCGGCCTGCCGGCGCCGGAGGTCTGAGGACGGTGGTCGGATGTCGGAGATCGGACCCTATCCGACCTCTGATTAGCTGCTCCAGCCGAAGGCGACCTTGTCGAGCACGCGCGCACCGAATTTTTCCGACGACCGCGCCACCGGCTTGCCGCCCAGCGCGCGATAGAACTCGACCGCGTTCTCGTTTTCCGACAGCGCCCAGACGATCAGCGATTTGAGCGCGCTCTGCGCCAGATCGCGCCGCGCCGCCGTGAACAGCCGCCGGCCAAAGCCGAGGCCCTGGTATTCCGGGCGGAGATAAAGCTCGTAGATTTCGCCGTCGTAATAGAGACTGCGCGCGCGGTTGCGGCCGTAATTAGCGTAGCCCGCGATCTTATCGCCGAATTGCAAGAGCGCGATGCGGCTGCCCTTGCGGATCGCGCTGTCCCACCATGCCGGGCCGCGCCGATTGATGAGGCGGCGGAGCTCGGCGCCCGGAATGATTCCCTGGTAAGCCGTCCGCCACGCCTCATCATGGGCTTCGGCAACCGCGGTGGCATCGCTCGCCTTGGCGCGGCGTATTTCGATGAGGATGGTGCTCATGATGCGAAGCTCATGATGCGGTCTCGATACTTTCGGCGCGAAAATCTTGCGCTGAGGCAGCAAACTCCGGGTTGGATCAAACCTGGCAGGGCGATGGCCTGCAAGGATTCTTCCGTCACTTCTACGCTATCGATTATTAGCGAAAAGGCATGGGCTATGCCAGAATTGCAAACAGGAAAATGCACCTCTGGCGCGCAATCCTGTCGCGCTGTTGCAATCGCGTCACGGTTGCGGACTTTTTGCCACGGTCGCGTTCCAGGCGCCGGAATTTGTGACAAGATAGGGTCGATTCATCGCCGACGGCGGTGCGACGAGAACGCAGGTGCGCTCACACACGCTCGGTTGCGCGCGCGGCTTCTTTGCGCCGCTCGTCGCGTTTGCGCTCGTTGGGATCGAGCAATTTCTTGCGTAGCCGAATCGACTTCGGCGTCACCTCGACCAGCTCATCGTCCTCGATATAGGCCAGCGCCTTTTCCAGCGTCATGCGAATCGGCGGGGTCAGCCTGATCGCTTCATCCTTGGCGTGGGTGCGGATATTGGTGAGCTTCTTGCCTTTGAGCACGTTGACCTCAAGGTCGTTGCCGCGGGTATGCTCGCCCACGATCATGCCGCGATAGACCTTCCAGCCGGGCTCGATCATCATCGGCCCGCGATCTTCCAGATTCCACATCGCATAGGCGACCGCCTCTCCTTGATCGGTTGAGATCAGCACGCCATTACTCCGGCCGGCAATCTCGCCGCGATGCGGGCCATAAGTGTGGAATAGCCGGTTCATCACGGCGGTTCCGCGCGTGTCGGTGAGCAGCTCGCCGTGATAGCCGATCAGCCCGCGCGTCGGTGCATAGAAGATGAGCCGCACGCGTCCGCCGCCGGACGGGCGCATCTCGATCATCTCGCCCTTGCGTTCGGCGAGTTTCTGCACGACGACGCCGGCGTGTTCCTCGTCGACATCGATCACCACTTCCTCGATTGGTTCGAGGAGTTCGCCGGACGGATCATGCCGGAACAGCACTTTCGGCCGCGACACCGATAGTTCGAAGCCCTCGCGCCGCATGGTCTCGATCAAAATGCCAAGCTGCAATTCGCCGCGGCCGGCGACCTCCATCGAATCCTTCTCGGTGGAATCCGCGATGCGCAGCGCCACATTGCCTTCGGCTTCTCGCAACAGCCGTTCGCGAATGACGCGGCTTTGCACTCTATCGCCCTCGGTGCCGGCGAGCGGCGAATCGTTGATGCGGAATGTCATGGTCAGCGTCGGCGGGTCGATCGGCTGCGCCGGCAGGGGCTCGGTCACTTCCGGCGCGCACAGCGTGTGCGAAACCGATGCTTCGGGAAGGCCGGCAATGGCGACAATGTCGCCGGCGAAGCCTTCGTCGATGGGCGCGCGCTCCAATCCGCGAAAAGCCAGCACCTTGGTGACGCGGCCTTCCTCGACGACATCGCCGTTGCGATCCAGCACTTTCACGGTCTGATTGGCCTTCACCGAGCCGGCGCTGATGCGTCCGGTGACGACGCGGCCGAGATACGGATTGGCTTCGAGGATCGTGCCGAGCATGCAGAACGGGCCGTCCTCGACCCGTGGCGGCGCGACGTGGCGGAGCACGAGATCGAACAGCGGCGCCATGCCTTGGTCTTTCGGGCCGGCGGGATCGGGCGCCATCCAGCCCTGCTTGGCCGAGCCGTAGAGAATCGGGAAATCGAGTTGCTCTTCGCTTGCATCCAGCGCCGCAAACAAGTCGAACACGGCATTGGCCACTTCGCGCGGCCGCGCATCGGAGCGATCGACTTTGTTGATGACCACGATGGGCCGAAGCCTCATTTTCAGCGCCTTCGACACCACGAATTTGGTCTGCGGCAACGGCCCCTCGGCGGCATCGACCAGGACCAGCGCGCCGTCCACCATATTGAGGATGCGCTCGACTTCACCGCCGAAATCGGCGTGGCCTGGCGTATCGACGATATTGATGCGGGTGTTCTTCCACACCAGCGAGGTCGCCTTGGCGAGAATGGTGATGCCGCGCTCACGCTCGAGATCGTTGGAATCGAGCGCGCGCTCGATCACCCGCTGGTTTTCGCGGAACGAGCCGGATTGCTGTAGGAGCCGGTCGACCAGCGTGGTCTTGCCGTGGTCGACGTGGGCGATGATGGCGATATTGCGCAGATCCATGTTGCGCAGGTTCCTTTGCGCACGTCCATTTCGCGCGGATTCTTAAGACATTCTGAAATGTCACGGGCCCCGAAGGGCCCGCGACTCGCAAGGCGTATATAGGCAGAAACGGTGCCGAGGCAATCGGCAGCGAACCGCGCGTCGAAACCGGGGACCCTAAGCCGCGGCGGCCTGGCCGGGCGGTTTGGCGGCGGCGGCCTCGCCGGCCTCACCAGCATGGTCGAGAATCGCGGTGCGCCGCCCGGCGATGGCGAAACGCAGCTGATCGAGCGCGAAGGCGAACGACATCCGCACCGTCTCGTCGAATTCCTCGCGTTCGCCCTGATGCACGATCGCGATCACGAGATTATCCGCTTCGATCTGGATCTGTTCGAGCGCCTCGAGATTCTGCGCCGCATGCGCCTTGCGCACGAGATCAAGCGCGCGTTGGAGGAGCCGCAGCCGCCGCGTGCGCGTGTCCCGGCGCAGATAGCTAGCCACGCCGGCCAGCGCCGATCCGAAGACCGGAAAGATCAGCATGCCGTAGAAGATGTCGTCGCCGTATCTGTCGAAGAACGATTGCTGACTGTCGTTTAGATAAGCGAGCGCGCCCGCATGCGCGACCACGTCGGCATCCTTATCGGTCGAGGGCGCCTCGATCTTGATCTCGCCCGGCATTGCAGCGGCAAGCGCTTGGCGCGACGAATAGATGGTCTTCGCCAGCGCGGCGATAACGGAATCGCTGTAGGATTTCCGCGCCACGAGGTATTCGGCGAAGCTTAAGCTCTTGAGACTGTCGTCTGGCGTGGGTGGCGTGCCGCCGAACGTGCCGGCGTCGATATCGATCGAATCGAATACCGGATTGCGCTTGGCAATGCCGTCGGCCTGATCGATGTCGACGAAGCTCGGCGCGTCGCCGTTTCGGCTCGCCGCTTTCACCGTGTTCGAGATTGCCGCACCAGTGGCCGCGCCGGCAACGAACAGCACGTCGACCTTATTGTTCTTGATCGCGTCGGCGATATTTTTCGGATCGATCTCCGATACGGTCACTTTGGCGGCCGGCACACCGTAATGATCGAGCACGGTGCGAAGAAGATCGGGGCTTGCCTCGTTTCCGGTCACAATGCCGACTCGGCGCCCAGCAAGCTGATCGATTTTTTCGATCTTTCCGGATTTCTTTCCCTTCTTTCCCGATGCCGGCGCAGGAACGATCAGCGCCATGACGTTTTGGCGCAAGATCGCAACCACCGGCCATTTGATCGACTCGTCGGCCGGACTGGGCAGAACGGCGAGATCGGCCTTGCCATCTTTGATAGCCGCGGCGGTCTCCTGCGGGCCGGCCGTAGGAACAAATTTCAGATGAAGATTGTGACGGCTCTGGGCGATTTGGTCCGACAAAGCCTCGACGAATTTGGCGTCGGCCGGCCCGGCCGCGATCCGCAGACGCTCGGCCTCGGTGGTGACATAGAAGGCGGCCCAGACACCGCCGATCACGACAAGGGTGCCGATCACGGCAACGAGCCAGGTGTGGCGCAAAATCGTGCGCAAGCGGTTGCGCATAATATGTTCAAGCGACTCGATACTCATGGCGCGGTCCGCCGACTGGCCGTGCGCGGCCGTTCCCATCCACGATCGCCGCCGGAACAGCCAAAGTTTCATGGCGAGAGGGGGGCGGTTCAGGGTTCCGGGCGACATGATTAATTCTAACACGGCTCGGCCGGGTTAAGGTGACAAGGCAACTCTGCGCCTATGAGCGGCCGGCCGGTTGGTTAATATTCCGCCGCAGCTGCAAGTCCTTAGATCGTCTGAACTTGTCGAAATTCCCGCCGCACGATCAGGCTCCGGCCGGCCGGCTCCACGGGCGAAACCGCAATCCGCCGGGCATGGCCCGGTGCACCATCAGCATTTCGCCGATGGTTGCCGAAGTCACCAGCCCGATCAGCCGCTGCGACGCATCGACGATGCCGACCGCCGGCGCCGATTTCTGCTGTAAGAGCCGAAACGCCTCATCGAGGCAGTGGCGGTGGCCGAGCGTCGGTATTTCCGTGCCCATCACATCGCCGACTTTGGCATCCGGGCCGCGTTCCTTGAGCGCGCGGATGACGTCATTGCGCGCCAGTAGGCCGACCGGCCGACCGAGCCCATCGACGACGGGAAATTCGCCCTGGCTCGTTCGCAACAGCGTCTCCACCGCGGCATCGACGTGCTCGTCGGGAGTCAACGTGACGAATTCAGTAAACATCGCGGCGGTCACCGGCACGCCCTGCGAAATCGCGCGGATCGCCACGAGATGCGCTTCGGAAGCGGCGGCGAGATAAACAAACACGGCGACGAAGATCAGCAACGGATTGCCGAACAGGCCGATAAAGCCGAGCAGGAACGCGACGAACTGTCCGATCGAAGCGGCAATCTCGGTGGCGCGGACATAACCGAACCGGGTCGCCAATAGCGCGCGCAGCACCCGGCCGCCGTCCATGGGAAACGCCGGGATCAAATTGAAGAGTGCGAGAAACACGTTCACGACGGCCAGCCGTTCAGCGAGACCCACTTTATTGCTTTCGATCGATTCAAGGTGGCTCGGATCGAGGCTGGCGCCGGCGAGCAAGACCAGCACGGCGGCGATGACCACATTGACCGCGGGTCCGGCAATCGCGATCAGGAACTCTTCGCTTGGTTTTTCCGGGATGCGTTCGAGCCGCGCGACGCCGCCGATCGGCAGCAGGATCACGTCGGGCGTCCTCACGCCGAATCTGCGCGCGGTGAAAATGTGACCGAATTCATGAAACAGCACGCACAGGAACAACAGCACCATGAACAACAGCCCGCTCCAGGCGGCCTGCAGTCCGCCCGAGACGTAGCTGACGCCGAAAATCCAGGCGAGAAACAACAGGAATGTCACATGAATGCGGATCGCGGTCCCGGCGACCGAGCCGATATTCAAAGACCAGCCCATCATTCACCTCCCGGCACCACCTCCCGGCGGCGCACGCCGATTGCGCCTATATGTGCATTAGGTAAGAATTGATCGGCTATTTGCGAGTGCCGCGCGTTACCAATACGGGAAAGCGCTGACATAAGCGCGGAGATGGAGCGCTGATATGGCGGAAAAACTTTCCGGCGAAGCACGCAAGTCTGCACTCGCCCGGCTCAAGGGCTGGCGCGAAGTGGCAGGGCGCGATGCCATCACCAGGAAATTCGTATTCAAGGACTTCAATGAAGCGTTCGGGTTTATGGCGCGCGCCGCTTTGGTTGCGGAAAAGCTCGACCATCACCCGGAATGGTCCAATGTCTACAAAACAGTCGATGTAACGTTATCGACACACGATGCCGGCGGATTGACCGAGCTCGATATCAAGCTCGCCGAAGTAATGGACAAGCTCGCCGGGTGAATTTCCGCCTTGCGGCCGCCGTGTTTCACAGCCATTTCTTGGGCCACCGCTCAAGTGATTAATGATCCGTCGGAGGAGCCCTATGGGGTTCTGGGAGCAAGCCGCAAAGTGGTCGGATTTCCGGCCAGATTTTTGGCCGGACATTGGCGCGCTGTCGCGCCGCATGGCGGAGGATGAGAGCGCGCTACGCCGAAAATTCTGGCGCAAGCTCAAGCGCGAGGTGGCAAGCGTTCCGTTTCTCGAAGACGTGCTCACCGCGCATTATTGCGCGTTCGACCGTCACACCCCGGTTCACGTCAAGGCGGTGCTGGTCGGCGCGATCGTTTATTTCGTGATGCCGGACGATCTAATCCCCGACTCTCTGCCTATCATCGGTTATGCCGACGACGCCGCCGTGCTCGGCGTGGCGATCAAGATGATGTCCTCGCATATCAAGCCGGAACACCGCGAGGCGGCGCGGCGCATGGTGGCGCGGCTGCGCGAGGGGTAGTTGTCGCTCCGTAGGAACGGCTCTAAACCCGCAGCACGATCTTTCCCATCGCTTTGCGCGCGGCGAGGACCTCAAGCGCCGCCGTGATCTCGGACAAGGGATAGACGGCCTGGACATGCGCGCTGAGCTTGCCTTCGGCAGTCCACTTGAGAATATCGGCCATCAAGCCGCGCTGCTTAAGCGGCTCGCGGCTGGTCCATGCGCCCCACGAGACGCCGCGGATATCGCAGCTTTTGAGGAGCGCGAGGTTGAGCGGAATTTTGGGGATGTCGCCGGCGGCAAAACCGACGACCAAATAGCGCCCAAGCCAGCCCAATGAACGCAAGGCCGGCTCGGCATAGCGGCCGCCGACCGGATCATAGACGACATCGATGCCGCGTTCGCCGCCCAGTCTCCTGAGCGCGCCGCGAAGATCCTCGCGATCGTAGTTCACGGCCTCGTCGGCGCCGTGCTCGCGCGCGAAGGCAAGCTTGTCGTCCGAGGAAGCGCAGGCGATGACACGCGCGCCCATGACCTTGCCGAGCTCGATCGTCGCGAGTCCGGTGCCGCCCGAGGCGCCGAGGACGACGAGCGATTCGCCCGGCTTGAGATCCGCGCGCTCGCGCAGCGCATAGAGCGTCGTGCCATAGGTCACAGTCAGACCGGCGGCGCGTTCAAAATCGAGTCGATCCGGAATTTTAACGAGTCGCTGGACGCTGACGGCGACCAGCTCGCGCGCGGCGCCCCAGCCGCTATAGCCGATCACGCGATCACCGGGCGCGACATCGGCGGCGCCGCTGCCGACACTCTCGACTACGCCTGCGAATTCCGCGCCGGGGGAAAACGGAAACGGCGGCTTATGCTGGTATTTGCCGGCGATGAGCAGCGTGTCGAAGAAATTAAGTGCCACGGCTTTGACGCGCACCAGTGCCTCGCCGGGCCCGGCGCGCGGCGTATCGATATCGGCGAGTTGCAGTGCCTCGGGCGGCCCAAAATGCGTGCAGAGAACAGCCTTCATTCCTCGTATCCGGTTTGCGAAACGACTTCGGTCCGCGCTTTCCATAACCACGAAAACTGCGGGTTGGGAAAGCGCCCGGTATCCAGCGGGACTGGCGCATGCGCGCAGCGCTTGGCTTCCCCTGAAATTGGATAAAAATCGAAAGGTTTGCTATCAGTGTTGTTTGTCACGATTTGGGGCTTTGCCGCGCGAGGTCCGGATGCAGCGACGACGGATGCGGCGACTGGGCAGACGGCGACTAGAGATTCGCCGACCAGCGATTCGCCGACTAGGGTTTTGCGGATCTTGGGGGCTTGTGCTTTTGCTGCTCGGTGTGGCGGCATGGGTGGCGGCTGGGCTTGGTCCTGCACGCGCCCAGCAGTCTGCGCCCGCGGCTTCGCCGCCGGCCGCCGCGCCGACGAAGCCGAAACCGAAGCCCAAACCCGAGGCGGCGCCGGCCAAGCCGGCCGCGCCTTCCGCCGCCAAGCCGGCCTCACCTGCGGTCGCTGCCGCCGGCGGCGCGCAGCCGAAGCTGCTTGGCCAATATGGAATATGGGGCGCCTACACGGCCTCCCCGGGCGGCAAGAAAGTGTGTTTCGTGCTTGCCAAGCCAACCGCATCCGAGACCAATCCGCCGAACCGGCCGCGCAATCCGGTCTATATGTTCATTTCCACGCGGCCGGCCGACAAAGTGACCAACGAGGTCTCGCTCGTGGTTGGCTATCCATTCAAGGGGGGCACCGAGGCCACCGCACAGGTCGGCGGGACGAGTTTCGCGCTATATACCCAGCAGGACGGCGCCTGGATCAAAAACGCGACCGAAGAGGCCAAAATGGTCGATGCCATGCGGGGCGGCGATAGTGCCGCGATCAAGGGCGTTTCCGCCAAAGGCACGCAGTCGACCGATACCTTTTCGCTCAAAGGCTTATCGCAAGCCCTCGACCGCACCGCCCAAGAATGCAAATAGAAGAATGCAAATAGAAACCGCCGCATCGCGCCGGCGCGCGGGAGCCGCGGCTTTCGTGTGCTGAGCGCTTACGGCTCACCCGGCGAGCGGCCACTCGCTGTCTCAGCGACAGCGACTATTTAAGGGACAGCCCTATCCGCGCCTGTCGTTTGGCCCTCTTGATCGTATCTGGATCGCTCACGATGAGTTCTTTGGCCGCAACCGAAACCGCCACGGCCTTTGTCGAGAAGCGCCCGCTGGAACGCTATGCGACGCCGGCGCAGCCGTCATTGGTCGGCATGCCGCGGGCCATGCTGGCGCAGGCGCTGGCCGAGACCGGCGTGCCGGAAGGCCAGCGCCGCATGCGCGTGCAGCAGATCTGGCATTGGCTCTATGTGCGCGGCGCGCAGGATTTCGACGCCATGACGACGCTGTCGAAAGATTTGCGCGCCGCCCTGGCGCAGCGCTTTACGCTGGCGCGGCCGCCGATCGCCGCCGAGCAGATCTCGGTCGACGGTACCCGCAAATGGCTCATCCAGCTGCCAGGAGAGCGCGCCGAGACGCCGCACGAGGTCGAATGCGTCTACATTCCGGAGACCGATCGCGGCACGCTGTGCATTTCCAGCCAGGTCGGCTGCACGCTCAATTGCAGCTTCTGCCACACCGGCACGCAGCGGCTGGTGCGCAATCTCACCGCGGCCGAAATCGGCGCCCAGGTCGTGGTCGCGCGCGACCGGCTTGGCGACTGGGTCCCCGGCGACACCCCCGCCCGAACGACTGCGCCGTCCGACCTCCCCCTTGCAGGGGGAAGTGAAAGACGACGGCTCGTGTCTAATGTCGTGATGATGGGCATGGGTGAGCCGCTTTACAATTTCGAGGCGGTCCGCGACGGCATTAACGTCATTGCCGACGGCGAAGGTTTAAGCGTTTCCAAGCGCCGCATCACGCTCTCGACCTCGGGTGTGGTGCCGAACATCACCCGCGCCGGCGCCGAGATCGGCTCCATGCTCGCGGTGTCGCTGCATGCGGTCACCGATGAAGTCCGCGACCAATTGGTGCCGCTCAACCGCAAATATCCGATTGCCGAATTGCTGGAGGCGTGCCGGAATTATCCCGGCCTGTCGAACGCGCGGCGCATCACCTTCGAATATGTGATGCTCAAAGGCGTCAATGACTCGCTCGCCGATGCCAAGGCGCTGGTGCGGCTCCTTAAGGGTATCCCCGCCAAGATTAATCTTATTCCGTTCAATCCTTGGCCCGGGACGAAATACGAGTGCTCAGATTGGGACAGAATCGAAGAATTCTCCGAAGTGGTCTTTGCCGCCGGCTATGCGTCGCCGGTGCGCACGCCGCGCGGGCGCGACATTCTCGCCGCCTGCGGCCAGCTTAAAAGCGCGAGCGAGAAACTCTCGGCGCGCGAGCGTCTGGCGCTTCGCGCCATGGCGATGACTGACTGACGGCCGGTCGGAAGCCTATGTCTGTGCTCGCGCGCATCGTGATGGCGTTTCTCGGCTATGTGCTCGCCTGCATCGCCGCTTCGCTGGTGCTCACGCTCGGCAGTCTTGCCCCGAATTGGAATGAAGTGATGGCGCCGTTTGGCCCTCACGCGGGAGCCGCGGAATCGATCGCCTTGTGGTCGGTCACCGGCATAGCCGCGATCATCATCTTTTCGGTCGGCTTTCTGCCGGCCATGCTGGTGATCGCTCTAGCAGAAGGGCTGGCGCTGCGCTCGGCGGTCGTGTACGGCGTCATCGGCGCGGCGCTGTCGCTCGCCATGGCCTATGGCCTCGATTTTGCCGGCTATATCGCCTCGTCCGAGGGCGATCTCGCCCGCAATCGTGAGGTCTTTGCCGCCGCGGGAATCGCCGGCGGGCTCGTCTATTGGCTCATTGCCGGCCGCCGGGCGGGCAGATGGAAATGAGCACCTGGAAATGAAAGCGTGGAAATAAGACCATGACGCGTGCCGCGCTGATCACGGCGCTTGCCATCGGTGTTGTGTTCGGGCTCCTCTGCGCGGTCGATCCGCAGCTCGATCTCGACCTCGCCGCGCTTGGCTTCGACCCGGCGCGGCATTTGTTCGTCGTCAATGCGCAAGGCTGGGTGCAGCACACGCGCACCGCGGCGCGAATCCTCATCGCGTTACTGGCGCTGCCGGCGTTTCTCGCCATTGTCCTGAAATTGATCCGGCCGCATCGGCCTATGCTGATCGAGGCGCGCGCCGCGCTGTTCTTGATCGCGACTTTGGCGCTGGGCCCCGGGCTTTTGACCAATCTGGTTTTGAAAGACCATTGGGGGCGGCCACGGCCGATCGACGTGCAGCAATTCGGCGGCGACTATCGCTTCGAGCCATGGTGGGATCCGCGCGGCGATTGCCCAAACAATTGCTCCTTCGTCGCCGGCGAGCCGTCCGGCGCGTTTTGGACGCTGGCGCCAGCGGTGCTGGCGCCAGCGCCGTTGCAGGCCGTCGCCTATGGCGCGGCGCTTGTCTTCGGCATCGGGCTCGGCGCCTTTCGGATAGCCGCCGGCGCGCATTTTTTCTCCGACGTCGTCTTTGCCGGTGTGCTGATATACCTTGTGATCTGGACCGCGCACGGGCTGATCTATCGCTGGCCGGCCACCCGGCTGGATGAGAAGGCGCTGGAGGATTGGATCGGCCAAAAGGGCGAGTGGTTGTCCGGTCTGGCCGGGCGGCTCGCCGGCCGAAGGAAAAAAGCCTCCCGATGAGACAGCGCTTGCGCGCAAGCGGCCGGCGCCTATAGTCCGCGCGCGTGAGTAGTCGCCGTGGCTGGGCTGCTTACGCGAAATGGGATTAGGTTGATTCGCCATTTCGCGTTAGCTTGTTTTTTTGAGCATGATCCTTTCCGACCTGGCTTCGCCCGCCGAAGCGTGACACGGGGATACTAGAGGCTAGTGTGGCTTCGCGCAGGCGGGAAACCGGCATCCACTTTTCGGGATCATGCTCTAACGCGAATCGGCCTTAGCTTAATTGGTTTTCCCATGCCCGCAGACGGCGTGAGCAAGAAAGACGTGCGAAAAGTCGTGCTGGCCTATTCCGGCGGGCTGGACACGTCGATCATTCTCAAATGGCTGCAGACGACCTATGGCTGCGAGGTCGTCACCTTTACCGCCGATCTCGGCCAGGGCGATGAGCTCGAACCGGCGCGGCAGAAAGCGCTTACGCTGGGCATAAAGCCGCAAAACATCTTCATCGAGGACCTGCGCGAAGAGTTCGTGCGCGATTACGTGTTCCCGATGTTCCGGGCCAATGCGGTTTACGAGGGCCAATATCTGCTCGGCACCTCGATTGCCCGGCCGCTCATTGCCAAACGGCAGATCGAGATCGCCGAGAAGGTGGGCGCCGATGCGGTTGCCCATGGTGCGACCGGCAAGGGCAACGATCAGGTGCGCTTCGAGCTGTCCTATTACGCGCTCAAGCCCGACGTCACGGTCATCGCGCCATGGCGCGAATGGAATTTCAAGTCGCGCGAGGCGCTGATCGCATTCGCCGAAAAAAATCAAATCCCGATCGCCAAAGACAAGCGCGGCGAAGCGCCATTTTCGACCGACGCCAATCTGTTGCACACCTCATCCGAGGGCAAAGTGCTCGAGAATCCGGCGGGCGAAGTCCCCGGCTATGTCTATTCGCGCACTGAGGATCCGGAACAGGCGCCGGAGCGGCCGGCTTACATCACGATCGATTTCGAGCGCGGCGATCCGGTCGCCGTCGACGGCAAGAAATTAAAGCCCTCCGAATTGCTGGGTGAGCTCAATTCGCATGGCCGCGCCCACGGCATTGGCCGGCTGGATCTGGTTGAGAACCGTTTCGTCGGCATGAAATCGCGCGGCATGTATGAGACGCCGGGCGGCACCATTCTGCTTGCCGCGCATCGCGGCATCGAATCGATTACGCTCGATCGCGGCGCGGCGCATCTCAAGGACGAGCTGATGCCGAAATATGCGGAAGCGATCTATTACGGCTTCTGGTTCTCGCCGGAGCGCGAAATGCTGCAGGCGGCGATCGACAAGTCTCAGGAATTCGCCACCGGCCGGGTGCGGTTAAAGCTTTACAAGGGCAATGTCGGGGTGGTCGGCCGCGAGAGCAAATATTCGCTGTACGATCAGGATCTCGTCACCTTCGAGGACGGCAAGGTCGCCTACGACCAGCGCGACGCCGAGGGTTTTATCCGGCTCAACGCCTTGCGGCTGCGCACGCTGGCGCAGCGGCAGCGGAAGTTGAAATTGTAACTTAATGGACGCTCATATTTCGCGTCATGCCCGGCCCTGTGCCGGGCATCCACGTCTTGGAGGCTAGACGAGCGCAAAGACGTGGATGGCCGGGACAAGCCCGGCCATGACGCACGATGTAGATAACGGCTTCGGAAGTTCCCTACACCTGCCGCTCGACCAGCATGCGCTTGATCTCGGCAATGGCTTTCGCCGGATTGAGATGCTTGGGGCAGGCCTTGGCGCAATTCATGATGGTGTGGCAGCGATAAAGCCGGAACGGATCTTCCAGATTGTCGAGCCGCTCCCCGGTCGCCTCGTCGCGCGAATCCATGATGAAGCGGTGCGCCTGAAGGAGCGCCGCCGGGCCGAGAAAGCGCTCCGAGTTCCACCAATAGCTCGGGCAGGCCGTTGAGCAGCAGGCGCAGAGGATGCACTCGTAAAGCCCGTCGAGCTTCTGACGATCCTCGTGGCTCTGCTTCCATTCTTTCTGCGGGGTCGGCGAGACGGTCTGCAGCCAAGGCTGGATCGAGGCGTGCTGGGCGTAAAAGTTGGTCAGATCCGGCACCAGGTCTTTCACCACCGGCATATGCGGCAGCGGATAGATGCGGATCGTGCCGCCGATGTCGCTCATCGCCTTGGTGCAGGCGAGCGTGTTGGTGCCGTCGATATTCATCGAGCACGAGCCGCAAATGCCTTCGCGGCAGGAGCGGCGGAAAGTCAGCGTTGCATCGACATTGTTTTTGATCCAGATCAGCGCATCGAGCACCATCGGCCCGCAATCGCCGGTGTCGACGTAATAGGTGTCGATGCGCGGATTGCGCCCGTCGTCCGGATTCCAGCGATAGATGCGGTATTCGCGCTGCGACTTGGCGTTCGCCGGACGCGGCCAGGTTTTGCCCTGCGCGATCTTGGAATTCTTCGGCAGCGTGAATTGAACCATAAGGACCTCGATGAATCCGGTGCGTTCTCGCGCGCTATCTCAATAAATCCGCTCAGTACACACGCTTTTTGGGCTCGATGTAGAAGACGTCGTTGGTCAGCGTGTAGGTGTGCACCGGACGGTAGTCGATCGTGACCTTGCCGGTCGCGTGATCGAGCCAGGACAAAGTGTGCTTCATCCAGTTCTGATCGTCGCGGTCGGGAAAATCCTCGCGCGCATGGGCGCCGCGGCTTTCGGTGCGATTGACCGCGGAGTCCATGGTGACCACCGCCTGTTCGACCAGATTTGCGAGCTCGAGCGTCTCAATCAGATCGGAATTCCAGATCAGCGAACGGTCGAATACTCGCAGGTCGCCGACGCCGTCGTAGACCTGATGGATGAGCTTGGAGCCTTCTTCGAGCACTTCGCCGGTGCGGAACACGGCGCAATTGTTCTGCATGACCTGCTGCATCCTGGCCCGCAGTTGCGCGGTCGGTGTGCCGCCCGACGCATGGCGGAACTTGTCGAGCCGCGCCAGCGGCCGCTCGGCCGAATCCTTGGGCAGTTCGGGATGCTCGTCGTTTGCGGTGAGGATTTCGGCGCAGCGCTGTGCCGCCGCACGGCCGAACACCACGAGGTCGATCAGCGAATTCGATCCGAGCCGGTTGGCGCCATGCACGGAGACGCAGGCCGCTTCGCCCAGCGCCATCATGCCGGGCACGACGTGATCGGGAGTGCCGTTTTTCTTGGTCAGCGCCTCGCCGTGATAATTGGTGGCGATGCCGCCCATGTTGTAGTGCACGGTCGGCAGGATAGGGATCGGCTCGCGGGTAACGTCGACATTGGCGAAGATTTTTGCC
>DASSXN010000164.1:0-3218 GCA_035703785.1 Xanthobacteraceae bacterium
GTGGAGGCTTCTGTTGCCAGGTGCCTCCGAACCCCGCCTAGCGCTGCTAAGACGCTAGGACGTTAGATCGGTCTTACGAGCTGCTTACGCAGCCAGAGCAACCGGAGCATAGTTGTCGTTGGCAACTATGAATTTGGCCCGATAACGCCGGAACCATGCCGGGCAAAAGCACGTCCTTTACGCCCTCGTCGATCCTATTTCGACCCCGTAAGCAGGAATCAGTAATCAGTAATCGGTAACCAGAAGCGCCCTCTGCTTACTGTCATCCAATTACCGACTCCTGGAATTGGTGGAGTCGCCGGGTACTGCCCCCGGGTCCGAAAGGTTTATTACGACGGCCATTTATCGCCATAGCCGGCTTGCGCCGGCCCGCAGAATATAAGCGCAAATGGTTGTCGAAAAAAGACCAGCGGTGAAAGCATAGCCGGCTGGCTGGCCGGGAAAACCGCTGTGGGTTAAAGCACTTCCATGAGTTCCCCCGCCGGTCCCTGTGCCCCCGCCCCGCCAGCCTCCAACGCCCCACCCGCTGCAGCGCCGCCGCAGCCGACCATCGCCGAGCTGTTCGCCGCCTTTGCCGCGATCTCGCTGTCCGGCTTTGGCGGCGTCTTGGCGTGGGCGCGGCGCATCATGGTGGAGCGGCGCCGCTGGTTCACCGCGGAACAGTTCAACGAAGCTTTTGCGCTGTGCGCCTTTCTGCCCGGCGGCAATATGGTGAACTTCGCGGTGATTTTCGGCGCGCGCATGCGCGGCCCGCTCGGCGCCTTGGCGGCGCTCGGCGGCCTGCTCGGCCCGCCGATGATTCTGGTCATCGCGGTCGGCGCGCTCTACGCGCATTACGGCGATCTGCCGGCGCTGCGCCGGATACTGACCGGGGTCGCCGCCGCCGCCGCCGGACTGATGCTCGCCACCGTCGCCAAAATGGCGCGGCCACTGTTCAAAGACCGCGCCGTGGTCGCGCCGCTGATGGCGCTCGTTACTTTCGCCGCGATCGGCATCCTGCATTGGCCGCTGCCGCTCGTTCTGCTCGTCATCGTGCCGGTGAGCATCGGCGCCGCTTTTCGCAACAACGGGATGCGGCGATGAAATCCAATAGCGGCTCACTTTTCACGCTGGCGGCGTTCTTCGCCGTGACATCGCTGTTTGCGGTCGGCGGCGGCAACTCGGCGATTCCGGAAATGCACCGCTACGCGGTCGACGTGCAACACTGGCTGTCCGACCGGCAGTTCGCCGATTCCTTCGCGCTGGCGCAGCTCACGCCGGGACCGAACCTGATCATCGTCACGCTGATCGGCTACCACGTCGCCGGCATTGCCGGCGCGGTGGTGGCGACGCTGGCGATGTGCGGCCCGACATCGGTGCTGGCTTTTGTCGTCGGCCGCGCCTCGGAGCGCTTCACCGGCGCCGCCTGGCATGGCGCGCTCAGCCGCGGCCTCATTCCGGTGACGCTCGGGCTGACCGCGGCGAGCGCCACCGTGATCGCCAGCGTCGCCGATTACAGCTGGGTGGCGGCGGCGATCACACTCGGCACCGCGTGCCTCGCATTGTTCATGCGCGTGCACCCGCTCTGGGCCTTCGCCGCCGCGGCGCTGCTCGGCGCAGCGGGGCTGATTTGATCGATTTCGCGCTAATCTTGCGCGCGCCGCCGCTTCATCCTTGCGCACGCACGGCTCTGCCCGCATGGTGGGGCCGCTTGATGAGCAGGATTAACAATGGCTGAGAGCGCGCGTCTGCAAGCAATGGCACAATGGCTGTGGAATGCGCGGGCGCGCCGCCTGCCCTATCGCAACTTGCCCGACGACTTGCGCCCCGCCTCGATCGCCGAGGCCTATGCGGCGCAGGAAGCCTATTACCGCCTGGCAGAAACTACCTACGGCGCGGTCGGCGGCGCCAAGATCGCGACCACGACCAAGGTAATGCAGCAGCTGATGGGCATCGACCATCCGTGCGGCGGTGCGATTTTCAGCCGCACCATCCATCGATCGCCGGCCAAGCTGCGCGCCGCGGATTTCGTCAATCTGCGCATCGAAAGCGAAATCGCGCTGCAACTCGGCGCCGATCTGCCGGCCTCGGGCGCGCCGTGGACGCGCGAGCGCGTCGCCGCGGCGGTCGTCGGCGCACTGCCGGCCTTTGAGCTGATCGAAGATCGCAAGGCTGACTATGCGAACACCGAGGCTTTGTCGCTGATCGTCGAGAATTGCTGGAACGGCGGCATCGTGGTCGGCACGGCCAAGGCCGTGCCGATTGCCGTAACGGTCGATGACCTCGTCGCGATTGCCGGCCGGCTCACGCTCGGCGGCAAGTTTATCGGCGAAGGCGCCGCCGAAGACCCGGCCGCCACGCTGGCCTGGCTCGCCAATCACGTCGCCGAGCGCGGCCGCGATCTCAAAGCCGGCATGGTGGTCATCACCGGCAGCCTCATTCCGACGGTTTCGATCGAGCCCGGCCAGCGCGCGGAGTTCGCGGTCGAGGGGCTGGGCGAGGTGACCATGGATGTTGTTTAGGGCGTGTACTCATAAAAGCGTTGGCAATGTCTGCTTATGGGGGTGAAGCGGAAATGCAATTCCAGCGCGGCATGTCCGCTCATGATGCTGTGGACGGCGCCCACTCTGCGGCATCAAAGTGCCAAAGGGTGGTCGCGTGAAGCGAACCACGTTGAGTGGGGCCGTCCGTGGGCGAGATTAGCACGATTGGTCTTGATATTGCGAAGTCAGTCTTTCAGGTGCACGGGGCTGATGGCACTGGCGCGGTGGTGATGCGCAAGCGCGTTGGTCGCTCCAAGGTGTTGGAGTTCTTTGTCGGCTTACCGCCGTGCCTGGTCGGGATCGAAGCTTGTCCATCAGCTCATTATTGGAGCCGCGAGCTGCAGGCGCTCGGCCACTCGGTGAAGCTGATGCCGCCGAGCTATGTGAAGGCCACCGCCGTTTCAGAGTGAGCAATTTTGCTCAGTCACTGTAATCGACGGGGCATATTATTAACTTGGCGAGCGTCAGAGCTGCCCAAAAAACGGCGACATACCGAATTCTCCGCTTCCCACAATTGGCCAGCCTGGTGCCGTCGGCAGGCACAATCATTTCTCAACTTAGATATCTCTTGGGACGCAGGTCATGGAAGGACGTAGGTCATGGAAACATTTTTTATAGCGCTCGCCGTAATAGCTATGTCTGGCGTTTGCGTTTGGTTATTCGTTATTGAACCACGTAGGAAGATCTACGATTTAT
>DASSXN010000046.1:0-2300 GCA_035703785.1 Xanthobacteraceae bacterium
CCTTGTGGGGAGGGGTTGGGGGTGGGGGTCCTCGTCGAGGCAACGCACTCGCATCCTCACTGCTACCCCCCTCCCTAACCCTCCCCCACAAGGGGGGAGGGAACACGCTGTGGCAGCGTCGCGGCACCCGGAAAAGCCATCTTACCGTTCCGGCATCGCAATCCGCCGGCCGGCGGCCTCGGGCACCGGCAGGGCCGCATGCGCCGCTTTCATTTTCGCCAGGCGCGCGGCGATGGCTTCCGGGAACGGCACCGTCTTGCGCGCCGCCATGTCGACATGCAGCGCCATGTTCTCCGACGTCGCCGACAGCCATCCCTCTTCGGCGTGGAGCAGCTCTTCGAAATAGTGCAGGCGCTTTGAATCGAAATCCAAAAGTTGGAAGGTGACGCGGACGAGATCGCCGGCGTTGAGTTCGCGCAAATAGCGCACATGCACTTCGGCGGTGAAGCAGGAGTGCCGGCTCTCCTTCAGATAAGCCAGTCCGCAGCCAAGGAGCTCGTAGACTTCGTCTACGGCGCGATCGAACAGCACATTGTAATAGGCCATGTTGAGATGGCCGTTATAGTCGATCCAGCCCGGCTCAACCCGCATCGGCGCGGAGACAAAGGGCGCGAAAAATTCGGGTTCGGAATCGCGGCGCTCGAGCATCGGCCGAATGTGGCGGATTCCGTGCGACGGAGGCAAGACCGCGCCCCTACACCAGCCCTGCGGCGCGGCGATACTGCATCGTGTCCCGGGCGCAGCGCAGCATGAAACCCTCCTACGCTTGCTCCGCAAGCTTCGGTGGGTATGAGTCCGCCGAAGCGCAGAACGCGCAGGCGGATGATGCGCTGCTGAACCGGGACCTTTACAGACGCTGAGTGTGGAACGATCCCGGATCTGCGGTGCAGCGTTTCACGCTGCACCGCGTCCGGGAAACGCAGTGGCCGACACGGCTTGACCCGGCCCATCCGCGCCGCCACGTTGGATGTGAATAGAGGCCGGAACAATAATGGCTTTGGTTGAGGCCCCCGAACGCAGCAAAGAAGAGCGCCAGGCTGCCGCTGCGGCGATCGCGGCGCTGGCGGCGCGCTACGGCAACCGCCTCGCCACCTCGCAAGCGCTGCGCGAACAGCATGGCCATACCACCACCTGGATCGAGAACCAGCCGCCCGACGCCGTGGTGTTTCCGCAAAGCACCGAAGAGGTGCAGGAGATCGTGCGGCTATGCGCGGCGCATCGCGTGCCGGTGATTGGCTTCGGCCAGGGCACTTCGCTCGAAGGCCAGGTCAACGCGCCGTGCGGCGGTATCTGCCTCGACTTCCGCGACATGAACCGCGTGCTCGCCGTGCATGCCGAGGATCTCGATTGCGTCATCGAACCCGGCATCACCCGCAAGCAGCTCAACGAATACTTACGCGACACCGGCGTGTTCTTTCCGATCGATCCCGGCGCCGACGCTTCCCTCGGCGGCATGGCGGCGACGCGCGCCTCCGGGACCAATGCGGTGCGCTACGGCACCATGAAAGACAATGTGCTGGCGCTCAAAGCCGTGCTCGCCAATGGCGAAGTGATTTCGACCGGGCACCGCGCCAAAAAATCCTCGGCCGGCTACGATCTCGCGCGCCTGATGATCGGATCGGAAGGCACGCTCGGCATCATCACCGAATTGACGCTGCGGCTCGCCGGCATTCCGGAAGCGATCTCGTCCGGCGTCTGTCCGTTCCCGAGCGTCGAAGCGGCGTGCAACGCGACGATTCTAACGATTCAATCCGGCATTCCGGTCGCGCGCATCGAGCTCCTCGACGCGATGCAGGTGAAGGCCTGCAACGCCTATTCAAAGCTCACGCTGCCGGAAACGCCGATGCTGTTTCTCGAGTTTCACGGCACCGAGGCGAGCGTCGCCGAACAATCGCAGCGCTTCGGCGAGATTGCCGCCGAGCTCAGCGGCGGTCCGTTCGAGTGGGCGACCAAAGCGGAAGATCGCAGCCGGCTGTGGCAGGCGCGCCACGACGCCTACTGGGCGGTGATGGGCATGCGGCCGGGCGTGCGCGCGCTGTCGACCGATGTCTGCGTGCCGATCTCGCGGCTGGCCGAATGCGTCACGCAATCGCAGCGCGACCTGGAAGAAAGCCGCCTCACGGCGCCGATCGTCGGCCATGTCGGCGACGGCAATTTCCATATGCTGCTGTTGATCGACCACACCGATGCCGACGAGGTCGATCGCGCCAAGGCTTTTCTGGAGCGCCTGGTCGACCGCGCGCTGGCGATGGACGGCACCTGCACCGGCGAGCACGGCGTCGGCCAGGGCAAGATGAAAT
>DASSXN010000052.1:0-37680 GCA_035703785.1 Xanthobacteraceae bacterium
AGCAAAAATCTCGACCTTTACGTCTGGATATTTGCCCAGAAATTGCGTGAGTAGCGGCCCGACCATCAATACGGCGACGCCGCGGTGCATGTTCAGACGCAACGTGCCTTTCGGCTTGTCGCGAAGCGCATTCACATGATCGACCGCTTTATCGATGGCGTCCAGGATCGGCTCAGCCTCGGCGAGCAGCCGCTCACCAGCCTCCGTGAGCGCCACGCTGCGCGTGGTTCGATTGAGAAGCCGCACGCCAAGCCGCTCCTCCAAAGAACGCACCATTTCACTGATGCTTGGCCGCGAAATGCCAAGCTGTAACGCCGCTTTGCTGAAGCTGCGCTGTTCGGCGACCGCTACGAACGCGCTAAGCTCAGCGAATTGAGTGCCGCGCATTGCGATGCTCCGGCAACGATTTACGTGCCGATGCCCTGGAATAGCTATCAGATAACGCCGCTATGATTGCGGCTGCTACAACTGATGGCGGCAAGCAGTATGGCCTCGATTGTAATAACGTCAATTGGCGTTGCCAGCACGGGAGAAGCAATCAGTACGGTTATTGCGCCAATCGCCGAGAATGCTTTCATGACAGCTCTCCTTTGTTTCTCGCTGGAAGTGGAGCGGAACTGCAATCAACGGTGCCATCGCTCAAATTGGCTGTCGGCGCCCTTTTGATAATGAATCGAGCCGGCACCGGTTTAGTTGGACGCAGCGAACAATCGCGGCAAATTCGAAGTTAAGTTTTCGGCTTGTTGTCGACATCAGCTCTAAGTTTTGACTTAGAGATTTAAATCTATCGATAAGCCGCATTGGTCGTCCGGCGCGAACAGCCTTGTCGGAAAATTCGCTCTTAGGCGGCGCACCGCCGTCGCTCATTTCCTTCGCCAACAGCGATGATGGCCGGGGGAACTTTCGCGAAATGCGCAAATCCTGATTGCAATCGCAGCATCGGCCTTATCGCCATCGGCACTAGTAGCGAACAGCGGTACTGCTCAAGAAACGGCCGCTTCGAGATTAGTCGGTAGCCGCGACAAGCCCATTCACGATGTTGGCGATTAACGATCTTCCGCATCGGAATATTTGTCGAGCGATGAAGGCGTCGACCTTCGCTTCCAACAAGGAGGAAAGTCATGTCGATCAGATCATCGCTCAACAAGTCAAGACTGGCCCTTATTGCCGTGCTCGCAGTGATGAGCGCTGCACCGCCGGCGTTGGCCCAGTCGCTCGGTTACCCCGGGAGTCCGATGCCTAACTACTTTGAGAACAGCGGCGCGCGGAATTGGGGATCATGGAACGCACCACAGGCTGTCACGCCCGGCCGCGGGCTGTACGCATTCGCTGGCCATAATCGTGGGCTCGCCGGATTCGCAAGCGTTCGGCATTCGCATCGCGGCGCAAATAAATCCGTCGCCCAATAAATCCGTCGCCAATGGCTAGAGGCAGTATTGGTTACAACCAAATGCTCAAGAACGACCAGTGGTAAGCACGAACAAAAAACGAGCGGGTCTCGGCCCGCCCGTTTTTGCCTAGACGCGCCCATAACATCCACGAGACGCTTACTTCCCGATCTGTCGCGGCTGCGCGAGGGCCCGCTCACGGAGCGGTAAGCCCGCAGTTTTGTCACCGTCGTTGCGAGCGGGCCGATATAATCAGGCGGCCGGGTTCGGACATTCAGCGATCGCGCGATCGCGGAAAGGCGCGTCATGTTCATCAAAACCAAAGATGGCGTCGAAATCTTTTACAAAGACTGGGGCAAAGGTCAGCCCATCGTGTTCAGTCACGGCTGGCCGCTGTCGGCCGACGACTGGGATGCGCAAATGCTGTTTTTCCTCAACCACGGCTATCGCGTGATCGCCCATGATCGTCGCGGCCACGGCCGCTCGACCCAGACACCAGACGGTCACGACATGGATCACTATGCCGACGATCTCGCGGCCGTGACCGCGCATCTCGACCTGAAAGACGCCATTCACGTCGGTCATTCCACCGGCGGCGGTGAAGTGACTCATTATTTGGGACGACATGGCGAAAGCCGTGTGGCGATGGCGGCCCTGATCAGCGCGGTGCCGCCGTTGATGGTGAAGACGGCGGCCAATCCAAACGGCCTTCCCAAAGAAGTCTTTGACGGATTTCAGGCGCAGCTTGCGGCTAATCGTTCGCAATTCTATCGCGCGCTTCCAGAGGGTCCGTTCTATGGCTACAACCGGCCGGGTGCCAAAGCCTCGGAGGCCGTCATCGCGAACTGGTGGCGTCAGGGCATGATGGGCGGCGCCAAGGCGCATTACGACGGCATCGTCGCCTTCTCACAGACCGATTTCACCGAGGATCTCAAGAAGATCACGGTGCCGGTGCTGGTGATGCATAGCGAAGACGATCAGATCGTTCCCTATGTCGCCGCCGGGCCCTTGTCGGCGAAACTGTTGAAGAACGGGACGCTGAAGACCTACAAGAACTTCCCGCACGGCATGCCAACCACGCAGGCGGAAACGATCAACGCCGATCTGCTCGCCTTTTTAAAGCAGTAAAGTTGTCCGTCCCCGCGTGGCGCGAGCGAAGCGGGGACGGAATGATCACGCCGCGATTTTCACGTATTCAAAATCGCCGGGCTTGTTGTCGATGCCGATGCGCGGCGGCGCGATCCAGCTCGCGAACTTGCCGGGTTCGACGACTTGCTCCATCAGGCTGCCAATAAAATCGCCGTCGTCCGTCGACGGCAGCCACTGGTTCTGGTCGCGAGTCCAGCTCGCCTCGTCGATGAGCTTGCCGGCGGGCGTCACCTTGACGTCCTTAAACTCGCCGATCTGGCGATGGAAGCCGACATGCGGCAGTTCGAATTTGTAGGCGACGCCGGTCTTGTCGATGATCTTGTTCCAGCGGTCGAGGCCGCGCTGGCAATCGGCGGTGTAGTCGTCGCGCAGCCGCATATTGATTGCGGTCAGGGCCGGCTCGTCGATGCGCTTGATCGCGCCGTCGACAAATTTGAGCACCGGGTAGGTGGCGCTTTCGAGCCGATGATCGTCGTCGATCTTGGTTTCCTGGAAACGGCCTTTAAGCCCGGCGCTGAACGTGTTCGCCGCATTGGTCGAAACCTCCGAGCCGAACAGATCGAGCGAGAGCGAGTAGTGCAGGTTTAGCTTCTTCTGGATAGTCGGCAGGTCGATGACGCGGAGCGCCCGCACCTTCTCGATCTCGGCGGGATCCTCGATGCCGGCGGCTTTCATCGCTTCGCAAGTGCGCTGGATGGTGCGACCGACCCCCGTTTCGCCGACAAACATGTGGTGCGCCTCTTCGGTCAGCATGAAGCGGCAGGTGCGCGACAGCGGATCGAAACCCGATTGCGCCAGGCTTTCGAGCTGCATCTTGCCGTCGCGGTCGGTGAAGAAGGTGAACATGTGAAACGACAGCCAGTCGGGCGTAGCTTCGTTAAACGCGCCGAGCATGCGCGGTTTGTCGGGATCGCCGGAGCGGCGCCGCAACAATTCCGCCGCCTCTTCGCGGCCGTCGCGGCCGAAATATTTTTGCAGGAGATACACCATCGCCCACAAATGCCGGCCTTCCTCGACATTGACCTGAAACACGTTGCGCATGTCGTAGAGCGACGGCGCGGTCTTGCCGAGATGGCGCTGCTGCTCGACCGAAGCCGGCTCGGTATCGCCCTGGATGACAATCAGCCGGCGCAGCATGGCGCGATATTCGCCCGGCACGTCCTGCCAGGCCGGCTCGCCGTAATGGCGGCCAAACGGGATTTTGCGTCCCTCTTCTTTCGGCGCCAGCAGGATGCCCCAGCGGTAGTCCGGCATGCGCACGTAATCGAATTTGGCCCAGCCTTTCGGATCGACCGAGACCGCGGTGCGCAGATAGACGAGCGCCTCCTGAAATCCTTGGGGGCCCATATCCATCCACCAGTCGATATAGCCGGGATGCCAGCTCTCCAGCGCGCGCAGCACTTGGCGATCGTCGGTCAGATTGACGTTGTTCGGAATTTTGGTGGTGTAATCGACGTTCTCGATGGTCATGGTCAGGTCCTCTCACACCCTGCGCGTGTCGAAGACCGGCTTCTGGCCGGTGCCATAGCGCTTGAGGGCGCCGTCTTCGCCGATGGCGTTCGGGCGTTGAAAAATCCAGTTCTGCCACGCGGTCAGCCGCGCGAAGATTTTTGATTCCATGGTTTCCGGACCCGCGAAGCGTAAATTCGCCTCGAGCCCGGTCAGCGCGTCGGGCGAGAAGCTTGAGCGCTCCTCAAGGAACACGCGCACTTCGTCCCAATCGATGTCGTCGAGCGCGAAAGTCACAAGCCCGAGCCGTTGCGCCGTCTCGGCGTTGATCATCTTGCCGCGTTCGGCTTTGACGCGCTCAAGGTCGCCCGGCGCCGCCAGGAACCGGCTGGCGAGGCGCGTCAATCCATTCGCCATCGGATAGGGACCGAAATTGGCGCCGTCGAGCGCGATACTCGCCGGCGGCTTGTTGTCCCCGTCGCGGCTGCCGATCAGCATGTAGGAGCGATCGCTGGCGAGCGGCAATTCGGCGAGCGTGCCAGCAAAGCACGAACCGGGCTCGATCAAAGTCACCAGCGAGCGCGAGGTGAGGTCGACGCGCTTGAGCACGCGCTTCCACAGCAGGCGGACCTCGCGAACGAGCCAATGCTGCTGGTTGGCATCGAGGAAGCGGTCATAGGCGAGCACGTCGCCGGGTTCGCCGGACGATTTGAAGACGATCGCGGCAACGTCAAGCTCGTTGAGGCGGATATGCAAGATCGCGTCATCGAGCTCGCGTGCGAGCTTGAGCGGCCAGAATTCGGCGCCTTGCGCCATCATCGCGTCCCCTGACGCGGGTGGAGGCGTCGCGGGGCCGCGCACCAGGATGGTCGCGATTCGCGCGGCGCGGTCGAATTCGACAGACACGGTTCCGTATTCGATCGCGGCGTCGGCAAACGTGCGCGAAAGCGGCGTCAGCTTGATGCCGGCTCCGGATGCCGCACGGCCCGACTGGGCCGCGAATTCCTTGGCGCGGGCTTCGATGGTTTCGTCGAATTTCGAGCCCGGCACCACGACATCGACCAGCCGCCATTCGACGGCGCGTTTGCCTTTGACCCCTTCCTCGGTGGTGCAGAAGACGTCGGCGTGGTCGCGGCGGACCCGGCGTTTGTCGGAGACGCGGGTGAGTCCGCCGGTGCCGGGCAGCACCGCCAACAGCGGCAATTCCGGTAGCGACACCGCCGCCGAACCGTCATCGATGAGCATGATGTAATCGGTCGCCAGCGCCAGTTCGTAACCGCCGCCGGCCGCGGTGCCGTTGATCGCGCAGATCGATTTGATGCCTGAGTTCTCGCTCAGATCCTCGATGGCGTTGCGCGTCTCGTTGGTGAACTTGCAGAAATTCACCTTATGCGCGTGGCTCGCGCCAGCGAGCATGCGAATATTGGCGCCCGCCGAAAACACCCGCGGTTTGGCCGAGCGCAGCACCAGCACCCGCACGCCGGGATGCTCGAAACGCAGCCGCTCGATCGCGTCAGCCAGTTCGATGTCGACGCCGAGATCGTAGGAATTGAGCTTGAGGTCGTAGCCTTCAAACAACGCCGATTTTTCGTCGACGTCCATCACCAGCGTTGCAATTTCGCCGTCGACTTTCAGTTTCCAGTGCCGATAGCGCGCCGGCGCGGTCTGAAAATCGATCCGCACGCGCTTGTCGGTTTGCGCATTGTCGCTTCGCTCGCGCGTCATGGTTCGGTCTGTTTGCGCTCGATCTGTTTGCGCTCGATCTGTTTGGGTTCGGTCTGCTTGGGCATGGTCTGCTTGGGCATGGTCTGCTTGGCCCATCATGGTCTCGGTCCTCGCGCTTCGACCGCCTCCGCTGAACTCTAGGTTTGGATCGGGCTCACCTCATATGCATTATAATTCATGAGAGGGCAATCCCAGGTTTGGTCCCATTCTTGGTCCCAGTTTTGGCAGCCGGTTCCGCCTCATGGTGGTCGCGCAACAGCCGGTTGATGAATTCGGCAATTGCATTGACCGTGAGTTCAGGCGCTTCGCGATAGGGTATATGACGAATGCCCGGCAGCACCACGGCTTCGACCGGGCAAAAGCATTCCTGCCGCGCCACCTCGATCTGCTTGAGCGTGCCGTACTGATCGTTCTCGCCTTGCACGATCAGAATGGGGACGCGGATGTAACCCAACGCTTCAGTGATGTCCCATTTTTGGAAGTCCGGATGCAGCCACGGCCCGTTCCAGCTGCGGAACGCGGTATCGACATCGGCGTGGTAGGGCTTCAATCTTTCTCGCAAAGCGCCGGAGTCGAACGATTTGCGCGCGCGCCGGATTTCGATGAGCCCCATCTCCTCGGTGAAGAAATGCGGCGCGATCAGAACGACCCCGCGCACGCGATGATCCTGCACGCTGCCGGCATAGATCGTGGCAATCGAGGCGCCGTCGCTGTGCCCGAGCAGAAATCCGCGCCGGAAACCGACAGCCGCAAGCACGCGCGGCAGCACTTCGCGCGCCTCCTCATCCATAAAAGACGTACTGCGCGGCAGCTTGGCCCCGGTCGAGTTGCCATAGCCGGCCCGCGAATAGGCAAAGACGCCGGCGCCGGTCGCTTCCGCAATTTTGTCCGGGAACTCTCCCCAAAGCCCAACGCTGCCGAGGCCTTCATGCAGCATCACGATGGTGGGCGCGGCTTCCGGCCGCGGCCCGATCATGCGGTATTCCAGCCGCAGCGGCGGCAAATCGAGAAATCCGGTATCTGCAAGTGTCACGGCCGCGCGCCTCCTGCGGTTTCGCGGCGATCGACCGCGGCCGGCCCCAGCAAGTCGGTGGCGATGCGCTGCAGCTTGGCGAAGCTTTGCTCCACTGTCTCGCCAGAAGTGTCGAGCTGCGCCTGCGCGCGGGCATAATCGGGGTTGCGCGCGTCAAGAATCGCCACCAGATCCGCCATGGCTTCGCGGTTCTGCGCCATCGGTCGAAAATCGCCCTGCGCCATAACCCGGCTCATATGGTCCTCCGGGCGCGTCTTGATCCAGATCGTGTGGCTGCGCCGCAGCAATAACGCATAGCTCTCGCGATCGGACACGATGCCGCCCGCCGTTGTGATCACCGCGGCCTCATGTTCGGCGATCACGCGCGCGAGCGCCGCCCGCTCGTGGCGTCGGAACGTCGCGGTGCCGGCCATCTCGATCATATCCGGAATGCTGGCGCCGTAGTCCTGTTCGACTACGCGATCGAGCTCGATGAAGGGCCAGCCGAGATGCCGCGCCAGCATGCGGCCGAGCGTGGATTTGCCGGCGCCGCGCAAGCCCACCAAGGCGATGCGCCGCGCGCGATCGGCACGGTCGGGCGGCAGAAAGCGGGCTTCGATCAGCTGCGTGAGCTCGGCGAGGCTGTGGTCAGGCAGCTGCGCAATGACATCGAGCAGCGCCGCGCGCGCGCCGCTGTGCGCGGCCAGCTCGCCGAGCAAATTGCCGGCGGGAATGTCGAGCGCTTGCGCAATGGCGCGCAACACCGTGACCGATGGATTGCCGGTGCCGCTTTCGATTTGCGCCAGATATCGTTCCGAAGTGTGCGAGGCTATAGCCAATTGCCGGCGTGTCATGCCGCGCTTGGCGCGGCCGCGCCGCACTTCGCGGCCGAGCGCCGCGAGAAAGCCGGCAGCGGTGCGTCCATTGGCTTGCGCGTCCGGCGCCGATTTCCGCAAAGTCTTATTCCGCAAGATTCTGGGTTTTCTGGCAAGCCGCACGGCGGCACTGGCCTCATGCACTATAGTTCATACGGACATAGCGCAAGGCGGTGAGACAGGCAAGACGCAGTGCTACTGAAAAATCCTGCGCCAGCCGCCGTCCTGATCGGCGGGCGTTTCGCTTTCTTGGGCTGCCTCAGGTCCCGGATCGTCGGGCGCGTGCACGAGCGGAATAACCGGCTCCGCTTTGACCGGTTGCGATGCCGAACGGACGGCCGCACCGCCGGCCGGGATGCCGGTGTTTTGGTCGTGCCGCGGTGACACGGCGCTGATCGGGGCGGGAAGCTCCGGCTCGATGATCGGTGCGGCAATGGCGCCGGTGAGCGGCACCCGCCAGACAAACGCATCGATGCGCCCGCTCACGGGCGAAACCGGCAGCCAGCGGTCCGAAACATATCCATCGGCCGTCCATTGCGGATCGGGCGGTGCGTTCAGCGCCCGCGCCATCCACTCCCGCGCGCGGCCCTCGTCGTTGCGCTCGGTGCGTTCGAGCTTCGCCATCAGCACACAGACGCGCCTGGTCGGCCGGTCGAGATAGGGCGAAAGTTCGCTGCGCGCTTTGGCAAATTCCTGCGCATCAAGCGCGGCGCGCGCCACCGCCAGTGCGCCCTCGATATGGCCCGGAACACGCCGCGCCCCGGCCTCGATCCGCTTGAGCTTGTCGCGCGCGGATTCGCCGGACCGCAGCTCGGCATAGGCTTGGGCCAATTCCGGGTGCGGGTTGGCGCGCCAGGCGCTATCGATGATGCGGCTTGCCTTGCGCAAATGACCGCCCTCGGCCAACAGCCGGCCGGCGAGCGCGGCCGCCGGGACCAGATCCGGTGCGAGCTTGTTAGCTTCGAGCGCAAATTCTTTCGCCGCGTCGCGATCGCTGTCCTCCACCGCCAGCGCCCGCGCCGTGAACAGCACGGCGCGCTGGCGCCGATATGTCGCTTTCTCGAGCATGCGCCTTTGTTGCTCAAGCAGATTGAGGGCGCCGGCCCAGTCGCCGTCGCGGCAGCGCGCTTCGAGCACGGCCGTGCCGGCCCAGCTCAATGACGGGGCGATGCGGGCGGCCTCCTCGGCGTAGGCGCGGGCGCTGCCGGCGTCATTGCGGCGCTGCGCCTCGATGAACAGGCCATGCAGCCCGAGCGCCTTGGTGTCGGGTTGTGCTGCCATGGTCCGGAACGCGCGCTCGGCCGCGCCGCGATCGCCGGCGAGTTGCGCGGCTTGCGCGCTCAATAACAGGGCTAGCGGTTCGCCGGGCGCGAGCCGCTGAACTTCGGCAGTGAATCGTTGTGCGGCGGCGACATCGCCGGCGCCGACCGCGATCAGGCCGCGCGAAATCGCTTCATAGGCGCGCACGCCGCGGCGATTACGCAAAAGCCGCGCCAGTACGATCGGCGACCGCACGATCCAGCGAATAAGGCCAAAAACGAAACTAAGAACGATGACCGCCACAAGGATGGCGACGCCGAGCACCAACAGCGAGGTCTCGATGCGCAATCCCTGCCAAGTGACGATGACATCGCCCGGCCGGTCGGCAACAAGCGCGACGCCATAGGCGATCGCACCGACCAGGATGAGATAGAGCGCGACGCGGATCATCGGGCGCTCGATTGGGCGAGCGCCGCGAGCGCATCGGCGGCAATCTGCCGGCTCGCTGCAAGGGCCGCCTCGCGCGCGGCGGCTTTTTTACTCCACGCCGCGGCAAGCGGCTTTGCCGCATCGGGCAGCGCGTTGATGTCGGCGAGCGCGGCGCCGATATCGGCATGCGCCGCATCGAGTCGGATCCGATCGACCACCGCCTGCGGATCGTTTCCCGCTGGCGCATTGAGCGGCGTTATGCGCACCAGTTTTTGCGCATTGCTTTTGAGCCGTTCCACGAAGCTCGTGTCGCCGGACCGTGGCTCGGATGCCTCCTGCAGCGCCGGAACGAGCGCCTCCAATTCGCGCGCCAGTGTACCGGCGCTCGGAACGCCGCCCGTAGCGAAAGGTTCAATCGCCGCGGTCGCCTTCTGATCGACGCCGAGCGCTTGCACCGCATTCAATTCGGCTTGGTAGGGCGCGCCGCGTTCGACCGCTGCGCGCAGTGCCTCAGCGGCGATGGTCAGCCGTGCCGAGCGGTCATTCGCGCCAGACGACGCCAACGGTGCGGTCGCGGCGGCAAGTCCCTTGACCACGCTTTCCAAGGCCATGATTCGGTTCGCAAGTGCGTCGACGTCCTCATGGCGCACTTGGTCTTTGTTTGTCGCTTCGCTGGCGTTCTTCGCGGTCTCGGCGGCATTGAGCGCGGTGTCGGCGTGTTTGGCGGCGATTTGACTCGTCGCCGCAATGTCATCGACGCGGCGCGTCAGCGCGGCGAGGTTGTCGGCGAGCGCTTTGGTTTGCGCTGCGAGTTCGGCAATGCGGCTGCCGAGCGCCGGATCGCGGCGTTGCGCTTCGATCGCGCGCTCGATCTTGTCGAGCCGCGCGGTCAAATCTGGCGGTGGGCTGTTCTGCGCAGCGGCGGGTAAGGGTGGGGGACTTGGCAGTGGATTCGGCGCCGACGGCGCGGCGGGCGCCGACGTATCGGAGGCGGCTGTGGCGGCCGGCGCGGTCTCGCGCGACGGGATGATCCCGGTAAACCAGAGTGCGGCCGCCGCCGCGGCCATCACGGCGGCGCCGACGAGCGCGCCGACGATGTGGGACGCGAAGCGCCGGCCGGATGCACTAGAGGCAGGTGCATTCGAACTAACGGTGTCGGCCGCGCCGGTAGTGCCCGCCTCGGCTTCGCCTGTTGCGGGTTTGTCGGCTGAGCCATCGACCTCGGTCGCCGCCAATTCGATGGTCGGGGGCCGGCGGCCTGTTTTGTCGTCCGTTTCGCTCGTCATGCCGTCCTTATTAAAGCAGATGCCGCGTAAATGCTTTGCCTAGATCATGCTCAAACAACACGCTAAGCCGAAATGTCGACTAACCTAAGTCATTTCGCTTTGGCCGCAGAGTTCGAGCAAGGCGTCCTCGTTCGGCCGCGCCGCGATTTGGATGCGCATCGCGCCGGCGTGGCGCAGCGGCGCGGCGACTTGCTCGGACATGCAGAAATGGACCGGCTTGGTCAGCGCGGCCTCGAGCAAGCGCGAATTGCGCGCCGCATTGAGAAAAGCCTCGGCGCCGCGGCGCGAGAAATGCAGCGCGCCCTCGATGTCGCTCGCCAGCGCCGCTGCGGCTGGTTCCGGAAGAATTGGCGCAGTGAGAAAGCGATAGACCACGACGGTGTCGACCGCGAAATTTTTTGCCTGCAGCGCTACGGCGAGATCGCCGGTGCGTTCCTCACCGGCCAGGTAGAGAAGTCGCGCCGGCGGCTTTAATTGTGCGGCGACGACGCCGATAAGATCGTTCACATTGCCGGCCGCCGAGGTGACATTGGTGAAGCCGGCCTCGCGCGCCGCTTGTGCGGTCCGATCGCCAACCGCGAAAATCGGCACACCGCGCCAGGCGCTGCGCCCGGCGGATTTGACAATCCCCGGCAGCGCATTGGCGCTGGTGAGCAAGATTGCCGCCCATTCCGCAGCTTTCGGGTCGACCTTGGAAAGAATCTCAATCTGAAACAGCGGCGCGACGATCGGCTCGTGGCCGCGTGCTTGCAAGGCGGCGGCGGTTTGCGCGGCGCCCGGTTGCGGTCGCGTCACCAGGATGCGCACGCTCAATCCTCGACAAAGAAGTCGGCGCCGGCGCGCGTCTTGATTTCATGGCCGGCATCGGCGCCGAGCGCCGCCGCATCGGCGCGGCGGCCCTGCCGGGAAACTTCAATGGCGTCGCTGCCGTCGGTTTTGGCCACCAGTCCGCGAAAGGTCACGGTGTCGCCATCGATGCGCGCATGACCGGCAATCGGGGTACGGCACGAGCCGCCAAGCGCGGCAAGAAAGGCGCGCTCCGCGGCAAGCGCGGTGTGGGTGTCGGCATCGTCGATGGCGGCGGCATGCGCCCGGGCGCTCTGATCGTTGGCGCGCGTCTCGATAGCGATGGCGCCCTGGCCCGCCGCCGGCAAGAACTCATCGACCTCGAGCGCGGTGGCGATCGGCGAAAAAAGTCCGAGCCGCTTTAAACCGGCAACTGCGAGCACGGCGGCGTCCATCTCGCCGGCTTCAATCTTGCGCAGCCGGGTTTCGACATTGCCGCGCAACGGCACGATGCGCAGATCGGGCCGCGCGCGCATGAGCAAGGCCTGACGCCGCGGCGATGACGTGCCGACCCGCGCGTTGCGGGGCAGATCGCGAAGAGTTTTGGCTTTGTGGCTGACCAGCGCGTCGCGGGGGTCCTCGCGCGGTAGGAACGCGGCAAGGGTAAGCCCCGTCGGCAACACTGCCGGAATGTCTTTCGATGAATGCACGGCGAAATCGATCGTGCCGGACAGCAGCGCCTCCTCGATCTCTTTCGTGAACAGCCCTTTGCCGCCGGCGTCGGCCAGGCTCCCTTCATTGGGCCGGTCCTGGATCTTGTCGCCCGAGGTGCGGATGATCGAGATTTCGATCTGTTCCGGCGCGAGGCCGCAGGCCTTGGCGAGCGCGCTCTGCGCCTGCCGCGCCTGAATGAGCGCCAGCGGCGAACCGCGCGATCCGAGGCGTAACAAGCGTGCCGGAGTCGAGGATTGGCTCATAACGAGGCTATAATACACCGATGAACATTCTCGGCATCGAGACGACCTGCGATGAAACAGCCGCTGCGGTGGTGAGCCGCAGCGACGACGGCCGCGGCCGCATTCTGTCGAATATTGTGCTGTCGCAGATCAGCGAACATGCCGAATTCGGCGGCGTCGTTCCGGAGATCGCCGCCCGTGCCCATGTCGAGGCGCTCGACCGCATCATCGCCAAGGCGATGGCCGAGGCGCAAATGTCATTCGCGGCACTCGACGGCATCGCCGCCGCGGCCGGTCCCGGCCTCATCGGCGGCGTCATCGTCGGGCTCACCACCGCGAAAGCCATTGCGCTCGCGCATGACAAGCCTTTGCTCGCCGTCAATCACCTCGAAGCACATGCGCTGACCGCGCGGCTGACCGATGGCGCCGCCTTTCCCTATTGCCTGTTCCTCGCTTCCGGCGGTCACACCCAGATTCTCGGCGTGCGCGGCGTCGGCGATTACCTGCGCCTCGGCGGCACCGTCGATGACGCGATCGGGGAGGCTTTCGATAAGACGGCGAAATTGCTCGGCCTCGGTTATCCGGGGGGGCCGCTTGTGGAGAAGGAAGCCGCGCGCGGCGATGGCCAACGCTTTGCCTTGCCGCGGCCGATGACGGGGCGCGCCGACGCCGACTTCTCGTTCTCGGGGCTGAAGACGGCGCTCCGCCTTGAGGCGGAAAAGATTGCCCCACTGAGCGACGAGGACGTTACCGATCTCTGCGCCTCGTTCCAGCAGGCGGTGGTTGACGTCGTCAAAGATCGCCTCCGCAGCGGGTTGCGGCTGTTCCGCGCCCAGATCGGCAGCCCCAATGCGCTGGTTTGCGCCGGCGGCGTCGCCGCCAATCAGGCGATCCGTAAAGTGCTGCATCGGGTCGCCTTCGAAGTCGGCACCGAACTGGTGGCGCCGCCCCCCGCTCTGTGCACCGACAATGCCGCGATGATCGCCTGGGCCGGCGCCGAGCGGCTGGCGCTCGGCCTAACCGATCCGCTTGAGGTCGCCGCGCGCGCTCGCTGGCCGCTCGATCAGGTGGCGAGGGGGACGGGGGAGAAAACAGCGACGGAGTAATCAATAATCAGTTCGTCATTGCGAGGAGCAATTGCGACGAGGCAATCCAGCTGACACGTCACTTTCTGGATTGCTTCGCGGAGCTTGTCATCGGGCCGGCCACTTCGGGCCGGACCCGTTGGCCCGCAATACGATGGCTACTGCTCGAACCGGTCGATAAACCAGCGCAGCAGCCGCATCCAGATTTCGTCCTTGCCGACGGAATCTTCGATGCCGTGTTCGAGGCTCGGATTGTCGTTGACTTCCATCACGACGATGCCGCTCTCGGTCTGTTTGAGGTCAACGCCATAGAAGCCGTCGCCGATCGGCCGCGCCGCGCGCACGGCGATGTCGATGACTTCGCGCGGGGCCTGGTCGAGACCGAAAGCACGGAAGCCGCCTTCGTGCGAGGAGCCGTCCGGCCGGTATTTCACGACCTGCCAATGCCCGCGCGCCATGCGGTATTGGCAGACGAATAGCGGCTCGCCGGCGAGAACGCCGACCCGCCAATCGAAGTCGGTCGGCAGAAATTTCTGCGCCAAAAGCAGATCGGTTTCCTCGAACAGTTCGTCGCAGATGCGGTTGAACTCGCCTGGCGAAGCGATCTTGTGCACGCCGCGCGAAAACGAACCGTCGGGAATTTTCACGACCAGCGGCAAGCCGAGTTCGTCGATCGCTTTATCGAAGTCGGTGTCCTCGGCGAGAATGACCGTGGGCGGCGTCGGCACCTGGTTCTGCTGCAACAGCTCAACCAAAAAGACCTTATTGGTGCAGCGGATCATCGAGATCGGATCGTCGATGACCGGCATGCCTTCCTGCCAGGCGCGGCGTGCAAAGCGATAGGTGTGGTTGTCGATCGATGTGGTCTCGCGGATGAATAGGCCGTCGAATTCGGCAAGCTCGGCGAGCTGACGTTTGGTGATCGGCTCGACGTCGACCGACATTTTCTCGGCGATGCGGCCAAAGTACTTGATCGTGTCCAACGAGGATGGTGCGGTTTTCTCGTTGGGATCGTAAAGCACCGCGAGATCGTATTTGGCGACCGAGCGCGCTTTGGGATCACGCCATTCGCGCTTGGTGTGATTGTGCAAGGACTCGCGGAAGAAGTCGGCTTCGCCGTTGGCAAGCCGCGTGATAGCGCGCGGCCGGATACGGTCGATCGACAGCCATTTGCTGCTCGTCTCGACGATCACTTCGAGCGCAGGACAGCGGAACCAGTCGAATAAGAGCCGGCCGAACGGCTCGAAGCGGTCGTCGCGGGCGATGCCGAAGCACACCAAGAGCTTAAACTCGCCCTCATATTGAAAGTCGGCGCGCCGGGCGCAGCGATTCAGCTCTTCCTCGAGGTCGGGGAGCGCGTGCTCGTAGAGCTTTTGCTCGCGCAATTCGAGCATGGTCTCGACGGTTGGCACGACGCGATGGCCGCGCGCCTCCGCCAACAGCGAGGCGTAATAGCCTTTCGACTGGTAGGCGTAGGAGCGCGCGAGATTGACGAGCTTCGGCCGCCCTACCTCGAACAGGCGCGGGCGCGCCAGATACTCGCTTGTGGTGATGACCTTGTGAGGGGTCTCAGCGTTCGGCAGGTCGCGGGACTGATCGACAAGGATGACCCAGCCGGTCATGGGCGGGTCCCTTTCAAGGCGAGGCCGACATGTGACGTGAGACCGATCATGCGGTTGATGTCAGGCGCGGCACGCGGTGGTCATAGCGGGAATTGGAGAGAATGGCGACTGCGCGTAAAAGACTCATGAAGGTCGGCGCGGTTCCTTGCCGAGCGCCTTTTCGAGGCGGAGGGCGTCGATGCGGCCCCCATAATACCCCGACGCGCACCCGACGCGATGATAACCGCATAACTCGTACAGCGCGATTGTTCCTCGATCGTCGGCCCGCACTTCGAGCCGCATGGCTTTGCGGCCGCGTCTGGCGGCGTCCCTCTCGGCCGCCGCGACCAGCTTTCGCGCCAATCCGCGCCGGCGGAAACGGGCAGCGACACCGATCGAATATATCCGCGCGGCGAGGGAGTTGGCGCGGTACAGAACGAGCAGATAACCGGCAATCTGTGCGCCGGCTTCGGCGACGATGAAGGTCGCGCTCGATGAAGCGAGCAAGCGCCGAAAGCTCGCGCGCGAAATGAGATGCCCGGCAAAAAGCCGGCTGTTAAAGATCTCGCGTTCGAGTGCTACCAAGGCGTCGAGATCGCTTCGGCGCCCGCGGCGGAGCCTGAGGGCGGCAGTGCGCCCGGCGCTTCGGCGGGTCACGCGATCTGCCCCTGCAAATGGCCCTGCTCGATGCGGTCGAGCAATGCTTCCAGCCGATCGAGACGATCCGCTTCCCGCGGCGGCTTATCCCAGCGCAGCCGGTTGATGCGCGGAAATCGCATCGCCAGACCCGATTTGTGACGCGACGATCGCTGCAGGCCCTCGAATGCCACTTCCAAAACGAGGCCGCGATCAGGTTCGTGCACGACCTCGCGAACCGGACCGAACCGCTCGATCGTATTTCGCCGCACGAAACGATCGATTTGCAACAGCTCCTCGTCGGTAAAACCGAAATAGGCCTTGCCCACCGGCACCAGCTCGTCGCTCTCTCCGCCCTTGGTCCAGACCCCGAACGTGTAATCGGAGTAATACGACGAGCGCTTGCCGTGCCCGCGCTGCGCATACATCAGGACCGCATCGATGATGAAGGGATCGCGCTTCCATTTCCACCACAGTCCTTTTGGCCGTCCCGGCAGATAGAGCGCGGCGCGCGCTTTGAGCATGACGCCTTCGACCGCCGCGGCGTCGGGACCGGCGCCCGCGGCTGCCGGATTTTTTCTCGCCGCGATCAACTCATCCCAGTTGCGGAATGCAATGAGCGGCGACAAGTCGATCCGTTCATCGTCAAGCCGCGCCACAAAGCGTTCGAGCCGGGCCCGCCGCTCGGCAAACCGCCGCTCGCGCAAATCCTCCTTACCGTCGGCCAGAAGATCATAGGCGCGCAGATGCGCGGGAAATTCCGCCATCAGCTTGGCGGTGACGGTTTTGCGGTTGAGCCGCTGCTGCAGCACGTTGAAGCTCTGCACCCGGCGATCGCGCATGATCAAAAGTTCGCCGTCGACCGCGCCCGGCAAGCGCAGTGCCTCAACAAGATCTGGGAAGCTCTTCGAAATTTCCTCGCCGGTGCGCGAGTAAAGCCGCGCGACCAGCCTGCCGTCGGGGTTGTCTTCTCTGCCGGCGACCGCCTGCACCCGGATACCGTCCCATTTCCACTCTGCCATGAAGTCGGCTGGGTTCAGCGCAGCGAGATCCGCATCATCGAGCGCATGCGCCAGCATCGGCGGCCGGAACGGCGCCGGATCGCCGCTGACCGGTTTGTCCGCACGCCCTTCCAGCCAGGCGAATAGTTCGCGGTAGGGCGGGGTGAGCGCTGGCCAGATCACCTCGATGTCATGGATCTCCTTGTCGCCGAGCGCGGCGACGGCGGCCTTGGCGAGGCGCGCCGACACGCCAACCCGCAAGCCGCCGGTGACGAGCTTGATCAGCGCCCAGCGGCCGGTCTCGTCGAGCGCATCAAGCCAGCGCGCCAGCTGCTGCGGCAATTGCGCCTTGCCCAACCTCGCCAAGGTTTCGATGACCTGCGTGAGGGTGAGATTGTCTTCTTCCATTCCCCCACTCGGGCGCGCGCGAGCGCGGCCCGGGTGGGGGGAGGGAAATTGCTTCGTCGGCCACATCAACGCCACGGTCTCGGAGAGGTCGCCGACGTAATCGTAAGAGAGCTCGAACAGAACCGGATCGGTTCGTTCGGCGATCAGGCTACGGATCAGACCGGCTTTGGCATGCGGAAAGCTGAGCCCGCCGGTCAGCGCAGCGAGCGCCCAGCCACGCTCCGGATCGGCGGTGGAGCGAAAATAATCGATCATCAGCCGCAGCTTGTTGTTGCGGCTCGGTTCATAGGCGAGGCGGTCGAGCAGCTCGGCGAAACGATTCATGACGCGTCTTCGCCGCCATCATCGCCCTTTTTTTCACCTCTCCCCGCCGGGGAGAGGTCGTGAGCGGAGCGAGCGGGTGAGGGGGATACGACCTCGCCGCCCGACCCCCTCACCCCAACCCTCTCCCCACTGGGGAGAGGGAGTTCGCTTGCATTCGCCGGCAGGTCGCCATTGCTTTCTTCGCCGGAAATATCTTCATCGCCTTCCTCGTCGCCATAGCCGACGATGTCGAGCGGCCGCGCCTTCAAGCCGCGCGTGGCGCACCAATGGATCAGCGCGTCCTCCTGGCCGTGGGTGACCCAAATTTCGCCCGCGCCGGTTGCCGCGATGGTGGCGGTCAGTCCATCCCAGTCGGCATGGTCGGAAATCACCAGCGGCAGCGCGACACCCTGCTGGCGCGCGCGGGCGCGCACCCGCATCCAGCCCGACGCGAAGGCGGCAACGGGATCGGGAAAGCGCCGCGTCCACAGATCGTTCAAAGCCGAAGGCGGGCAGATCGTGATTGTGCCGGCGAGATCGGCCTTGGCGACGCCGCGCGCGAGCCGCAGCTCGCCGAGCGCAATGCCGCGCTCGGCGTAGTAGTTTGTGATCTTCTCCATCGCGCCATGCAGATAAATCGGCGCGCCGTAGCCCGCTTTTCGGAGCAGCGCGATCAGTCGCTGCGCTTTGCCGATCGAATAAGCGCCAACGAGGTGCGCGCGCTCGGGAAACAGCGCCAGCGAATGCAGAAGCTTGCCAATCTCGGCGTCCGGCTCGCCATGACGAAACACCGGAAGTGCGAATGTCGCCTCGGTGATGAAAAGGTCGCAGCGCACGAGCTCGAATGGCGCGCAGGTTGGATCGACAGTCGGATCGGCGGTATTTTTGTAATCGCCGGAGGCAACCACGCGCCGCCCATCCACTTCGACTGCAACCTGCGCCGATCCGAGGATATGCCCGGCGGGATGCAGCGTGATTGCCGCGCCGGCAAGGTTGACGGTTTCGCCGTAAGCCAAGGCCTGCGTTGCGCCGGCGAAATTCTCGCCATAGCGCAACCGCATCAGGTCGAGCGTCTCCTGCGTTGCCAGCACGGCGCCGTGGCCGGCGCGGGCGTGATCGGAGTGGGCATGGGTAATGACCGCGCGCTCGACCAGCCGGGTCGGGTCGATATGGAATCCGCCGCGTTGGCAGCAAACGCCGGACGGCGAGGGGACGAGAATGTCTTCAGGTCGGATCACGAGTCATAAATAATCATCATCGAACCCGGCGCGAGCGTTCCAAGAGTTTTGCATGACCGATACCGGTCCCAATAGTGGCCCATTGTTTGTATCCTCCGGCGACCTTGTCAGCGACCGCCGTTACAAGGCCGCGGTCGAGCTCGCCGGCCGCGGCGATTTTGCCGCCGCAGCGGATGTTCTGATGCAAACCGTCGAGGCTGCGCCCGGCTTCGCCACCGCCTGGTTCGCGCTTGGCGCCATCCGCGACCGGCTGGGCGATCGCGACGCCGCCGTGGCCGCGTTCCGTGCGGCGAGCCGCGCCGATCCGGACGATTATCACGGCGCGCGGCTGCAGTTGGCACGGCTCGGTGCCGGCGCGGGAATGCCGGCGATGACCGAGCCCTATGTGCGGCGGCTGTTCGACCAATATGCCGGCCGCTACGACGCCGCGCTGACCGAACATCTGCACTATCGCGGCCCGGCGCTCCTTCGCGACGCGGTGAAATCTGCGCTGGAGGCGCTGGGGCGCCCGATGCGGTTTGAATCGCTGCTCGATCTGGGTTGCGGCACCGGGCTCGCCAGCCAGGTGTTTCGCCCCTTCGCCGGGCGGCTCGTCGGCGTCGATCTCTCAGCAGCTATGATTGCCCGCGCCGAAGCCAAAGGCGATTACGATCGGCTCGTCGTCGGCAATTTGGCGGCGTTTCTGTCTGATGAGATCGCCAAGGACGCAAAGTACGATCTGGTCCTCGCGGCCGACGTGTTCGTCTACGTCAGCGACCTTGCGCCGGTGCTCACCGATATCGCCCGCGTGCTGGCGCCGCGCGGCGTGGTCGCCTTCACGGTCGAAACGCATTCGGGCGCTGGCGTCACGCTGTTGCCGACGCTGCGCTTCGCCCATGGCGAGCGCTATTTGCGCGATGTCATGGCCGTCGCCGGCTTGGAGCTGCTCGCCCTCGAACACGCGGCGATCCGTACCGAGAGGGCCACGCCGGTGGCCGGCCTTGTGGTCGTCGCAATTTCGGCGCGCACATGAGTATTGTTACGGAACCCGGTCGAGTTGCGCTCGACCGCCGCGCGCCGTCCCGGCTAGGCTGCCGAGGTGAATTTGCTCGACCGCAATCCGCCGCTCCTTCCGGAAATATTCACGCGCTGGTTTGCCAGCCGCGGCTGGACACCGCGGCCGCATCAGCTCGAACTTCTGGCAAAGGCTCAGGCCGGCCGCTCCGCGCTTCTGATCGCGCCGACCGGCGGTGGCAAGACGCTGGCCGGCTTCTTGCCGAGTCTGGTCGAGCTGAGCACGATTTACCTCTCCCCGCGTGCGGGGAGAGGTCGACACACCGGAGGTGTGGCGGGGGAAGGGGCGTCCAGGTTTTTGCCTGACCAACACGCCCCCTCACCCGGTTCGAACTTGCGGTTCTCGCCACCCTCTCCCCGCGCGCGGGGGGAGGGATACGGCTTGCACACGCTGTACATTTCTCCGTTGAAGGCGCTCGCGGTCGATATTGCGCGCAACCTTGAAATCCCGGTTGCGGAAATGGCGCTGCCGATCCGCATCGAGACGCGGACCGGCGACACGCCGGCTTCAAAACGCCAGCGGCAGCGCCGGCAGCCGCCGGACATGCTGCTGACCACGCCGGAGCAACTGGCGCTGCTTCTCGCGTCCGCCGATGCGCCCTATTTGTTCGGGACGCTTCGCCGCGTCGTTCTCGACGAGCTGCATGCGCTCGTCACCTCGAAACGCGGCGACTTGCTGTCGCTCGGGCTCGCCCGCTTGTTCCGCATCGCCCCGGAGCTGACCAGCATCGGCCTCTCGGCAACCGTTGCCCAGCCGGACGATCTCTGCCGTTTCATGGTGCCGCAGCGCGATGGGCCGGCGCACGCCGATCTGATCGTGGCGGAAGGCGGCGCGGCCCCACAGGTGACGATGCTCGACAGCGACGAGCACCTCCCCTGGGCCGGCCATTCGGCGCGGTATGCGCTTGCCGAACTTTATGCGCTCATCAAGACCCACCGCACCACGCTGGTCTTCGTCAATACTCGCAGCCAGGCCGAAGGCATCTTTCAGGACCTGTGGCATCTCAACGACGACAATCTCGCCATCGCGCTGCATCACGGCTCGCTCGATGTGGCGCAGCGGCGCAAGGTCGAAGCCGCCATGGCGGCGGGCCGGTTGCGCGCGGTCGTTTGCACCTCCTCGCTCGATCTTGGCGTCGACTGGGGCGATGTCGATCTCGTCATCAATGTCGGCGCGCCGAAGGGCGCCTCGCGCTTATTGCAACGGATCGGCCGCGCCAATCACCGCATGGATGAGCCGTCCAAGGGCGTGCTCGTCCCGGCGAACCGCTTTGAAGTGCTGGAATGCCGCGCCGCGCTCGATGCGGTCGCCGAAAATGCGCAGGATACGCCGGCCTCGCGCATCGGCGCGCTCGACGTGCTGGCGCAGCACGTGCTCGGCTGCGCCTGCGCTGCGCCGTTCCTCGCTGATGAACTCTACCGCGAGGTCGCGACGGCGGCGCCCTATGCGGAATTGACCCGCGGCGATTTCGACGCCGTGGTCGATTTCGTCGCCACCGGCGGCTATGCGCTCAAAGCCTATGAACGCTTCGCCCGCATCCGGCAAGGCAAGGACGGCCGCTGGCGAATCGCACATCCAATTGTGGCGCAGCGTTATCGGCTCAACGTCGGCACCATCGTCGAAGCCGACATGCTCAAAGTGCGGCTCCTTCGTTCGCGCGCCTCGAAGCTCATCCCGCGCGGCGGGCGGCTTCTCGGCGAGGTCGAGGAATATTTCATCGAGACGCTGGTGCCGGGCGACACCTTCGTGTTTGCCGGTGAAATTCTCAAATACGAAGCCCTGGTCGAGGACGAGGTTTATGTCTCGCGCACCACCGCCGAGGATCCGAAAGTGCCCGCCTATGAGGGCGGCAAATTTCCGCTCTCGACCTATCTTGCCGACCGCGTGCGGGGAATCATTTCCGATCCGCTGGCCTGGCGCGGCCTGCCCGAGCAGGTCCGTGAATGGCTCGAGATTCAAAAGTGGCGATCGCAGCTGCCGGGCCGGCGCGAACTCTTGGTCGAGACCTTTCCGCGCGCCAATAAGAATTACCTGATCTGCTATCCGTTCGAGGGCCGGCTTGCGCATCAGACGCTCGGCATGCTGCTCACGCGCCGTCTCGAACGCGCGCGATTGCGCCCCTTGGGATTCGTCGCCAACGAATATGCGCTGGCGGTCTGGGGGCTCGGCGACCTCGCGGCGCGGATATCGAAGGGCGAGCTTTCACTAGCCGCTTTGTTCGATGAGGACATGCTCGGCGATGATCTCGAAGCTTGGCTTGCCGAATCGGCGCTGATGAAACGGATCTTCCGCAATTGCGCGATCATCGCCGGTTTGATCGAGCGGCGCTTCCCGGGCCAGGAAAAATCGCGCCGCCAGCTGACGATTTCGACCGACCTTGTCTACGACGTGCTGCGCAGCCATCAGCCCGATCATGTCCTGTTGCGCGCCGCCCGCGCCGATGCCGCGACCGGCCTGCTCGACGTGCGCCGGCTCGGCGAAATGCTCTCGCGCATCAAGGGCCGAATCGTGCATAAGGCGCTCGATCACGTCTCTCCGCTCGCCGTTCCGGTGATGCTGGAGATCGGCCGCGAGCAGGTCTATGGCGAGGCCGCCGATGACCTGCTCGCCGAGACCGAGGCCGAACTGGTGAAGGAGGCCATGCAATGAACGCTCCGCGTTCAGCTGGTCATTCGGTGCGCTGCGCCGACCCGGTTCCGAAATTTCAACCGGCGCGCGGGCGCGCCGCGCATGAGATCGCCATCGCCGACGCGACGCTCGCCGCCGATCCGGCGGGGGCGCTTTATTGGCCCGATGAGAGGTTGCTCGCGGTCGCCGATTTGCACCTTGAGAAAGGCTCTGCCTTTGCGACGCGCGGCGTGCTGTTGCCGCCCTATGACACCACCGCCACGCTAGCGCGGTTAGCGAAGCTGATCGAACGTTACAGCCCCGCTCTGGTCGTGGCTTTGGGCGACAGCTTTCATGACGGCGGCGGCCCGGCGCGCATGCCGGAAGTTTCGCGCGCGGCGCTCGCTGCCCTGCAGCGCGGCCGTGATTGGCTCTGGCTTGCCGGCAACCACGATCCCGATCCGCCGCAGGGCGTTGGCGGCCGCGTCGCCGCGGAGCTTGCGATCGGCTCGCTCATCTTTCGCCACCAGCCATCGCCGCACGGCGCCGACGGAGAGATTGCCGGCCATTTGCATCCGAGCGCGCGGGTCGCGCAGCGCGGCCGCGGCGTGGCGCGGCGCTGCTTCGCCGCCGATGCCAAGCGGATGGTGATGCCGGCATTCGGCGCCTATGCCGGCGGACTCAATATTCGCGACCGCGCTTTTGTCGCCTTATTCGGGGCGCTGTCATTTACCGCGCATCTGCTCGGCGCCGGCCGGCTTTACGCCATTCCTGCAGCGCGCTGCATCGCGGATTGAAAAATTAATTTGCCTTTGAATCCGGCGCGGCGAGATTTGCGCTTTTTGTCCGCGACTTCGGTTTCGGCGGCTGTACAGCAGCGTCCCAGCCGCCCGGCGGCGCTTTGACCTTGATGGCCTCGTCCGGCTGCGGCTCGGATTTCCAGCTTTTCACCAGGAGATCCGCGGCGGCCAGCGTCGCTTCGTCGAGCTGCGCCGCAATGTCGTCGCGCTTGTTCGCGGCTTCGACATCGCCCTGTTTCGCGGCGAGTGCAAACCACTTGTAGGCTTCGGCATAATTCTGCGGTTCGCCACTGCCGCGCGCGTAGAGAATCGCGAGATTATACTGGCTGTCGGTAATGCCGCGGTCGGCGGCCTTGCGGAACCAAAGCGCCGCGGTGTGGTAGTCGGCCCGGCCGTTGACGCCGTCGGCGTAGAGCACGGCGAGATTGTGCATCGCCTTGGCGTTGCCCTTTGCGGCCGCCGCGAGATAAAAGTCGCGTGCCGCGGCGAGGTCCTTCTTTACGCCGATGCCTTTTTCATAATAGCCGCCGAGCCGGAATTGCGCCGGCGCCAGCCCCTGCTTGGCCGCGAGTTCGAGCCAATAGGCCGCCTGCCGTTCGTCGCGCGCAACGCCGCGGCCTTCGCCGAAGCGCACCGCAATTTCATATTGCGCCGACATGTCGCCGGCGGTCGCAGCAGCGCGCAACACCGGTCCGCCGATCGCTGGCGGCAACGTGTCGATGGACAGCTCGGGAGCACTCATCGCCGCGGTATTTGACGGCGACGGCGGCGCCGAAATGGAGGGCATCGGACGCGGCGGCAGTGAGCCGGTGGGATCGGCAGCGTTGGGCGATAGCGGTTGCGATCGCGATTGCGGCGTGGGCCCCGCCGGCGCAGGCGTAACAGTCGGTGCGGCACTCGGAGCGATAGGCGGTGCGGCGCTCGGCGACGCATTCGGCGCAGCTATCGGCTGTGCAGCGGGCTCGGCCGGGGAATTTTCCGATGGTTGCCCGCCGGCGCCTCCGCTTGGGGTCACAACTGGGGCCACAACAGGGGCCACGTCCGGTGCCGCGCTCGGGACCGGCGCGACCAGTGGCGTCGGTCCGGATATGGCGGCTGGCGCTGGTTCGGGCTTGCCGATGGGCTGCAGCGATCCGCTGTGCGGCTGTGCCGCGTTCGGTTTTATGTCAGGCGGAGCGGCCGGCTCCGCTGGGCGTTGCCACGGCGCTGACGCGTCTCCGGCGGGCCGGCTTTCCTGAAAGATATGCAAGGCGATCTGCAAACAACCGACGGTGACGAGCACAATGCCAGCCGCGACCAAAAGTTTGCGCAGGCGCGCCGCCTTGTTATCCGGCATTTCGCCGCTCGCGCCGCTGCGCGACCGCCGTCGCCGCCGCGACCTGGACCGGATCTCATCGTCGCTCGCGGACGCCGTGGCTGCCTGCGTAGCGCGCCGCGCCGCCGCGATGAAATCTTGCCGCTCGGCCGCCGCGATCAGCTCCGCCGATGCCGTGGGTTCGCCGGCGGGCGGCGGTGCAGCTGCGGCCGGCTGCGCCTGTTCGGCGGCTGGTTGCGCCGACATTTGGCTGCGCGGTGCACGCATGGCGGCGTCGTGAATATCGCTCTCGATCATCGCCAGACGGCCGATCACCTGTTCGACGGTGCCATGAACGGCCTCGAGCGAGTCCTGGGTGCGCTGCTCGCTGCGCTTGATTTCAGCAACATCGCGCGCAATCGCGGCGACCGCGGGTCGCGAGCTTGCACCCGCCGCGGGCGCGGCCTCCGCGCCGCGAAGCTGCTCGATATGCGCGAGCAAGTCGGTAACGCCGCGCTCGGCCGTGGCGAGATTGCCAAGCCGCGCATCCGAGGCGTCAAGCCGGCCGATTAGCTGCGCAATTCGCTCCTCAAGGCGCTTGAATGCCGACGGATCGGTCGTGAGCCGAACCGATTCGAGCTTCTCCATGATGTCGGATAAAAGCTTCTCAAGGCCGCGCGGCGCGGCGACCTCGGCCGAAGCGTTAATCGCATCGGTGAGCGTATCGATGCGATTTCCGAGCGCCGAAACCGCCTGGCCGCTGGCCGCGCCCTTGGCAAGATTGTCAATCTTGGCGGCGAGATGGCGCACATCCTCGGCCACCTTGTTGAGTGCATCGTTCGAGGCGACATGCGAGACGATGCCGCGCAACGCGCCGATCGCGGTTTCAAGTTGCCGCAGCGCCGCCGGGTCTTCCCTGGCGATGATCAGGTCAAGCTTTTGCGCCAGCGCCTTGAGCGCTTCATCGAAGCCGACCAGATTCTCGGCCGTGGTCATGCCGCGCAATGCGTCGCGGACCTCGGCTAGTCCGCGCTCGATTCCGGCGATCGTGTCCGAGTCGCCGGTTCGCTCGCGGGAGCGATCAATGCGTCGCGCCAGAGCCTCGACCTCGACGCAGAGCGACTCGACTGCCTTGCGCGGCAGCGCTTCGGTGAGCTGGCGCCTGATCTCGGCAAGATCGCTGCGGAATACGGCGATGACATTGTCGAGGCCGGTCGATCGCAGCGATTCGATCCGCGCCGTAATACGACGCAACTGTTCCTCAAGCTCCAGAAATTCCAACGGCTGTTCGGGTTCGGCTGCTGCCCCGGCCGCAAGCTGCGGCGCGGTCGCCGGCGACGGCAGATCCGGCTGATCGGAAGCGCCGGAAACCGGCGCGTCAGCGGCGTCGGCCGTGGCCGCATCGCCGGGAAGAGCGCCGTCCGGGCGCAAGGGGCGCCGCGGCTGCACCGGTGCACCCCGCAGTGCCGGCTTGCCGCGCGCCAGTTGCTCAAGCTGATAGGTCAGCCGATCGAGCCGGGCGTGAACGTCGCTCAGTTCGTCGCTCGCCGGTGTTCTGTCATCGTCGTATTCGTAATCGCGCCGCGGCGGGCGCGGCTTGGCGCGGCGGCGGTAATCATCCTGCGCCGCCTCGTCGGGCCAGCCATAGTCCTCGCCGGAATGATCGGCTGGCCGCAGCGAGGCGCGGCCATAATCGTCGCTCTGTTCGATCAGTTCGTTGAGCCACTCGCCAACCGAGACGCCGGATCGCCGCGCGGCTTCGCGGGCCGCCGCCACGGTTTCGGGGCGAAGGCCTCTGAGATTCCACGGACCGCCGGATTTCATCGGGCGCAAAACCACTTCGGGAGGAACGTGGATCGCCCTGGTCTCTACCGAAGCCCGCTCGACAGCAAAGCGGAGGGCGCGGTCTTCTGTCCTCGGTCGACTTTTCCGGAATTACTGTAAACAAGCGGTTAATTACGGCCCGCCGCGGACTACCGCGGCGAGCAGGCAAGCTATGGTCCGGCCTCGCCATTTCACCGTCGTAGCAGCGATGTAAATCGGCTAGGGTTTGGCCGCGGCCGACCCCCCGGTGTCCATCCAGGGCAAGGCTGCAGGTGGCCTAAAGGACAACCGCAAATCCGCTAGAGGCGCTGATGCCGGTCTACAAAGCTCCGGTCGACGAAGTGATATTCCTGTTGCGCGACGTCTTTCGTCTCGATCGCTACAACAATTTGCCCGGTTTTGCCGAAGCGACGCCGGATGTCGTCGAGGCTGTGCTCGCCGAAGCAGCGAAGTTTTCCGAAGCGGTCCTGATGCCGCTCAACCGCGTCGGCGACAAGGAAGGCTGCCGCCGCAATCCCGACGGCAGCGTCACCACCCCGAGCGGTTTCAAGGACGCCTATAAAAAGCTCGCCGAAGGCGGCTGGATCGGCGTCTCGTCGCCGGCTGAATTCGGCGGGCAGGGCTTGCCGATCGTCATCAATCAGGCGGTCAGCGAGTTTTTCTCCTCGGCCAATATGGCGTTCGGCATGTATGCGGCGCTCACCGAAGGCGCCGCCGCCGCCATCGCGGTGCACGGCTCGCCCGAACAGAAAAACCTCTATCTGCCGAAGCTCGTGTCCGGCCAATGGGCCGGCACGATGAATCTCACCGAGCCGCAATGCGGCACCGATCTCGGCCTGGTGCGCACGCGCGCGGCACCACAGAACGACGGCAGCTACAAGATCACCGGCACCAAGATTTTCATCTCCGCCGGCGAGCACGATCTTGCGGAAAACATCGTCCATCTGGTGCTGGCGCGGATCGACGGCGCGCCGGCCGGTACGCGCGGGCTGTCGCTGTTCATCGTGCCGAAATTTCTCCCGGCGGCGAATGGCGGCGTGGGCGCGCGCAATGCCGTCTCGTGCGGCTCGATCGAGGAGAAGATGGGCATTCACGGCAATGCCACCTGCGTGATGAATTACGACGGCGCCACCGGCTGGCTCGTGGCCGAGGCCAATCGCGGCTTGCAGGCGATGTTCACGATGATGAACGAGGCGCGCCTTGGCGTCGGCGTGCAGGGCCTGGCGATGTCGGAGGTCGCCTATCAGAATGCCGCCGCCTATGCCAAGGAGCGGCTTGCCGGCCGCGCGCTGACCGGCGCGAAATTTCCGGACAAGGCCGCCGATCCGATCATCGTTCATCCCGACGTGCGCCGCACGCTGATGAGCATGCGCGCCTTCAACGAAGCGGCCCGCGCGCTCGTGGTGTGGACGGCGCTGAAAAGCGACATCGCGCACCGTGCCGCCGACGCCAAGGAAAAACAGGCGGCGGAAGATCATCTGGCGCTGCTAACGCCAGTGATCAAAGGCGTGCTCACCGATCAAGGCTTTGCCAATGCGGTGTTGGCGCAGCAGATCTTTGGCGGCCACGGTTACATCGCCGAGCACGGCATCGAGCAATTTGTACGCGATGCGCGGATCACGATGCTCTACGAAGGCACCAACGGCGTGCAGGCGCTCGATCTGGTCGGCCGCAAGCTGCCCAAGGATGGTGGCCGCGCGTTGCAGGCGTTTTTTGCCGAGTTCACTGCTTACGCCAAAGAGCGCGGTGCCGATCCGGCGATGACGCCATATGTCAAGCCGGTCAGCCAGGCGCTCGGCGATTTACAGCAGGCAACCATGTGGTTTTTGCAGAACGCGCTCGGCAATCCCGATAATGCCGGGGCCGGCGCGACAGACTATATGCATCTCTTCGGTTTGGTCGCGCTCGGCTATATGTGGTGTCTGATTGCCGAGGCCGCGAAAGCAAAAACCGGCGCTGGAGGTGACGGTGCGACCGACCGGATGGCACAACGCCTGGTTACCGGCCGCTTTTTCATGGAACGAATGTTGCCGGCCACGGCCATGCATCTGGCCCGCATCAAGGCCGGCGCGGCGAGCACCATGGCGCTGCCTGCGGAAGCATTTTAGCGATCTGCGCCGGCCTGCACTGGACCAGGTATAGGAGAAATTCCGATGCCCGACGCTTTCATCTACGATCACGTGCGCACGCCGCGCGGCCGCGGTAAAGTCGACGGCGGGCTGCACGAGGTTACCGCGCTCAATCTGGCGAGCCAGGCGCTCGGCGCAATCAAGAGCCGCAACAATCTCGACACCACGCTGATCGACGACGTGGTGATGGGCGTCGTCGATCCGGTCGGCGAGGCTGCCGCCGATATCGCGCGCACCGCGGCCTTGGTCGCCGGCTACGGCGATACCGTCGCTGGCGTGCAGATCAATCGCTTTTGCGCGTCGGGGCTCGACGCGGTGAATTTCGCCGCCGCGCAGATCATGTCCGGCCAGCAGACACTCGCGGTCGGCGGCGGCGTCGAATCGATGAGCCGCGTCGGCATTGGTTCGGCCGGCGGCGCCTGGTCGGTCGATCCAACGATCGCGGTTGCGCATTATTTCCTGCCGCAGGGCGTTTCCGCCGATCTGATCGCCACCAAATACGGGTTCTCGCGCGACGACGTCGACGCTTATGCGGTCGAAAGCCAGAAGCGGGCGGCGGCGGCGTGGGACGATGGCCGCTTTTCTCGCTCCGTCGTTGCGGTCAAGGACGTCAACGGACTGACCATCCTGGCCAAGGACGAGCATATGCGGCCAGGCACGACGATGCAGTCACTCGCGGCGCTGGCGCCGTCATTTGCGCAGATCGGCGAGCTCGGCGGCTTCGATGCGGTCGCCATTCAAGCCCATCCCGAAGTCGAATTCGTCAATCACGTGCATCATGCCGGCAATTCGTCGGGCATCGTTGACGGCGCCGCCGCGGTGCTGGTCGGCAACAAGGAGGCGGGGGACAAGATCGGGCTCAAGCCGCGCGCACGCGTGCGCGCCTTCGCCAATATCGGCTCCGACCCGGCTTTGATGCTGACCGGGCCGATCGACGTCACCAAGAAAGCGCTCAAAGCCGCGGGCATGCAGCTTGCCGACATCGATCTGATCGAGATCAACGAAGCTTTTGCCTCCGTCGTGCTCCGCTTCATGCAGGCCTTCGAACTCGACGGCTCCAACGTCAACGTCAACGGCGGCGCTATCGCGCTAGGTCACCCGCTCGGCGCCACCGGCGCGATGATTCTCGGCACACTGGTCGATGAGATGGAACGGCGCAATGTCGCGACCGGCTTGGTCACGCTCTGCATCGGCGCCGGCATGGGTACCGCCACCATCATCGAGCGGGTGTGAGCCAGGATCTGAACAATGCCCAAGCTCGACATTGAAGCGCTGCCGATCGATACCAAGACGCCGTATCCGCCGCCGTTCGACCGGGTGGTGTACGGCCGCGAGCGCCGGCGGCTCGGCAACGCGGCCGGTCTCAATCAATTCGGCATCAATCTCACGACGCTTCGTCCGGGCGCCGCCTCGGCGCTGCGGCACTGGCACGCCAACGAGGACGAGCTCGTCTTTGTCCTCGAAGGCGAGGTGGTCTTGGTCGAGGATGGTGGTGAGACGCTGCTCAAGCCGGGCGACGCGGCCGGTTTCAAGGCCAACAGCGGCAACGGTCACCATCTGGTGAACCGGACCACGGTGGACGTGGTCTATCTCGAAATCGGCTCGCGCTCCAAACACGAGCGCGTCGAATATCCGGACGTCGACCTGGTCGCAGTGCGCGACGATGAAGGTTGGCGTTTCACGCACAAGAACGGCGATCCCTATGGGTGAGCGGCGACGATGAGCTTTACCAATTTCAAGATCGAGAACGACGGCGACGGCATTGCCCTTGCGACCTGGGACTCGCCGGGCCGCAGCATGAACGTCATTGATGCAACGGTGATGGACGAGCTCTCGGCCATTATCGACCAGACCACCGCGGACGCCGCCGTGAAGGGCGTCGTCATCACCTCGGCCAAGGATGCGTTCTGCGCCGGCGCCGATCTTACCATGCTGGAAGGCTTGAGCCGCGCTTTTGCCGAGCTCGCCGCATCGCAAGGCGAGGAAGCGGCGATGATGCGCTTCTTCGAGGAAAGCCGACGATGGTCGGTGCTGTGCCGGCGCATCGAGACCTGCGGCAAGCCTTGGGTTGCCGCCATCAACGGCACCGCGCTTGGCGGCGGTTTCGAGCTGGCGCTGGCCTGCCATCGCCGCATCGCGGCCGACAATCCGCGCGCGCGAGTAGGCCAACCCGAGGTCAAGGTCGGATTGATACCGGGCGCCGGCGGCACGCAGCGGATCGCACGGATGATGCCGCCGTCGGATGCGCTGCAATTTTTGCTCAAGGGCGATCAGGTGCAGCTCAATCGCGCCAAGGCAATGAAGCTCATCGACACGGTAGTGCCGAAAGCCGATCTCATCAGGGTGGCGAAGGAATGGATCAAAGCAGGTGGCAGCGCCAAGGCGCCGTGGGACGTGGACGGATTCAAACTGCCCGGCGGCCCGGTCTACTCCAAAGCCGGCATCATGGTGTTCACGCCCGCGAACGCGATCTACCGCCGCGAGACCTACGACAATTATCCGGCGGCGCGCGCCATCCTTCAGGTCGTCTACGAAGGTCTGCAGCTGCCGATGGATCAGGCGCTGCGGGTGGAGTCGCGCTGGTTTGCGAAAATTCTCCGCTCGCCGGAAGCCGCGGCGATGATCCGTACCCTGTTCGTCTCCATGCAGGAGCTCAATAAAGGCGCGCGGCGGCCCGCCAATGTGCCGGCAAAACAACTACAGCGGATCGGCATTATTGGCGCCGGCTTCATGGGTGGCGCGATCGCCTATGTCAGTGCGCTGGCTGGACTAAACGTCGTCCTGATCGATCGCGACCCGGAAACCGCCGAAAAGGGCAAAGTGCATTCGCACAAATTGGTAACCGATCAGATCAATCGCGGCCGCGCCACCACCGCCGATCGCGACGCATTGCTCGCGCGCATCAAAGCAACGGCCGATTTTGTCGCGCTCAAAGACTGCGATCTCGTCATCGAAGCCGTATTCGAAGACCGCAAGATCAAAGAGGAAGTGATTTCGCGGACGCAAAACGTACTGGGCGAGGAGGCGATCTTCGGCTCCAACACTTCGACGCTGCCGATCACCTCGCTGGCGGCGGCTTTCAAGGATCGCACGCGCTTTATCGGCATCCATTTCTTCTCGCCGGTCGAGCGGATGATGCTCGTTGAAATCATCATGGGCAAGGAAACCGGCGACGCCGCGCTGGCGACGGCGCTCGATTTCGTGCGCACGATCCGCAAGACTCCGATCGTGGTCAATGATTCCCGCGGCTTCTACGCCTCGCGCGTCGTCGGCACTTATATCCGCGAGGGTCATCTGATGCTGACCGAGGGCGTGCCGCCGGCCTTGATCGAGAATGTCGCGCGCATGGCCGGCATGCCGGTCGGTCCGCTCTCGCTCACCGATGAAGTGGCAGTCGATCTCGCCTGGAAGATTCTAAAGGCGACCGAGGCCGATCTCGGCGCGGCGGCGGTCGATCCCAAGCAAAAGGCGCTGCTGGCGGAGATGGTCGAGAAGCGCTCTCGCTTCGGCCGCAAGAACGGCAAGGGATTTTACGACTATCCGCAAAACGCACCGAAGCGCTTATGGCCTGGGCTCGCCGAGCTGCAGCCGAACCGGCTCGACGTCGATGACATCGACATTGCCATGCTCAAGCGCCGCCTCCTTGGCATTCAAGCGCTTGAATCGGCGCGCTGTATCGAGGAAAGGGTCGTGACCGATGTGCGCGAGGCCGATGTCGGTTCGATTCTCGGCTTCGGCTTTGCACCTTTTACCGGCGGAACTATTTCTTACATTGACGGCATGGGTGTGAAGAATTTTGTCCAAATGTGCAACGATCTCGCCAAAGCTTGCGGGGAGAGATTCAAGCCGTCGAAGCTTCTCACCGACATGGCAAAAAAGGGCGAGACGTTTTATGGCCGCTTCGCGCCAGCAAAGCGTAAAGCCGTCGCGTAACTTCATGGTGGCGCATTGCGGAGCCGAATGCGCCGCGTATCAGGCTGCGGCCGATCCCAGGGTCAGGCAGGCTTGTTATCAATATGGCGCGTGATCAAGTCGACCTGACGCCGATCGAACGGCGCGACGATCTGGTGCATTGGCTCGCGCAAGGCGTCAAACCCAAATCGCAATTCCGGATCGGCACCGAGCACGAGAAGTTCGCTTTCACGCTGCAAGGCCATCGTCCGGTGCCCTACGAGGGGCCGCGCGGCATTCGCGCGCTGCTCGAGGGCATGCAGCATCTGCTCGGCTGGGAGCCGATCATGGAAGGGCCGAACATCATCGGCCTGTTCGACGTCACCGGCGGCGGCGCCATCTCGCTCGAGCCCGGCGGCCAGTTCGAACTATCCGGCGCGCAGTTTGAAACCGTGCATCAGACCTCGGGCGAGCTGATGGCGCATCTGGCGCAGGTGCGCGAGGTCGCCCGTCCTCTGCGTATCGGTTTTCTCGGCATCGGCATGACGCCGACCTGGACGCGCGCGGAAATGCCGAAAATGCCGAAGGGCCGCTACAAGGTCATGACCGCCTATATGCCGAAAGTCGGCACGCTCGGTCTCGACATGATGTACCGGACCTGCACGGTGCAGACCAATCTCGACTTCGCCTCGGAAGCCGACATGGTGAAGAAGCTGCGGGTGTCGATCGCGCTGCAGCCGGTGGCCACCGCACTATTCGCCAATTCGCCGTTCACCGAGGGCAAGCCCAACGGCTATCTGTCGTTCCGCTCGGAAATCTGGCGCGATACCGACAACGCGCGCGCCGGCATGCTGCCCTGGGCATTCGAACCCGGCATGGGGTTCGAGCGCTGGGTCGACTACGCGCTCGACGTGCCGATGTATTTCATCAAGCGCGGCGACGACTACATCGACGTCGCCGGACAATCGTTCCGCGATTTGCTGGCGGGGAAATTGCGCGCACTGCCGGAAACCCGCGCCACGATTTCCGATTGGGCCAACCATCTCTCTACGATATTTCCGGAAGTGCGGCTCAAGCGTTATCTGGAAATGCGCGGCGCCGATTCCGGCACGCTGCCGAATTTGCTGGCGCTGCCGGCGCTGTGGGCCGGCCTGCTTTACGATGACGCTTCCCTCGATGCCGCCTGGGATCTGGTGAAAGGCTGGAGCGCCGAGGATCGGCAAAATCTGCGCGACGCTGTGCCGAAACTGGCTTTGGCCGCAACGGTCCGCGGCCGCACCATGCTCGAGATCGCCGTTGAAGTTCTTGTGCTCGCCCGCGCCGGGCTTAAGCGGCGCAACCGGCACGATCCAAGCGGCGAGGACGAGACGCGCTATCTCGAAGTGCTCGAGGCGAGGCTTGCGCGCAAGACCACACCGGCGCAAGAGTTGCTCGATAAATATCACGGGCCGTGGCGCGGCTTGGTCGATCCGATCTACGACGACGAGGCCTATTGAGGCCTCGCTCAGAAAATCCCGTAGAGCTCGCGCGCCCGCTTGAGCGCCGCATTGCAATCCGCAGAATTGCCGTCGCTGTCCGCTTGTTTGGCGCGTGCCAACGCCTCGTCGGCGTCTTTGTTAGCTACGTGCTCGGCCTGCTCCACCGAGCCGGGCGTCGGCTGACGGTGCAGTTGTGCGCCGATCGTTTGCGTTCCGGTCGGACCGGTTTGCGGGCCGGGAACAGTCGCCGCGATTTGCCGTTCGAGCAGAATTATGTCCTCGGCACACGGACCGCTGCGTGCAGCGTCAGCGCCGGCCAGCAGCAAGGCGCTCGCGGCAAGGCTCATGACCGATCCGGTCCGCAGCGTGCCCGGGCAGCGCATTTGGCGGGGTGAATTGCGCATGGCCATCTCCCTCAAGAGTTCGCTTGACCTTTGCGCGCGTCCATTTTCGGTCCGACGATCGAATTGACGCGTCAATTTCGAGTAACAAAAGAATTATTCGACTTCCGCCATCATCCGGACCAGGATCGCTGACACTGGGATCACTGACACTGGGATCGATAGCATCAGGATCGCGATCGAACGCGAACCACATTCGGGAGGGCGGCATGCTCGAACATTATCACAACATCAATTCGGTCTGTGCGCAAAAAGTACGGATTGCCCTTGCCGAAAAGGGTCTCGAGGTTAAGGAACACTTGCTGACGCTGCGCGGCGATCAGCATGATCCGGCCTATCGCAAGCTCAATCCCAATGGCGTCGTGCCGACGCTCGTGCACGACGGCAAACCCATCATCGAATCGTCGCTCATTCTCTATTACCTCGACGATGCCTTCCCGGAGCCGCCGCTGATGCCGCGCGAGCCGCTGTTGCGCCATCGCGCGCGGATGTACAACAAACTGATCGACGAATACGTGCACAATTCCTGCATGATCTTGACTTTCGCTACGGCGTTTCGGCCGAATTTTCTGAAAATGCCGCGCGAGGCTTGGCTGGCCGAGGTCAACAAGACGCCGCTCAAGCGTCGCGCCGAATATAAGCGCAGCGTCATCGAGCATGGGCTCGATTCCGAATTTGTCAGCGAGGCAATCGCGCAGCACGAGAAATTGCTGTCATGGATGGACGCATCGCTGCAAAACGGCCGCTACCTTGCCGGCGGTGCCTTTTCCAATGCCGACTGCGCGGTCATTCCCTATGTCCTGCGCCTCGAATTGTTGAAGCTTGGCGGCATGTGGGACCGTTATCCAGCGATCGGCGATTGGTGGGCGCGCATGCGCGAGCGGCCTTCGGTCAAAGCTGCACTCATCGGTCGGATGACGGACATGGACTGGGCGCCGTTCCGCAATCTCGCGCCCGATCCCTGGCCCAAGGTGCAATCGCTCATGAAGGCGGCGTGATGGCTTGAGCGCCATCCTTTCGCGCGCCCGCTCGCTTAAAGCGTCCGATCCTCCATGGCCTCTCCGATCAATGCTGTTCTCTGCGCGTTGGTTGGAGCGGCATTGTGGACCGCGCTCGGCTATGCCATCGCGCGTCACTTGCTGCCGCGCGTGCTGGCGCTCGGCGCGGCGCCAGTCATTGGCTGGGCGGTGTTCAGTGCGGCAAGCTTGCCGATCTTAAGCCTGATCGGGTTTTCGGCGCTCGCAGTGATCGGCCTGGCGGCGCTCGGCCTGTTGTTTGCCGGTCTTTGCTTGCGACGGCCGGCGCTTACATCTGCGCCACCGATCGGCGTAAATCCGTGGTGGTTGGCGGCGGCCGCGATTGCGGCGGCAATCCTGGCGCTTGCTCCCGCGCTTGCCCTGTTGCCGAAATATTCGGAAGGAGGCGTGCATCTCGCCGCGCCGATTTTCGATCATGCCAAGATCGCCATCATCGACGCAATGACGCGGCAAGGGCTGCCGCCGGTCAATCCGGTGTTCGGCGAGGATGACGCCGCCGGCGCCGCGGGACGCCTTGTCTATTATTACCTTTGGCACTTTAGCGCAGCAGCGCTCGCGCTACCGCTGCATGTGCGCGGCTGGGAAGCCGATATCGGCCTAACCTGGTTCACCGCCTTTGCTTCCCTGACCTTGATGATGGCGCTTGCCGTTTGGCTCAGCCGGCGCGCGGGCGCCGCGTTCCTGGTCGTCGCCTTGGCGGCAAGCGCCTCGTTGCGCGAGGTGCTGAGTGTTTTCGCCGGCAATTACGAGCTTGAGCCATTTTTGCAGCGGCCGAACGGTTTTGCCGGCTGGCTGTTTCAATCGACCTGGGTGCCGCAGCATCTCATCGCCGCTTCCGGCGCGATCGCGTCCATGCTGCTGCTTGTGCATTACGCGCAACGGCCGAAGCTCAGCTATGTCTTGACGCTGGCGCTGGTCGTGGCCGCAAGCTTCGAAAGCTCGGCTTTCGTCGGCGGCGTGACGTTTGCGATTGCCGCTTTGGCATCGGCGCCGCTGTTGCTTTCCGCCGTCGAAACCAAACGGCGGCCGCCCGCGGTCGCAGGCTTGGCGCTCGCCGGTGCACTCGCGCTCGGCATCGCCGCGCCGTTCATTCACGATCAGTTTGCATTCGTCGCCGCGCGCGGCAGTGCCGGCGCTATCGGCATTCATCCTTTCGAAGTGCTGGGCGAGATGTTTCCGCAACCCCTGCGCCGCACTCTCGACCTGCCGGCTTATTGGTTGATTCTCCTGCCCCTGGAATTTCCCGCAAGCTTCATCGCCGGCGCCATTGCGCTTATGGCGATCCTGGGGACTCGCGCGTCCATTCCGGAATCGACGGCGGCGAAGTTGCTCGGCCTGCTCGCGGCGGCGGGGCTGCTGATCTCCTGGCTTCTGGTGAGCCGACTCGGCGACAACAACGATCTCGCGCTGCGCGCCGTCCTGCCCGCCGCCATGATCCTGATCGCGTTGGCGGCGGCGGGAACGCTGGCTGCACCGCAACGCCGACTGCGCGCCGCGATCGCGGCCTTTGCTTTCGCCGGGCTCGTGCTCAGCATGCCCGACACGGCCGCGATGATTTACGCCGATTGGCGCGGCAACGCCGCGGCCGACGACGCCGCGTTCGCGCAAACGCCGCAACTATGGACCGCGGTGCGGCGTCACGCTCCCGCCGGCGCGCGGGTCGCGAATAATCCGCTGTTCTTGCAGGATCTGACGCCGTGGCCCGCCAACATGTCGTGGGCGCTCCTTGCCGATCGCAGCTCGTGCTTTGCCGGCCGCGAGCTGGCGATTCCATTCGCAGCGCTTTCACCGGAGCGCCGCGCGGCGATCAATGACCAATTCATTCGCGTCTTCGCCGGTCAGGCGATGCCCGCGGACGTTGGTGAATTCGCCGCGAAATATGGCTGCGATGTCGTCGTGGTGGTGCCGCAGGACGGCGCCTGGAGCAACGATCCGTTTGCGGCCAGCGCTGCATATCGCCTTGCGGAAAGCCGCGAGGACCGCTGGCGGATTTACGTGCGGGCGAATTAACTCGTCATTGCGAGCGGAGCGGAAGCGATCCAGCGTCGCTTGAAATATCTGGATTGTTTCGTCGCTGGCGCTCCTCGCAATGACGCGCCGTAATTAAATCCCCGCGTACCAGTTAAAGCCGCGCTCGCTCCAATAAGTCTCACGGAATTCGTTGGAGACTTCGATCGCCTTGATCCATTTGGCGTTCTTGTAGCCGAGCTTGGTCGAGGTGCGCAGCCGCAACGGATATCCGAACGGATCGCCGATGATCTCGCCGGCATATTTGGTGGCGAGAATCGTCTGTGGATGCAGCGCGGTCGGCATGTCGATGCTTTCGGTGTAATCGTCGGCGCAGATGAAGTAGACATATTTCGCAGTCAGGTCGGCGCCGACGCGCTGCAGAAAGTCGCGCAAGTTTGGGCCGGACCATTGTCCGATATAGTCCCAACCCTCGACGCAGACGTGGCGGATGATGATCTCCTGCTCGGGCAGCGCATAGAGCTGTTGCGCCCGCCACGGCCGCTTGTCGGCGATGCGGCCCGCCAATTCCAGGGTCCAGCTCGCGCCGTCGACCGGTTTGACGTCCTCG
>DASSXN010000051.1:0-26731 GCA_035703785.1 Xanthobacteraceae bacterium
AGCTTGATGCCGGATTTGTCGAGACCGCGCTCGGAGAATTGCCGGGCGAAAGTGCCCGCCTGTCCGGCCGGCACAAAGACAAACAGCGTGTCCGGCTGCAAATCGCGCGCGCGCTGCAGGAACGGCGAAAAATCCGGGTTGGCGAGCGGCACTTTCAGCGTGTCGAGCACCTGGCCGCCGCCTTTCGTGAAATTTGCTTCGAAGACCTTGCCGGCTTCGGCGCCCGGCGCCCAATCCGACAATACCGAGACCGCTTTCTTGCTGCCGTTCTTGATCGCCCAATCGGCGATGATTCCGGACTGCTGACCGAGCGTAAAGCTCGTGCGCACGTAATAGGGCGAGCGGTCAGTGACGACCGAGGTGCCCGACACCATGACAACGGTTGCAACTTTGCCTTCGGTGGCAATCGGTGCCATGGACATGGCGCTTGGCGTCAATCCGGCGCCAAGAAAGTTCACCTTGTCATTGACGATCAATTCCTGCGCCAGCCGCTTGGCGTTGTCCGGTACGCTTTGATCGTCCTTGATAATGAGTTCGATCTTCTTGCCGGCGACGGTGTTGCCGTGCTGGGCCACGTAAAGCTTAGTAGCGTCCGAAATCTCCCGGCCCACGGCCGCCGATGTGCCGGTCATCGGAATAACGATGCCGACCTTGACCGTCTCTTGCGCCGCGGCGCTGCGGGCATTGATACCGGTTGCGGCGAGGGCGAGAAGCCCGGTCAACACAATCTTGCTGCGCATCTTACGGCTCATGGCGTTTCCTCAGTCGCTTGTTTTTTGGAGTGAGATATTGAACGGCTCGGCTGTGGCAAATGCAAGCGTCGCCGCGGCCGCGCGAAGCGGACTGCCTGCGGCGCGCCGTCTCAGGTGCGGAGGCGTGTTCTCACGCGGCCGTAGTCGCCCGCCCGGTCTTAAGCCGTTTGTCGAGGTAGGCGCCAACCGAGGTCATCAGCGCTTCGATCTTGCCGTCAAAGAAATGGTTGGCGCCCGGCACGATCTTCTGCTCGATGACGATGCCCTTTTGCGTCTTTAACTTCTCGACGAGAGTGGTCACGTCGCGATGCGGCACCACCGCATCTTTGTCGCCGTGGATGATGAGCCCCGACGACGGGCAGGGCGCCAGAAACGAAAAGTCGTAGAGATTGGCCGGCGGTGCGATCGAGATGAAACCCTCGATCTCGGGTCTGCGCATCAAGAGCTGCATGCCGATCCAGGCGCCGAACGAAAAGCCGGCGATCCAGCAACTGCGCGCCTCGGTGTTGACCGATTGCGCCCAATCCAGCGCCGCGGCGGCATCCGACAATTCGCCAATGCCGTGATCGAAACTGCCTTGGCTGCGCCCGACGCCGCGGAAATTGAAGCGCAGCGCCGAAAAGTTCCGATGCACGAAGGCGTAGTAGAGCTGATAGACGATCTGGTGATTCATCGTGCCGCCGAACTGCGGATGCGGATGCAGCACGATGCCGATCGGAGCGTTCTTTTGCTTGGCCGGATGATAACGGCCTTCGATACGGCCGGCCGGACCTGTGAAAATAACTTCGGGCATTGTTCAATTAACCTCGGATCCAGCCGAAATGGGAGCCCCTGAGAAACAAAACGGGCGTCCTTGACGCTACCGGCGACCACACGTAAGTCTCTAAAACCCCGTGGTATTTTTCGGAACGGCGATGCGGTTGGTCCGGCGGCAGCATGGGCCGCGACTTCTAGCATAAGCCGGGGGACGAAAAGCAAGCACAACAAGCGTCCCAAGCGTGAAATAAGGCAGTCTGAAATATGTCCGTGCGCAGCTATTTGGATTGGAACGCGACCGCGCCGATGCGCGAGGAGGCAAAAGCGGCCTTTGCCGCCGCGTTGTCGCGCGTCGGCAATCCGTCCTCGGTACACGCCGAAGGCCGCGCCGCCCGCGCGCTGGTCGAGGCGGCACGGGAACATGTCGCTGCGCTGGTCGGTGCTCAGGCCGGCAATGTGGTTTTTACCGCGAGCGGAACCGAAGCCAATGTGCTGGCGCTGACGTCGGCGATCGAGACGGCAGACGAAAAGCGGCCGCGTTCGCGGCTGTTCCTTTCGGCGATCGAACATGCCTCGGTGCGCGCTGGCGGACGGTTTCCGCGCGAGGCAATCGAAGAGTTGCCGGTTTGCCCGGACGGCCGGCTCGATCTTGCGGCGCTCGCGGCCGCCATCGCCCACACGCCGCGGCCGCTCGTTTCACTGATGCTCGCCAATAACGAGACCGGCATTGTCCAGCCTGTCGCCGAGGCCGCTGCAATCGTGCACGCGGCGAGCGGCCTCATCCATGTCGATGCGGTGCAGGCGGTTGGCCGTATCCCTTGCGACATGACCGCGCTTGACGCCGATCTCTTAACCCTGTCGGCGCATAAGATCGGCGGGGCCAAGGGCGCCGGCGCGCTCATACGCGCCCGTGAGGACATTCATTTTCCTGAGCCGCTCATCCGCGGTGGCGGCCAGGAACGGGCGCTGCGCGCCGGAACCGAAAACGTCGCTGGTATCGCCGCCTTCGGCGCGGCCGCGGCCACGGCGCTCGCGGGAAGAGACGGCGAAGCTGCCCATATGGGCGCGTTGCGAAACACCTTGGAATGCGGCCTGCTCACTGTCACACCGGACGTAATGATATTTGGCCGCGATCAGGTCGAGCGGCTGCCGAACACGACGCTGTTCGCTCTTCCCGGCATCAAGGCCGAGACCGCGGTGATTGCCTTTGATCTTGAGGGTATCGCGGTGTCGTCAGGGGCGGCCTGTTCCTCAGGTAAGGTGCAGCCCTCGCACGTGTTGGCGGCCATGGGCGTGGCCGGGCCGCTGCAGCGGGGCGCGGTTCGCGTGAGCCTGGGCTGGAACACGACCGAGGCGGATATCGAAATGTTCCTCACCGCTTGGACAAAGCTCGCAACTGCATTATCTAAGGGACGACAAGGCATTGCAGCCTGACGACTGCAGGAACCAAATCAACTAGGCCATTTAAACGCTTGATATTGCGTGAAAATTGGCCCCTATGGGGGTGACCGAAGCGAAAGGCCCACCTGACCATACCGACTAAATCCAACCCGCGGTCCTTGAAACCGTGAGCGGAGGGACGAATGCCGGCAGTGCAAGAGACCGTCGAGCAGGTCCGGCGCATCGACGTCGATCAGTACAAATACGGATTTGAGACGCTGATTGAATCGGAAAAGGCCCCGAAGGGCCTGACCGAGGATACGGTGCGCTTCATCTCGGCCAAGAAAAACGAGCCGGAGTGGATGCTGGCGTGGCGGCTTGAGGCCTTCAAGCGCTGGCTGACTATGCGCGAGCCGAAATGGGCCAAGGTCGAATACGGCCCGATCGACTACCAGGATCTTTATTACTACTCCGCTCCGAAAAAGAAGGACGGCCCGAAATCGCTCGACGAGATCGATCCGGAAATCCTGCGCACCTACGAGAAACTCGGCATCCCGCTGCGCGAGCGGGAAATCCTGCTTGGCGTGCAGAACCCGCAAGCCGCGGGCGAGGGCGCGGACGGCGGCGAAGCCGAAAGTGGCAGCGGCTATGGCCGGGTCGCGGTCGACGCTGTCTTCGACTCGGTCTCGGTGGCGACCACCTTCCAGGCGGAATTAGCCAAGGCCGGCGTGCTGTTCATGCCGATCTCGGAAGCGGTGCAGCAGCATCCGGATCTGGTGAAGAAGTACCTTGGCTCGGTGGTGCCGATCAGCGACAATTTCTTCGCCACCCTCAATTCCGCGGTGTTCTCCGACGGCTCGTTCGTCTACGTGCCGCCGGGCGTGCGCTGCCCGATGGAATTGTCGACCTATTTCCGGATCAATGAGCGCAATACCGGCCAATTCGAGCGCACGCTGATCATTGCCGACCGCGGATCATACGTGAGCTACCTCGAAGGCTGCACGGCGCCGGTGCGCGATGAGAACCAGCTGCATGCCGCCGTGGTCGAACTGATCGCGCTCGACGACGCCGAGATCAAATATTCGACCATCCAGAACTGGTATCCGGGCGACGCCAATGGCCGTGGCGGCGTCTATAACTTCGTCACCAAGCGTGGCGATTGCCGCGGCAAGAATTCGAAGATCTCCTGGACGCAGCTCGAGACCGGCTCGGCGATCACCTGGAAATATCCAAGCTGCATCCTGCGCGGCGACAATGCGCGTGGCGAGTTCTATTCGATCGCCATCTCCAACGGCTATCAGCAGGTCGATTCCGGCACCAAGATGCTGCATCTCGGCAAAAACACCACGAGCCGCATCATCTCCAAGGGCATCGCCGCCGGGCACTCCAATAATACCTATCGCGGACTGGTCACGGCGCACCGCCGCGCCACCGGCGCGCGCAACTTCACCAATTGCGATTCGCTTTTGATCGGTGACCAGTGCGGCGCGCACACCGTGCCCTATATCGAGGCGAAGAATTCCTCGACCGTGTTCGAACACGAGGCGACGACGTCGAAGATTTCCGAGGACATGCTGTTCTACTGCCGTCAGCGCGGGTTGTCGGCGGAGGAGGCGACCGCGCTTGTCGTCAACGGCTTCGTCAAAGACGTGCTGCAGCAGCTGCCGATGGAATTCGCGGTCGAGGCGCAGAAACTGATCTCGGTCTCGCTGGAAGGCTCGGTCGGATGAGCAGCGACAGCTGCTCAACCCCACCCCAATGAGCGAAGGCGAGCCCGACCGGCCACATGGATCAATCCGGAGCTTGTTTGAATGGCGCTGCTTGAAGTGAAGGATTTACGCGTCGAGATCGACGGCAGGGAAATTCTCAAAGGTCTTGACCTCGCCGTGAATGCCGGCGAGGTGCACGCCATCATGGGCCCGAACGGATCGGGCAAATCGACTCTCGCTTATGTGCTGGCCGGGAAGGAAGAGTACCGGCCGATGGCGGGCGAGGTGCGCTTCGATGGCCGGAACTTGTTCGAGATGGAGCCGGACGAACGCGCCGCTGCCGGCTTGTTTCTCGCTTTTCAATATCCGCTGGAGATTCCCGGCGTCGCCAGCATGACCTTCCTGCGCACCGCACTTAACGCGCAGCGCAAGAAGCGCGGCGAAGCCGAGCTATCCACGCCGGACTTCATCAAGAAAGTACGGGAAGCTTCCGGCAAGCTCGGCATCGATCAGGAAATGTTGCGCCGCGCGGTCAATGTCGGCTTTTCCGGGGGCGAGAAGAAGCGCAACGAGATTTTGCAGATGGCGCTCTTACAGCCGCGGCTCGCGGTGCTCGATGAGACCGATTCCGGGCTCGACATCGACGCGCTCAAGATCGTCGCCGATGGCGTGAACGGTCTGCGTGCGCCCGACCGTTCGTTCGTCGTCATCACCCATTACCAGCGGCTTCTCAACTACATCGTCCCTGACGTGGTGCACGTCCTCTCGCGTGGGCGCATCGTAAAGACCGGCGGCAAAGAGCTGGCGCTTGAGCTCGAAGCGCGCGGCTATGCCGAGTATCAGGAGGAGGTCCCGGCGTGAACGCCGAAGTCGCCGTAATCAAGACAGCGGCGGAAACCGCGCTGGCGCAGACTTTTGCGCAAGTGCGCGACCGGCTGCCCGGCGACGAATCGATCGCGGCGCGGCGCAATGCGGCTTTTGACGTGTTCGCCAAACAGGGCCTGCCGCATCGGCGCATCGAGGAATGGAAATATACCGACCTGCGCGCGTTGATGCGCGATGCCAAGCCATTGGCGTCTCCACCCGATGCGTCGGCCAAGGCGCGCGCCAAAGACGCCGGTCGCATCCTGGGCGACGTCGATGGCCGGCGGCTGGTCTTTGTCGATGGCGCATTCGTGCCCGAACTGTCGGACTTGCGGGACCTGGAAGCTGGTCTCGTCGTGGGCTCGTTGGCTCAGGCGCTGACCGACGGCGATCCTGTGGTCGCGGCACGCTTGGGTAAGCTTGCGCCGGCCAACGATGCTGCCGTGGCGCTCAATACCGCTTTGATGGGCGATGGCGCGGTGATCCGCATCGCCAGCGGCGCCACTATCGAGCGGCCGCTGCACTTGCTGTTTGTTGCTTCCGACAGACCTGCGGCGATATTCACGCGTTCGCTGGTCACGATCGACCACGGCGCTCGCGTCATGCTGATCGAGAGTCACGAAGGTCCCGCCGCGGGCGATTATCAGGTCAATGCCGGGCTGGAATTGTTTGCCGGCGATGGCGCTCATGTCGACCACGTCAAAGTGATCGACGAAGGGACCGAGGCGTTGCATGTTTCCACACTGGCCGCGGCGATCGGTGCGCATGCGCGATTTAACACTTTCAGCTTCATCAGCGGTGGTGCTGTGGTGCGAAATCAGCTGTTTCTCAGGTTCGACGGCGAGGGCACCGTTGCCAGCATTCGCGGCGCTTCGCTGCTGAAAGACCGGCAGCACGTCGATACGACGCTATTCGCCGATCATGTCGCGCGCGATTGCCAGAGCCGCGAAATGTTCAAATCGGTGCTCGACGACGAGGCGCATGGCGTTTTCCAGGGCCGCATCATCGTGCGCCGGCACGCGCAAAAGACCGACGCCAAAATGATGACACAAGCGCTGCTGTTGTCCGAGCGCGCCGAGGCCGATAACAAGCCGGAATTGGAAATCTTTGCTGACGACGTGCAGTGCGGCCATGGCGCCACCGCCGGCGCACTCGATGAAGAACTCAAATTCTACCTGATGGCGCGCGGCATTCCGCCGGTTGAAGCCGAGGCGATGCTGATCCAGGCGTTCCTCGGCGAGGCCATCGAAGGCATCGAACACGCAGGCCTGCGCGAGGCGCTGATCGAGAACGTTGCGGCCTGGCTTGGAGCGCGCTCATCCTTCGAGGGCGGCCTTACGGCCGCCACCTCAGGATGACGCTCAGATGGTGGGTTGTCATCCCGAGGTGCGAGCGCAGCGAGCCTCGAAGGATGACGGAGATATAGATGGATCAGGCAACGAGCAGCAGCGCCTATAACGTAAACCGCATCCGGGCGGATTTCCCGATCCTGGCGATGCAGGTCTATGGCAAGCCGCTTGTTTATCTCGACAACGCAGCTTCCGCGCAAAAGCCGCGCGTTGTGCTCGACCGGCTCAACGAAGTCTATACCACGCAATACGCCAATGTGCATCGCGGGCTGCATTTTCTCGCCAATGAGGCGACCGAGGCCTACGAGAATGCACGCGAAAAGGTTGCCGCCTTTCTCAACGCCAGGCGCAAAGAGGAGATTATCTTCACGCGCAATGCTACCGAAGCGATTAACTTGGTCGCTTATACGTTCGGCCGCGAGCGCATCAAAGCCGGCGACGAGATCGTGCTTTCGATCATGGAGCATCACTCCAACATCGTGCCGTGGCACTTCCTGCGCGAGCGGCAGGGCGCTGTGATCAAATGGGCGCCGGTCGACGACGAAGGCAACTTTCTGCTCGACGAGTTCGAGAAGCTTCTCACCCCGCGCACCAAGCTCGTGGCGATCACGCATATGTCGAACATGCTTGGCACCACCGTACCGGCGAAGGACGTGGTCCGGCTCGCTCATGCGCGCGGCATACCGGTACTATTCGACGGCGCACAAGCCGCGGTGCATCTCGACGTCGACGTGCGCGAGCTTGATTGCGATTTTTACGCCTTCACCGGCCACAAGCTCTACGGGCCGACCGGCATCGGCGCGCTTTACGGCAAGTACGAGCATCTTGCCGCCATGCCGCCGTTCAACGGCGGCGGCGAGATGATCCGCGAAGTGTTCGAGGACCACATCACTTACGGCGACCCGCCGCACAAGTTCGAGGCCGGCACACCGTCGATCGTGCAGGCCATCGGGCTTGGCGCCGCAATCGATTATGTCACGTCCGTCGGCAAGCAGCGCATCCGCAGCCACGAGGCGGAGCTGGTGCGATACGCCCACGAGCGTTTGCGCGAGATCAATTCGCTGCGCATTTTCGGCACCGCCAAGGACAAGGGGCCGATCGTCTCGTTTGAACTCAAGGGCGCTCATCCCCACGACGTCGCCACGATCATCGACCGTGCAGGCGTCGCGGTGCGGGCGGGCACCCATTGCGTCATGCCGCTCCTGGCTCGGTTCGGCGTGACCGCGACCTGCCGCGCGTCATTCGCCATGTACAACACCCGCGATGAGGTCGATTGCCTTGCGCAGGCGCTGCTCAAGGCGCAGAATCTGCTTGGATAAGGCAATGACTGAAAACATCAAAACCGAAGCAAAGACGGCTGATACTCCGGCTGCGGAGACAGCCTCTACCATTCCGCCGGAGGAAATGGCGCGCCTGACCGACGAGATCGTCGGCGCGTTAAAGACCGTTTACGATCCGGAAATCCCGGCCGACATCTATGAACTCGGTCTGATTTACAAGGTCGATATCGACGACGACCGCATGGTCAACATCGATATGACGCTGACGACGCCGAATTGTCCCTCGGCGGCGGAATTGCCGGCGCAAGTGGAAAACGCTGTTGCTGGCGTGCCGGGTGTCCGCGAAGCCAAGGTCAACATCGTGTGGGATCCGCCATGGGACCCAAGCCGCATGTCGGATGAGGCCCGTACCGTACTCAACATGTGGTGATTGCGCGCGAAACCGGCACACACTACATAATTTGGTGCGAGTCGTTGTGACGACGACAATAGGATTGAACACGCGGAGGGAGTTATAATGGCCGTCGCTCGGCCGAAACCTCAGGTGGTGCGGCTCACCGAAGCCGCCGCCGAACGCATCAAGGCGGTCATGGCGAAAGCCGACCGGCCGATTGCGGCCGTACGCGTCGGCGTCAAGAACGGCGGTTGCGCCGGCATGTCCTACACCATGGAATATGCCGAGAAGATCAATCCGCTGGATGAGGTCGTCGAAGACAGGGGCGTGCGCATCCTGATCGATCCCAAGGCGGTGTTGTTCCTGCTCGGCACCGAAATGGATTACAAAATCGACAAGCTGTCGGCGCAATTCGTATTCAACAATCCGAACCAGACATCGGCCTGCGGGTGCGGCGAATCGGTCCAGCTTGAACCGGCGACCGGCGTGGCGCCGTAATCTATTCGTTCAAACAAAAGGCGCTTAGGCGCCGTTGCATAACGGACGCCGCTAAAGCTCTCGTCTTTAAGCGATCAGATCTTCACCGGCCGCAACAGGAATGCCGGCAAATGGCTGGCATCCGAATCTTCGTGGCGCGAACGCGGGGAGGGCGGTGGCGCGCGGCGCACGCGTGACTCTTCGCTGCGCACGAGTGGACCCTTGCGTCCGGCATGATGATGGCCATGCGGCCGCTCGGCGACACGATGTTGAGGCGGCAGCGGCGGTCCAGGCAGCTTTTCCATGACCGGAATAGGCTGCCCGATCAGCTTTTCGATTGCCGCGACCGCCTTGGTGTCATTGGCGCCCGCCACGATGGTGATTGCGGTGCCGCTGCGGCCGGCCCGTCCGGTGCGGCCGATCCGGTGCACGTAATCGTCGGGGTGGAACGGCACATCGAAGTTATAAATGTGGCTGACGTCCAGAATATCGAGCCCGCGCGCCGCGACATCGGAAGCGACCAGCAGCGTCACCTCGCCGTTGCGAAACTTTTCGAGCGCCGCCATGCGCGCGGGCTGATCCATATCGCCGTGCAGCGCCTGGACCGAAAAGCCGTGACGCAGCAGCGAGCGGAACAGCGTGGCGACGTCGCGCTTGCGGTTGCAAAAAATGATCGCGTTTTTCAGGCCTTCGGCGGAGCGGATCAGCCGGCGCAAAGTATCGCGTTTTTCTTGCGGCTCGCGTCCCGATTTGACGATGAGCTGCGTGGTCGTGGCAACCGTCGTTGCCGGCCGGGAGACTTCGACGCGGACCGGATTGTGCAGAAACTGCTCGGTGATGCGGCGGATCTCGGGCGGCATGGTCGCCGTGAAAAACAGGGTCTGCCGCGTGAACGGGACCAGCTTGCAGATGCGTTCGATGTCCGGAATGAAACCCATGTCGAGCATCCGGTCGGCTTCATCGATCACCAACAGCTCGACGCCGTTCAGCAGAAGGCGTCCGCGTTCGAAATGGTCCAGCAAGCGGCCGGGCGTCGCGATCAGCACGTCGACGCCGCGCGTGAGCTTCACATCCTGGTCGTCGAATGACACGCCGCCGATCAGGAGCGCCACGTTGAGTTTGTGGTTGGCGCCGTACTTGGCAAAACTCTCCTCGACCTGCGCCGCGAGCTCGCGGGTTGGCTCGAGAATGAGCGTGCGCGGCATGCGGGCGCGGGCGCGCCCACCTTCCAGCACGGTCAGCATCGGCAGCGTGAAAGCTGCCGTCTTGCCGGTACCGGTTTGCGCAATTCCCAACACGTCGCGACGCGCGAGCACGTGGGGAATTGCCTGTTCCTGGATCGGAGTGGGGACTTTGTAACCAGCCGCGGCGACAGCGGAAACGACTTTTTCGGACAAGCCGAGATTTGAAAACGACATGAACCCTCAAAGACCGCGGGCAGCACCTTTTCAGCTAAGGAGCGAAAATATGCGCCAGGCGATCGAATCTGCCCTATTGGCGTGCCCGCAACATAAGATCGATTGGCTGAAAGTCAACCTGGAAGCGCTCCCGGCAGCGCAGCAAGTTAATCGAATTGCTTCACTTTTTCCGACCAACCGCTACTCTGCCGCGCTCCGCGAAGAAAGTTCCCCGATGCCAGATCCGTTGTCGATCGTGCTCATTCCCGGATTGACCTGTTCGGCACGGCTTTATGCCGACCAGATCCCGGCATTGTGGCGGTTCGGCCCGGTCATGGTCGCAGACCATACCCGCGACGACAGTATGGCGGCGAACGCACGGCGCATCTTGGCCGCGGCCCCGCCGCGGTTTGCGCTCGCCGGGTTGTCCATGGGCGGCTACATCGCTTTCGAAATCATGCGCCAAGCGCCGGAACGGGTGGCGAAGCTTGCGCTCCTTGATACCGGTGCCCGCGCCGAGACGCCGGAGCAGACGGAGCGGCGCAAGGTGGTCATCGCGCTCGCCAAGAGCGGCCGCTATGCCGAAGTGCCCGATATCGCCTTTCCGATTTACGTTCACCGCAATCGCCACCACGATGCCGGCTTGAAGCAGACAGTGCGCATGATGGCCGCTGAGACCGGCGTCGAAGCCTTCTTGCGTCAGCAGCAGGCAATCATTGGTCGGCCGGATTCTCGGCCCGGGCTTGGCGCCATCAAATGTCCGACGCTTGTCCTTGTCGGCGACGGCGATGAGGCGACGCCGCCCGAGCTTGCGCGCGAAATCGCGGGCGCGATCGGTGGTGCGCGCCTCGTGGTGATCGCCGATTGCGGGCACCTGTCGACGCTTGAACAACCGGAGACAGTGACAAGCGCCCTTCTCGACTGGATGAATTGGTAAAGCGATGTCGCGCATGTGCGCCTACGGTGGGTCATGCAGTCGTTGCCGAAAATAATGAAACTAAATGGAGGAAGCTCGATGCGTCATTTCTCACGCCGTTCGGTCCTTGGCGCGTTCGCGGCGCCGGTTGCTACGGCCATGCTCACTGCACCGGCGCGCGCGCAAAGCGATTATCCGAGCCGGCCGGTGCGGTTGATCGTGGGATTCGGCGCGGGCGGCGGCAACGATATTTTTGCGCGCCTTATCGGGGCGAAGCTTTCGGAGATCCTCGGTCAGCCTGTCGTGATCGAAAACCGCACCGGCGCCGGCGGCCGGCTTTCTGCAGAGTACGTTTCTAACCAGCCCGCCGACGGCTATACGCTGTTGGTCGGCGCGGTCGGCGCCATGTCGATCGCCGCCGCGATCTATCCGGATCTGAAATATCACCCGACCAAGACGCTCAAACCGCTCGCCATGATCGGAAGCTTCCCGCTGATTCTGGCGGTCGGGATCGACAATCCGTCGCGCAACGTCAAGGAATTGGTGGAATGGGCGAAACAACATCCGGACAAAGCCAATTATCCGAGCACCTCGCCGCTCTTCACCATCGCCATGGAAGAATTGAAATTGAAGTCCGGTATGCCCGGCGTGATGATCCCATATAAAAGCAGTAACGAAATGATCTTCAGCTTAATCGAAGGTCAGACCATGGCCGCGATAGCCGATCCGCCGCCGACAGTACCCCAGGTCAAGGCCGGCAAGGTCAAGGCGCTCGCGGTGACCGGGGCCCAGCGCTTGGCGGAACTGCCGGACGTGCCGAGCATGGCCGAAACCGGCTATCCCAATGTCGACATGCAAGGGTGGAGCGGCATCTTTGCTCCGGCGGCGACGCCGCCCGCGATCACCGCCAAACTGGAAAAGACGCTGAGCCAGTCGATTCGCGACCCCGAAGTTTCGGCAAAACTGAGAAATCTCGCGGTCACGCCGGGTGGCGGTCCGCCGGACGATTTCCGGCGCATCGTCGAAGACGACATCGTGAAAGTCCGCGATGTGGTGAAAGCTGCGAACTTGACGTTCGAGGAATGATTTTTAAGGGCGCGCAATGAGAACCGCGGTTACGTCACTCACTGCAGCAATTCTGTCAGCTGTCCTGGCAGGTTTCTTGGCATGGGGCGCGCCGGCAAACGCTAGTGAAATCGACCTTTCCACCTGGACCTGCAAACAGTTCCAGTCCGCGGGCAAGGACGAGGTCACGCTCATTCTGGCTTGGCTTGATGGTTACTATCGCGCCGAGGACGACCCGCCGGTCATCGACACAAACCAGTTGGCCGCCAACAGCAAGAAGCTGGATGCCTATTGCGCCGCGCATCCGGATAGCAAGCTGATTACCGCCGCCGATACCCTGTTCGAGCGGGAGTGAAAGCTCCTGCAAGTAAAAGCAGCGGACTTATCGCGTAATAGCGGCCCCTCAATGTTGCCGCCTTTGCAGTCCGAAATGACCGCGGGTGCACTTTCGGCACGGCGGGGCGAATGCGCGAAAGCGGCGGTCACTATATTTTTTGGCTCGGCGTGGGTCTGATCGGCGCCGCCATTTGGGTTGCGTGGTGGTGGGCATCAGGGTTTTCGGTTCCGATATGCCAGAATGCAAGCGTTGCAGATCATTGTTTGAGCTACGACGAAATCCGCGGCTGGACGGCTCAGACTTTCGACCTCGCTTCGCGCGTTGCCACGCGCGCCAACAATTGGGCCGCGCTGATAATTGCGATATTCACCGCGGTTCTGGCGATCTTCACGGCGCGCCTGTGGCGATCCACCCAAAAACTCTGGACGGTCACAAACCGGACGTTGCAGCACGCCGAGCAAACGTCGCGAAAAGAGCTGCGCGCCTATGTCAGCGTCGAACCGCTCGGGATAACCGAGTATGTCGGCCACAACTTCTTGGTTGGACGGTTTAAAGTCCGGAATATCGGCAAAATTCCAGCGAGGGATGTTTCGATCTATTCCACGATCGCATTGGACGCCGATCCGGCGCGAAGGGATTTTCCGATCGGAACACCGCGGATCTCTCCTACCGTTCTGCAGCCGGGAGCAAAAATGGAATTCGTTTCCTATGAGGCCTTCCCAATTCCCGCCGACCAATTGGATCGCGACGAGCCCTTAAAACTCGCGGGCTATCTCTTCGTTTGGGGAGAGGTGCTGTACACCGACGAATTTAATACGATGGGTTGGACGGCGTTTTGTCATCGCTATCCGTGCGAAATGTTCGGCATGAGTGACGATGAGGCCGTTGCCGGCCGCACCCGCAATCGTAGCATTCACCGCAAATTCGCGCGCTATCACGAGGAAGCGGGCAACGAGGCCGGGTGACGGCTGCGAGGCCTGCTCACACGTCGAGGGCCGCCTCGTCGGCGAATTCGGCGCGCTCCTGGATAAACTCGAAACGCGCTTCGGCCTTGGTGCCCATCAGCCGCTCGACGGACTTTTCCGTGTCCTTGCGATCGTCGGCAATCAGCGCGACGCGCAGCAGCGTACGCTTTTTCGGATCCATGGTAGTTTCTTTGAGCTGCGCGGCCATCATCTCGCCGAGGCCCTTGAAGCGGCTCACCTCCACCTTGGCGTTGGCGTGAAATTCTTTCTTCAAGATTTCGTCACGGTGTTTGTCGTTGCGGGCATAGAGGATCTTGCCGCCATGCGACAGCCGGTAGAGCGGCGGCACGGCGAGATGAAGATGCCCCTTCTCGATGAGCTGCGGCATCTGCCGGTAAAAAAACGTGATCAGGAGCGAAGCGATATGCGCGCCGTCGACGTCGGCGTCGGTCATGACGATGACACGGCCATAGCGCAGGTCTTCGTCGCGATAATGCACGCCGGTGCCGCAGCCGAGCGCCTGAACGAGGTCGGCAAGTTGCTGGTTCTGCGCAAGCTTGTCCTTGCCGGCTGATGCGACGTTGAGAATCTTGCCGCGCAGCGGCAGCACCGCCTGTGAGGCGCGATCGCGCGCCTGTTTGGCCGATCCGCCGGCGCTGTCGCCCTCGACGACGAAGAGTTCGGCGCCGTCGGCCGCGGTGTTGGTGCAATCGGCAAGCTTGCCGGGAAGGCGGAGCTTGCGCACGGCGGACTTGCGCGCAATGTCCTTTTCCTGGCGGCGGCGAATGCGCTCCTCGGCGCGCTCGATCACGAAATCAAGAAGCTTGTTGGCGGCGGTCGGATGTCCGGCGAGCCAGTGGTCGACCGGGTCTTTGATCGCCTGCTCGACCAGGCGTTGCGCTTCGGCGGTGGCGAGCCGATCCTTGGTTTGTCCCTGGAATTCCGGTTCGCGGATGAACACTGAAAGCAGAGCGCCGGCGCCAACCATCACGTCATCGCTGGTGACGGCGGCCGCGCGTTTGCCTTGGCCAATGCGATCGGCGTGATCTTTCAAGCCGCGGGTTAATGCGGCACGCAGTCCCGATTCATGGGTGCCGCCGTCCGGCGTCGGGATCGTGTTGCAGTAGGAATTGAGAAAGCCATCGGCATCGGCGGTCCAGCCTACGGCCCATTGCACCGCCCCGTGCGCGCCGATCTTGCCGGCGCTGCCGGTGAAAATGTCGGGATGGACGAGGGTGGCGCTGGCGAGCGTTTCGGATAAATAGTCCTTGAGTCCATCGGCGAAATGAAACGTAGCCTCTTCGGGCACTTCTTCGACGCCGCGAAGGAGCTCGTTGGCGCAAGACCAGCGGATTTCGACGCCGCCGAACAGGTAAGCCTTCGAGCGCGTCATCTTGAAAACGCGCTCCGGCCGGAAGTGCGCTTTTGCCCCAAAGATTTCCGGGTCGGGCCGGAAACGGACCCTGGTGCCGCGGCGGTTCGGCGCTTTGCCGGCATCCTGCAATTTGGTCTTCGGCTTGCCGCGCTCGAATGCCATCCGGTAAAGCCGCTGGCCGCGCGCGACCTCGACCTCCATGCGCCCGGAGAGCGCATTCGCCACCGACACGCCGACCCCGTGCAGGCCGCCTGAGGTCTCATAGACCTCAGAATCGAATTTGCCGCCGGCGTGCAGCGTGCACATGATCACTTCGAGGGCCGACTTGTTTTTGAACTTGGGATGCGGGTCGACCGGAATGCCGCGGCCGTTATCGGTGACCGTGACGAAACCGTCCGCGGTCATTTCGACCTCGATCCAATCGGCATGGCCGGCGAGCGCCTCGTCCATGGCGTTGTCGATCACTTCCGCGAACAGGTGATGCAGCGCCTTCTCGTCGGTGCCGCCGATATACATGCCCGGCCGCCGGCGCACCGGTTCGAGCCCTTCCAGAACTTCGATATGCTTGGCGGTGTATCCGGCATCGCCCGCAGGCGCGCGCGAGCCGCCACGGCGTGCGCCATCGCGGCGCGCTTTCGGCGTGTCGGCAAACAGGTCCGGCGTTTTCGATGATTTTGCGCTCTTTCCCACGGCTAGTCCCAGGTGGATGTGGAGCCTCTTGCCGGCCACTGCAATGGCGGATCGGAGTGAGAAGGCGGCGAATCAGCCCCAGCACCGCTCCAACTATGCCATTGGCGCGGCAAAAGCATGAGCACCAAGCCGCAAGCAGCGATTGTGCCCGCATCGATTGCTGGCGATTTGACCCTGGACGCTTTGCGCCCTATATCGCCGCCCATGAATAGGTCATTGGCTTGGGCAATTTTTTCCAAGAGGTGCCGCCGCCGTGAGGCTTGGCGTCGCCGCGCCCGCCTGCGCGCTCGCGCCTAGCCTCTTTCATCGTGCCGCCGGGTCCGCGGCACTTTCCTCTGATAAGCTTTCGCGGATTCGGCCCGGCGCCCCCTACAGCGCAAGGTGATCCAAGGATTCGACTCAATGTCAGTAGCAGGCGGTTCCGCGAAGACGAAGATCGGTGTACTCGGCGCATCCGGTTATACCGGCGCCGAACTGGTGCGCCTACTTTTGTGCCACCCGAACGCGCAGATCGTATTGCTGACAGCCGAACGCCGCGCCGGCAAGACGATGGCCGAGGTGTTCGCGCAATTTGCCCCCTTTGCGCTGCCGACTCTGAGCGCGGTCGAGAACGCCGATTGGGGCAAGCTCGGCCTCGACGTTGCGTTCTGCGCGCTTCCGCATGGCACGACGCAAAAGGTGATCAAGGATCTGCTCACGCGCGCGCCGCGCACCAAGGTGGTCGATCTATCGGCTGATTTTCGCATGAGCGATCCCGCGGCTTATGCGCGCTGGTACGGTCATCCCCATGCCGCGCCCGACCTGCAGAGCGAGGCGGTGTACGGCCTGACCGAGATCTATCGGGATAAGATCAAGACCGCGCGGCTGGTTGCTAATCCCGGCTGCTACACCACCTGCGCCGAGCTGCCTTTGATTCCGCTTCTCAAAGCCAAGCTCATCGATCCGGACGAGATCGTGATCGATGCGAAGTCCGGCATGACGGGGGCGGGCAGGGCGGCGCGCGAGGACATGGTCTTTGCGGAAGTATCCGAAGGCTTTCATGCCTACGGCGTCGGCCATCATCGCCATATGGCCGAGCTCGATCAGGAATTTTCCCGCGCCGCCGGCCACGAGGTCATCGTCAGCTTCACGCCGCATCTCGTGCCGATGAACCGCGGCATTCTGGCGACGATCTATGTCCGCAGCGGCAAATCCTCGCCGCAGGATCTTCATACGCTGCTGGCCAAGGTTTATGCGCCGGAGCCGTTCGTCCATGTGCTGCCGTTTGGCGCCACGCCGCAGACCCGGCACGTGCGCGGCTCGAACATGACATTTATCGGGGTGGCTGCCGACCGCGTCGCCGGCCGCGCCATTATCATTTCGGCGCTCGACAATCTGACCAAGGGGGCCTCCGGTCAGGCGGTTCAGAACATGAATGTGATGCTCGGCCTGCCGGAAACCACCGGCCTCGAACAGGTCGCGTTATTTCCTTAAGCGAGAGCGCGACTTCTAAAGAGTGGCGGCGTTCAGATCAGTTTGAAGATCGCGAGCACCAACAGTACCTGCGCCACGAAGCCGCCGGCGAAGGACAGCGTGCGCAGCACGGGAATGCCAAGCGTGTAGACGACGACATGCGCGAGGCGCGACCAGAAATAGAGCGCGCAGGCGAAAGCAGTAGCGGCGGTGGTGATGCTTAGCGCTCGAGCGGTCAAGACAAGCGGGGCGAAAATGACGAGATTTTCGACCGCATTGGTGTGGGCATCCATCATGCGCCGGGCCCATAGCGATTGCGCCTTGTCGCTCGGGCTTGGATTGGCCATCGCGCCCGTGAGCCCGCGCACCATGATGTGGTCGAGGATGTAAGGAACCCAGAACAGGCCTGTCATCGCCACCGTCAGCATGAGCCAGAACAGTTCAGTGGACATGGTTTTCCCCCGTTGGTCTGCGAAGCACGCCGATTGAGCTAGCGTAGCGTACCGCTCATCTGGACCGAGGTCACTACTCCGTTGTGAAGAATGAGTTTTCTGTCACGGCCATACGCGTAACGTTCCGCAACGCCTCGTGCAGTCTCACGGCGATCGACATGACCGGGTTTGCCCCAACACGTTGCTTCGACTTGCTTTGCTGTCATACCGACCCGAGGTTCGCCCCGCCGCTTGCATTCCGCTGCGGCCTTCTCCAGGTCGTTCTCTGTTGTTTCCACTGCGAAGGTGGAAGCGTTCACATATCCGGTTCGGCCGTCAGCTAATTTCACGTGGTAATAAGGATTGCCGAACATGCCCTCCTCAATTCCATCCGGTTGCAGCTTTGTCGTCACTGCAACGAGAGTACATTCGCCCTCTGGGTTGCTCGCCGGTTTCGTGCATAGAAACACAGGGATTCGGACCCATAAATCTTTTCCGATTTCCGGCTCATACTTCGCCTTTTCATGAAGAAATTTTTCGTGGTCGTAGGACGCGATAACCGCTTTCGGGTCCTTCGCGCAGCCCGTCATCGCCGCAAGCACGACGACGCTGAAAAGCAATTGCGTCCTCAAATAAATCTCCCAGCCACAGCGTGAAATTACACGTAGCTGCAACGGCTGGTCGAGTGAATGATATTCAACTAAAAGAGCGTCGCCTTTGAGCGCTCGCGAAGCGAAAGGCGATTTTGCTTTTAATCGCGGACCTTCACGTAGCTTCCCGGAGCGTCCTCGATCGGTTTGACCGGACCATCGCCCGGCAGGCGCGCCGGGACTTCGGTCGGGCTTTGCTTGGTGATCCAAACCAGCCAATCCGGCCACCACGAACCGGGATGCTCCTTGGCCTTGGCGAGCCAGCCATCGATATCCGCGCTGCGCGGCTTTGGCCCGGTCCAATACTGGTATTTGTTCTTTTCCGGCGGGTTGATCACGCCGGCAATGTGGCCGGACCCGGCAACCACGAATCTCACGTCGCCGCTGAAAAATTTCGACCCGAACATCACCGATTTCGCCGGCGCAATGTGATCCTCACGCGTCGCCAGATTGTAGATCGGAATCGTAACCGCTTTGAGATCGACAGGCGTGTCGCCGATCGTCATCTTTCCCTTTGCCAGCTTGTTATCGAGATAGCAGTTGCGCAGGTAGAACGAGTGATTGGCCGCCGGCATCCGCGTGGCGTCGGAATTCCAGTACAGCAGGTCGAAGGGGAAGGGCGCCTTGCCCTTCAGATAATTGTTGATGACATAGGGCCACAGCAAATCGTTGGAGCGGAGCAGGTTGAAAACGGTCGCCATCGATCGGCTGTCGAGATAGCCGCGTTCCGCCATTCTTTTTTCCAGGGCCGAGACCTGTTCCTCGTCAACGAACACTTTCAGATCGCCGGCATAGGTGAAATCGACTTGAGAGGCAAACAGGGTCGCTGAGGCGATGCGTTCGTCGCCTCGCGCCGCCATCGCGGCGAGCGTGATCGCGAGCAAGGTGCCGCCGACGCAATAGCCGATGGCGTGAACCTTATTCTCGCCGGTTGCTTGTTTGATGGCGTCAAGCGCCGCGAGCGGTCCTTGACGCACATAATCGTCGAAGGTCTTTTGCGCGAGCCGTTCGTCAGGGTTGACCCATGAGATGCAAAATACGGTCAATCCCTGATCGACGCACCATTTGATGAAGGATTTTTCCGGAGTGAGGTCGAGCACATAGAATTTGTTGATCCACGGCGGCACGATCAGCAGCGGTCGCTTGAGAACCGTCTCGGTCGAAGGCGCATATTGGATGAGCTGCATCAGCTCGTTCTGGTAAATGACCTTGCCGGGCGTGGTCGCCAGATTGCGTCCCACTTCGAACATCGAGGAATCCGACTGGCGGATTTTCAGATGCCCGCCGCCCCGTTCGATATCCTCCGCGAGCATATGCATGCCGCGTACGAGGTTGTCGGCATTCGACGTAAGCGTCTCGCGCAGCAGCTCGGGATTAGTCAGAACGAAATTGGTCGGCGCCAGCGCATTGGTGATTTGGCGCACGTAAAATTCGGCCTTCTGCTTGGTATGGGGCGTAAGATCGACCGCATCCGCGACGAGTTTGTCGGCCCATTGCGCGCTCAAAAGATAGGCTTGTTTGAGAAAATCGAAGAACTGGTTTTGCGACCATTCCGGATCACTGAACCGCTTGTCGCCCGGAGCCGGCGTCGCCACCGGCGCCGCCGGTTCGCCAGCCAGCCGCCTGACCGCCGAAGCCCACAAATCGAGATAGGCTTTGCCAAGGTTCGTTTGCAGTTCGACGGTGCGTTGCGGATCGGACAACCAGTATTCCGCGACCGCGCCCAGCGTCTTGACAACTTCGGTGACCTCGTCGGCGAGTTCCTTGTCGTCGCGGCCTTCCTCGCGCGGCTTGAGATAAGCGGCGAGCGCTCGGCCGCTTTCCTCAACGAGCCGGGCCAGATTGTGCGAGAACTGCTCGATATCGAGGTTGCCGATCTTGGTCGGGATCGGTGTCAACGCTTGCTGTTCCGCTGTCTTGACGGACGACGGCTGGCTAGTAGCGGTCTGCTGCGCCGTCTCCTGCGATGGAGCCCGCACCTGCGTTTCCTCTGTGGCCGAACAATTCTGCGGCCCTTTAGTCAGAAATGGCCCACTCATGTGCGGCCTACAAGTGAATGTTCAGCCGGACTTGACGCGCTCACCGTTGCTGCCGGAAACGGCCGGTCCCGCTTTGGACATATTAGCAGGTTAACTTGACAGTTCGTGCGAGCTCTGAGTTGATGATCGTAAATTATTGGGGCAGCGGGCATTTCTGCGTTGGTCCTCGTGATTGGGCGGCTTGTCCGGCGACCGATTAGTCGCCGGCTAAGGCCATTTCGGAGAAAACCAAGGTGCATAGCGCAACCGTGATTTCGCGCATGCCAGCAAGCGTTGCGCCGCGCCGCGCCTCGTCGTTTCTTGGTCTAACGGCCATCACCTGCCTCGTCCTCGCAGCCTGCTCGCCGGGCGCCGATTACCCGTCGCTATTTCCTTCCGTTCATGATATCCCGCCGCCGCGCACCGACACCCCGCTTGACACAAACCAAGTCCAGCAGGCCACCGAAGATTTGATCAGTGCGCGCGATCGCTTAAGCGCGGAAGCGCAGGGCGCTCAGGCCAAGAACTCAACCAGTTCGGCGGTGAAGCCCGCGGCCAAGTCTGCAGCCAAGTCTGCAGCCAAGTCTCCTGCTAATTCCCCCGCGAAGTCCGCGGACAAGTCTTCGCACAAGTCTTCGGCGACGCCGGCGACTGGCCCAGCTGCGGCGAGAAAACAGCCAAGTCCTCCGGTCGACGGGCGGCAGACCGCTGGAACGGACGCCGAGCAAACGGCGGGCGCTGAAACCAAGTGATAATGGTCCGCGCATAGTGTAGTGAGAGTGGTTCATCGACGCGTCGGAATTGCCTATGGAAGAGTTTTATCGAATTCGCCGTTTGCCGCCTTACGTGTTCGAGCAGGTCAACCGCGCCAAGGCGGTGGCCCGCAATGGCGGTGCCGACATCATCGACCTCGGCATGGGTAATCCCGATCTGCCGACGCCGGCGCATGTCGTCGAAAAACTGAAAGAGACCGTCGGTAAGCCCCGTACTGATCGCTATTCGGCTTCTCGCGGCATACCCGGCCTCCGCCGCGCCCAGGCCGCCTATTACGGGCGGCGCTTCGGCGTGAAGCTCAATGCGGAAACCCAGGTCGTCACCACGCTCGGGTCGAAAGAGGGCTTTGCCAATGTGGCGCAGGCGATCACCGCGCCTGGCGATATCATCGTGGTTCCAAACCCCACTTATCCGATTCACGTCTTCGGCTTCTTGATGGCGGGGGGCGCGATCCGCTCCGTCCCGGTCGAGGCCAGTGACGCATTCTTCGGAGCCCTGGAGCGGGCGGTCCTGTTTTCAATTCCGCGCCCGATTGCGGTCGTGGTGTGCTACCCGTCCAATCCGACGGCTTGTGTCGCGACGCTCGATTTCTATCGCGAGCTGGTCGCATTCGCCAAAAAGCATTCGCTCTTGGTGTTGTCGGACCTGGCCTATGCCGAGGTCTATTTTGACAAGAACCCGCCGCCCTCGCTGCTGCAGGTTCCTGGCGCAATGGATATCGCCGTGGAATTCACCTCGATGTCCAAAACCTATTCGATGCCAGGCTGGCGGATCGGTTTTGCTGTCGGCAACGAACGCATCATCGCCGCGCTGGGACGGGTGAAGTCCTATCTCGATTACGGCGCCTTCACGCCGATTCAGGTTGCAGCGACCGCGGCGCTCAACGGTCCGGACGACTGCATCAACGAGATGCGCGCCACATACCGGCGCCGCCGCGATGCTTTGGTCGAATCCTTCGGCAGAGCGGGCTGGTCGGTGCCGCCTCCTTCGGCCTCGATGTTCGCTTGGGCGCCGATACCCGAACCGTTCGGCACTCTCGGCAGCGTCGAATTCTCCACGCTTCTGGTTGAGAAGGCCGGAGTCGCGGTATCTCCCGGCGCCGGTTTTGGCGAGCACGGCGAAGGCCACGTCCGCATCGCGCTCGTCGAAAACGAGCAGCGCATTCGTCAGGCAGCCCGGAACATCCGGCGCTTTCTTGAAACCGGGCCGGAAATGCTGCACAACGTCGTTCCGCTGGCGACGCGGCGCTAGGATTAAAACTGGCCGCGTCTGTCTCCATCCAATCCGGACGGCGCGTCATGGCACAACCGCTGAAAGTCGGTCTTGCCGGACTCGGCACGGTTGGCAGCGCCGTCGTGCAGCTGTTGGAGCGCGGCCGCGACAAGCTGATTGCGCGGTGCGGTCGCGCGATCGAGGTCGTCGCCATCAGCGCGCGATCACGTCATAAGAAACGCGGCTTTGATCCCACCAAATTTCGCTGGGTTGGCGATCCGGCGGCGCTGGCGCGCGATCCCGCAATCGATGTGCTGGTCGAGGTGATCGGCGGCGCCGGTGGTCCGGCCAAGCTCGCCGTCGAGACCGCTCTGACTGCCGGCAAGCCCGTCGTCACAGCCAACAAGGCGTTGCTCGCCGCGCATGGCCAGCGGCTTGCCGCGCTCGCGGAGCGCAATGCCGTTGCGCTCAATTTCGAAGCCTCGGTCGCCGGCGGCATTCCAATTGTCAAGACGTTGCGCGAGGGGCTCAACGGCGCGACCTTCACGCGCATCTACGGCATCCTCAACGGCACCTGCAATTACATTCTCACCTGCATGGAGCAAGAGCGGTTGAGCTTTGCCGATTGCCTAAAAGAAGCGCAGCAGCTCGGCTACGCCGAAGCCGATCCCAGCTTTGATATCGAAGGCCATGACACCGCTCAAAAACTCGCCATTCTCGCGAGCCTGGCGTTCGGCACCAAGATCGATCCGCGCGCGGTCTATAGCGAAGGCATTACGTCGATCACCCCGGCCGACCTCAACGCCGCGGCCGAGCTCGGCTACCGCGTCAAGCTCCTGGGCGTTGCGGTGAAAACTGCCGAAGGCATCGAACAGCGCGTGCATCCGACCATGGTGCCCAAGGATTCCGCCATCGCTCAGGTCATGGGAGTTACCAATGCGGTTACGATCGATGCCGATGGCATCGCGCCGATCACGCTGATCGGGCCTGGCGCCGGCGGCGAAGCTACCGCTTCCGCAATCATTGCCGATCTCGCCGATATCGCCCGCGGCGTGCGCACACCGCCATTCGGCCGGCCGGCGGTGCGAATGACCGCAGTCCGCAAGGCGCCGATGCAGCATCATGAAGGTGGCTATTACATCAGGCTCCTTGCCCGTGACCGGCCGGGCACGGCGGCCACGATCGCGCGGCGCCTGGCGCAGCAGAAGATTTCGCTGGAGTCGATCGTGCAGCGTCACGACGCCGGATCGCGCGGCGCCGCGCAGCCGGGGCGCTCCGACGAGGCGGTGCCGGTGATCTTGATCACCTATGCGACCAGTGAAGACGCCGTCCACAAGGCCCTTGCCGCGGTGCGCCGGGATCGGGTTGTGTATGGGCGGCCACAGGTCATCCGCATCGAGCGCGCTTGACGCGCTTAAGGCCGCGCCGCGAGAGTTTTGTCGCCATTGGAGATCGCCTCATGTCGTCGAAGCCGGCCGGCCAGCACCCGGGTCAGCGCACAGGCCAGCACACGGGGCTTGGGCGCGCACTGTCGCTCGAAATCGTGCGGGTGACGGAGCGGGCCGCGGTGGCGGCTGCGCGGCTGCGCGGACGCGGCGCGGAAAAAATGTCGGATCAAGCCGCCGTCGACGCCATGCGCCGCGAACTGAGCGGGCTTGCGATCGACGGCACCGTGGTGATCGGCGAGGGCGAAATGGACGAAGCGCCGATGCTCTTTATTGGCGAGAAGGTCGGCACCGGATCTGGACCGAAGGTTGACATCGCCGTCGATCCGCTCGAGGGCACAACGCTCTGTGCCAAGAACATGCCGGGCGCCATTGCCACCCTTGCGATGGCGCAGGACGGCACGCTGTTGCACGCGCCCGACATCTATATGGACAAAGTCGCCGTCGGCCCGGGTTATCCGAAAAACGTGGTCGATCTCGACGCGCCCGCCGAGGAAAACATCGTCAACCTCGCCAAGGCCAAAGGCGTCAGACCGGAGGCGATCACAGCGATGATTCTGGACCGGCCACGCCACGCCGACTTGATCGGCGCGGTGCGCAAGGCCGGTGCCGCCGTCAGCCTGATCAGCGATGGCGACGTCGCTGGCGTCATCCACACCGCCGATCCGGACAAGACCGGAATCGACATCTATCTCGGCATCGGCGGCGCGCCGGAGGGCGTGTTGGCGGCCGCCGCGCTACGCTGCATTGGCGGGCAGATGCAGACGCGCCTCGTGCTCGATACCGAGGCGAAGCGCGAGCGCGCCGCCAAAATGGGGATCAAAGATCCACGCCGAAAATATCAGATCGAGGACATGGTTAAAGGCGAGTGCCTGTTCGCGGCGACCGGCGTCACCGACGGCCGCATGCTGCGCGGGGTACAGTTCGGCAGGGAGTTGCTCGAAACCGAAACCGTGGTCATGCGCTCGACCAGCGGCACCATCCGCTGGATCAGAGCCGAGCACCGGCAATTGGACAAGTTCCGATAACGCCGGCGCCGGCGATGGGGATTACTGGGGATAACGAGTTTTGACCCCGATTCGCTGAATCAGATAGCGTCCCGGATCGCTGCGCCGCCTGACGGCGCTGGAAATCGCGGGATGTCCGAACAACGCTTATTCCTCGGCGTCGAGAACTCGGCGACCGGTCGCGCCTGGCGCGACCGGCTCGACGAACGGGGCGCCGCGCGGGCCTTGGCGATCGCGCAGCATCATGGGCTGCCCGAACTCTTGGCCCGCATTATCGCCGGCCGCGACATCGAGGCGGCTGCGGTGGATGCTTTCCTTGATCCGACGATCAAGCGCGCGATGCCCGATCCCCTTGTGCTCACGGCCATGAAGGAGGCGGCGGAACGGATCGCGGACGCAGCAATACGCGCCGAGACCGTCGCGATTTTCGGCGACTACGATGTCGACGGTGCGACTTCGGCGGCGATACTTGCCCGTTTTCTCCGCCACTGTGGCATCGAGCCGATCATCTACATTCCCGACCGCTTGTTCGAAGGCTACGGCCCAAACGTCGAAGCCGTGCGGGCACTTGTCGAGCGCGGCGCCACGCTGCTCGTCTGTGTCGATTGCGGCACGACCAGTGCCGAAGCCCTTACCGAGGCCAAAGCCCGCGGCCTCGATGTTGTCGTCATCGACCACCATCAGGCCGATGAGGAGTTGCCGCCGGCGCTCGCAATCGTCAATCCGAACCGGCGCGACGACCTCTCCGGCTTAGGCCACCTGGCCGCCGTCGGTCTCACTTTCATGACAGTGGTCGCCGTCAATCGCATCCTCCGCGCGCGCGGTTTTTGGCACGGAGACCGGCCCGAGCCCGATCTTCTCGGCTTCCTCGCCGACGTCGCGCTCGGCACAGTTGCCGACGTGGTTCCGCTGATTGGGCTCAATCGCGCCTTTGTGACGAAAGGACTGATCGCGCTGCGCCGGCGCGAGCGCCCCGGCCATGTCAGCCTGATGGATGTGGCACGGCTTTCCGGCCCGCCCGAGGCCTGGCATCTCGGGTTTTTGCTGGGGCCGCGGATCAATGCCGGCGGCCGCATCGGGCGGGCCGATCTGGGCGTGCGGCTCCTGCTCGAGAATGATCCGATCGAGGCGGCGAAAATCGCCGCTGAACTCGATCGGCTCAACCGCGAGCGGCAGGCGATCGAACGGGAAACTTTGGCGCAGGCCGAAGCCGAAGCGGATGCCGCGCTTGGCATCGAGGACAAGGGCGCGGTCATCGTGACCGCGGCCGAGGGCTGGCATCCAGGCATCGTCGGGCTCGTTGCCGCGCGTCTGAAGGAGAAGTTCGGCCGGCCGGCTTTTGCCATCGCGCTTGAGCCGGGCGGGATTGGCACCGGCTCGGGGCGTTCGATTCCGGGTGTCGACATCGGCCGCGCGGTGCGGCGCGCGGTCGCCGAGGGGCTGCTCGTAAAAGGCGGCGGGCACGCGATGGCCGCGGGCGTTACGTTGCGTAAGGGCGCGCTTGCGCAGCTGCGCGCTTACCTTGAAGCGACTCTTGCGGCCGACGTCGAGAAAGCGCGCCGGGCGAGCGGCCTCCTAATCGACGGCGCGGTGACCGCCGCCGCAGCAGACGGCGATCTCCTGGCAATGATCGCGCGGGCCGGACCATTCGGGTCCGGCAATCCGGAGCCGATCATCGCGCTTCCGGCGCACACGATCACTTACGCGGAAGAAGTAGGTCAGGCGCATATGCGCGTGCGCTTGAAATCAGGTGATGGCGCTGCAGTGAATGCAATTGCATTCCGCGCGGCCAGCCAGAAGCTTGGTATCGCGCTGCGCAACAGCCGCGGCCGGCAAGTACACGCCGCCGGCTGCTTTGCGCTCGATCGCTGGCAGGGCGAGGAGCGGGTCCAATTCAAACTGACCGACGTCGCGCCGGCGGAGCCGTTCACCGGGGCGTGATGTTCGAACCGCGCCAGGGTCAAAACTCATTATCCCCGTGAGCGAAGGGACACGGGCCTTTCGGCCGCTGGCGTCGCTGCTCGTCGCTCATGATC
>DASSXN010000073.1:0-9874 GCA_035703785.1 Xanthobacteraceae bacterium
TCGAGTCGCGCCGCCGCCCAGCCGAAATCGGCGTGGCGCGGCGTGCGATGGCCGATCATGCTGTCGGCGGTGTTGATCGCTTTGTACAGCGCGATGCCCGGAAGTCCTGCTACCAGGAGCCAAAAAACCGGTGCGACCACCGCGTCCGAGAAATTCTCGGCCAGGCTCTCGATCGCCGCGCGGGCCACGCCGGCGCGGTCGAGTTCGGCAGTATCGCGGCCGACAATGTGCGATACTGCCTGACGCCCGGCAGCGAGGCCGTTTTTATCGAGCGCAGAGGCGACATTGGCGACATACCGGTGCAGACTGCGTTGCGCGATCATGGTGCTCGCCAGCACGGCGACCGCGATGAGACCGTATGGCAGACGCAGCAATTGGCCTTGCGCCACGAAAGCGGCCGCGCCCACGACGCCGAGCAACACGACGACCGCTGACAGTCCCGTGAGCCGCCGCAGGCTGGGCGCCAGCTCGCGGTTGAGAAGCCGGTCGCATTGTTTGATGAAGCCGCCGATCCAGATCACCGGGTGGCCGATCGCGGGCGTGAGCCGTTCCGGATAACCGATGCAGAGTTCGATCAGCATGGCGAGAAGCGCGAGTGCGGCCGACATGATGTTTTCTGAGGATCTCGATCACCCGCTTGTGCACGGCGGCGGGCTCGCCGCCGCGCGACGTCTGTTCACTGACGCTCCGCAACCTTTCATCGACCTTTCAACCGGGATCAATCCCTATTCTTATCCCCTGCCGCAACTGCCTTTCGATCTATTCACGCGGCTGCCCGATCCGGAAGCGCTCGCCGCAGTCGCGGCCATTGCCGCGCAATGCTATGGCGCGCCCTCGCCGGCGCATGCCGTCCCCGCGCCGGGCACGCAGATACTGCTGCCGCTTGTCGCCGCTCTGCTCGGTCCCGGCCGTGCCGCGGTGGTGGCGCCGACCTATCGTGAACATGCGCGCGCGGCGGCGCTTGCCGGCCACCGTGTCACTGAGATTGCCGATCTCGATGCTGCACGCGAGGCCATGCTGGTCACTGTGACCAATCCGAATAACCCCGACGGCCGGCTGTTCGACAAGAACGAACTGATCGCTCTGGCAAAACGGCTCGCGACCAGAGGCGGACTGCTGGTGGTCGACGAAGCCTTTATGGATGTCGGTCCGCGCGACGCCAGTCTCGCCGGCGAGGTCGGGCGAAACGCGATTGTGGTGCTGCGATCATTCGGCAAATTTTTCGGGCTCGCCGGTATCCGGCTCGGCTTTGCGCTCGCGGCGCCGCAGCTTGCCGGGCGGCTTTCCGCGACGCTCGGTCCGTGGGCGGTCTGCGGACCAGCGCTTGCAGTCGGCGCGACCGCTTTGGCCGACCACGCCTGGATCGAGCAGGCGCGCAACCGTTTGATCGCGGCGGCGGACAGGCTGAAAGCTGTTCTCTTAAGTGCCGGGATCGAAATTGTCGGCGGTACCGCGCTGTTCCAGCTGGCGTGCATGCCTGCGGCGTCCGAATTGTTTCATCATCTCGGCCGCGCCGGAATTTTGGTCCGCAGCTTTCCGGAACATCCGTCCTGGCTGCGCTTCGGCCTGCCCGATGGGGAAGCGGCTTGGGCGCGGCTGCAGATTGCCATGGCCGCCTATGCCGACACGCATTAGGCTTGCGCCATGATCATACGCCTATCACCATGCGCCTGACCCGCCGCAAGGATGGATTCGCATCCGCGCCGCGCGCGATCCACTTCGACGCGGCGTTTTGCGCGCGCTTGCGCGATCTTTTGTTGTGGCGGCGGGACGTCCGCCGTTTCCGGCCCGATCCGCTGCCGGCGGGTATGCTGGAGAACCTGATCGAACTTGCTTGCCTTGCCCCTTCGGTGGGCCTGAGTCAGCCCTGGCGTTTCGTCATCGTCGAGGATGGTGCGCGTCGCGCCGCTGTTCGCGAAAATTTCGCGGCATGCAATGCGCAGGCGTTGCGCGCGCAGGCGCCGCAGCGCGCCGGCCTTTACGCCCGGCTCAAGCTCGCCGGACTGGGCGAAGCGCCCGTTCATTTCGCGGTGTTCGCCGATCGCGCCGCCACGCAAGGCCATGGTCTTGGCCGCCGCACCATGCCGGAAATGATCGAGTATTCGGCGGTGACCGCCGTGCATACGATCTGGCTTGCCGCGCGCGCCCAAGGAATCGGTTTGGGATGGATTTCGATCCTCGATCCGACGGCGATCGCGACCATTCTGGACGTGCCGACGACGTGGAAGCTCATCGGGTATTTTTGCCTCGGTTATCCCGAAGCCGAGGATACCGTGCCCGAGCTTGAACAAGCAGGATGGGAGGAACGCGCGCCGATGTCCTCGGCCATCGTCCGGCGTTGAGGTCTGTTCTTGCCCGTACGCAGGCGTGACGATGAATCAGCGCATGGCGCTGGGCGGCCGCGCTGGTTTTTCCTGCCGCCCGGAAGCCGTCAGCGGCAAACGGGGCTTGGCTGTCCCGGGCAGGTAACGGGCAATTATCACCGGATCGAGCTGGCGCGCGGCGTTATCCGGCAGCCGCTGCCAGTTTTCATCGCGGCCGAATAAAGCGATCCCGAGGTAGCCACGGACAGTCAACGTCTCGCCGTCGGGACTGACGCGCATCATGGCGTTGTAAATGTTGCCATTGCGCGGGTCGAGAATATTGCCACCCTCATAGCTCAAGCCGTCGCGTTGCATGTTTCTGACCAATGGCAGTCCGAGCAGCGGCTGATCCTTGCGGTCATCGCGACAGTTTGAACAGATCGGATTTTTCGGATCCTGCGGGCGAAGAAACAGTTTTGCGATCACGCCTTCATAGAAGCCGCCGCGCTCGACGAAGAGGAACCAGCTGACCGGATTACCAGTCTCTTCATCCAGTTTTTGCCATAGCCCGGTTGCGGCTGGCTCCTCAGGTGCGGTGGACTGAGGCGCCGCGATCGCCAGAGAGGTCGTCAAAAAACACGCGGCCAGCGCGGTTACAAGTTTTGCCGATTGCAATGCCAACGGAACCCTCCATTGGAATCGAATGTTGCGCGTTGAGGCGGATTGATCGTTTGACAATGCGGTGATTTCACGACCTCACATCGCGCTATCTGGCGATCATTGTGGCGATCCTTGACGATCCTTCTTGGCTTTTTCGGGCGCGATGGAACAAGAATTGCTTGATCCCGGCGTGCCCGGTGTTATTGGGGGGAACTCACAAGCCGTGACCGCCCGCTCCGGCGCGCTCGCGATTTCTCGACAGTTTTGTGACGCGATTTCCGATAGCTGGCCCAAAGCATGCGCGTATTCGTCCCTATTTCGGTTAGCGGCTGGACCCGTTTGTTCAGCCGATGGGACATTCTCGCCTTTCTCTTGATCCTCGGGCTTCTGGTTTTTCTCGCCGAGGCAAGCCGGAATCTTTTCGTACCCTTGGCCGAACTGCAAAGGCAGCCGCCCTCGCTCGATCCACGCAATCTCCCTGAATATGCCGCGCGCACCACGCTGCGCATGCTGATTGCGATGGTGCTGTCGCTCGTCTTCACCTTCACTTACGCGACGCTTGCCGCGAAAAGCCGATCCGCCGAACGGCTCTTGGTGCCGCTGCTCGACATTCTGCAATCGGTGCCGATTCTCGGATTCATTTCGGTTACCGTCGTGTTTTTCATGAGCCTCGCGCCCGGGCGCGTGCTCGGCGCCGAATTCGCTTCGATCTTTGCGATTTTCACCAGCCAAGCTTGGAACATGGCGTTCAGCTTTTATCAGTCGCTGCGCACGGTGCCGGTTGAGCTGGAAGAAGCCGTGCGCAGTTTCCGGCTCAACGCCTGGATGCGGTTCTGGCGACTCGATGTGCCGTTTGCCATCCCGCAGCTCATCTGGAACATGATGATGTCGATGTCGGGAAGCTGGTTCTTCGTTGTCGCTTCGGAGGCGATCAGCGTCGGCAATACCACGGTGACTTTGCCCGGCGTCGGCTCCTATATCGCGCTGGCGATCGAGCATCGCGACCTCGCCGCGGTAGCTTGGGCGATCGGCACCATGCTGGTCGTGATCTTGATCTACGACCAGGTGCTGTTTCGGCCGCTGGTGGCATGGGCGGACCGCTTCCGCTTCGAACAAGAGCCCGGCGTGCAGTCGCCGCAATCCTGGGTCTTCGACGTGCTGCGCCGCTCGCGCATTGTCGAGCGGCTGAGGGAACGGGTTACGGTGCTGTGGCGCTCCTCGCTGCGTTGGCGCAGATCTGGCAAGAAACCATCCGGCGTGCCGGCACGACGCGCCGGACGCGCCTTGGCTTTGCTGTTTACGGGGGTCGTCCTTGTTTTGGCCGCGGCGGCACTGTGGCAGGTCGCGACATTCGCAATGACCGGGATCACGCTGCGCGATGTCGGCGTGACGGCGCTACTTGGCTTTGCCACGCTCGCGCGCGTCGTCGTCCTGATCGCGATCGCCAGTTTGATCTGGGTGCCGATCGGAGTCTGGGTCGGAACGCGGCCGCGCGCTGCGCTGTTCGTTCAGCCGGTGGCGCAGTTTCTCGCCGCCTTTCCGGCCAACCTGCTGTTTCCCATCGTGGTCTCAGGGATAGTCGCCTGGCAGCTCAATCCGAATATCTGGCTAAGCCCGCTGATGATTCTCGGCACGCAGTGGTACATTTTATTCAACGTCATCGCCGGCGCTGCGGCGATTCCGGCGGAATTGCGCGCCGTTGCCGTCAATTTGCGCGTGCGTGGCTGGTTGTGGTGGCGGCGCATCGCATTGCCCGCGGTGCTGCCCTATTATGTCACCGGAGCGATAACCGCGTCGGGCGGTTCGTGGAACGCCAGCATCGTCGCGGAGGTCGCGTCCTGGGGCGATGAGCATCTGCAGGCCGAAGGACTGGGCGCCTATATTGCGGAACAAACCGATGCCGGCAATTTTCACCACATCGTGCTCGGCATCGCAGTGATGAGCCTGTTCGTCGTCATCATCAATCGCGTATTCTGGCGGCCGCTGTACCGTTACGCCGAACGCAAATTCCGGCTTGGATGAGGATGGATATGAACGGCGCCGCTTTGCTCGACGTCCATTCGCTGCGCCAGTCTTTTCCACGCGCCGACGGCGGCGAACATCTGGTGCTCGATGGCGTCGAGCTTTCGCTGGTCCAGGGTCAGATCGTCGGTCTCCTCGGCCGCACCGGTTCGGGCAAGTCGACATTGCTGCGGCTGATCGCAGGGCTAGCACAGCCGTCGGGCGGGACGGTCACTTATCTCGGCGAGCGCGTCACCGGACCGGCGCCGGGCATCGCGATGGTTTTCCAGTCCTTTGCGCTATTTCCCTGGTTGACGGTGCTGGAGAACGTGCAATTAGGCCTCGAAGCGCTCGGCCTTCCGGACGCGGAAATCCGCAAACGCGCACTGGCGGCGATCGATCTGATCGGGCTGGACGGCTACGAGTCAGCCTATCCGCGCGAATTGTCGGGCGGCATGCGCCAGCGCGTCGGTTTTGCCCGGGCGCTGGTCGTGCATCCGAACATTCTGCTCATGGACGAGCCGTTTTCCGCGCTCGACGTGCTGACCGCCGAGACGTTGCGCACCGATTTCCTCGAACTGTGGGGCGATGGCAAGCTGCCGATCAAAGGCGTCATTCTCGTCACCCACAATATCGAGGAAGCGGTGTTGCTGTGCGACCGCATTCTTCTGTTCTCCACCAATCCCGGTCGCATCATCAACGAAATCGCCGTCGACCTGAAACAGCCGCGCAATCGACTCGATCCGCGGTTCCGCGATCTGGTCGAGACAATCTACGTGGCAATGACGGCGCGCACGCCGACGCCGATCGGGATCCCGGATCGGCTGCCGGTGGCAACGATCAACACGGTGCTGCCGCGCGTTTCCGCCAATCTCCTCGCCGGCCTCATTGAGACGCTTGCCGCCGCGCCCTATAACGGCCGCGCCGACTTGCCGGTCTTGGCCGACGAACTGCACCTCGAAATCGACGACTTGTTTCCGGTCGCCGACGCGTCGCAACTGCTGCGGCTCGCCGAAATCGGAGGCGGCGACATCAAACTTACTGAAACCGGCAAGCAATTCGCCGAAATGGGTACTGACGATCGCAAGCGGCTGTTCCAGCGACAATTGCTGGCCTACGTGCCGCTTGCCGCGCACATTCGTCACGTCCTGCAGGAACGCGCCAATCATACGGCGCCGAAGAGCCGCTTCTTCGACGAGCTGGAGGACTATGTGAGCCCCGAAGATGCGGAAACGACGCTGCGCGCCGTGATCGGCTGGGGACGCTACGCCGAAGCGTTCGCTTACGACGACGATTCCGGCACGTTCAGCTTGGAAAATCCGACTTAGAAGCGTGCTTCCTCACTTCGGCGGCGGCAGAAAATTCACTTCGTGCTTGGCCGCAAGCGCGAAGACGTCTTCGGGTTTCTGTTCTTTCATCGAATGGATCGCCCAAAACAAGTCGTAGGTCTTGCGCGTCGGCGACACCCAGAAAAAACATTTCACCGGCTGGTCTGACTTGTTGAAGATGCCATGCGGCAGGCCCATCGGCATGCGGATGAGGTCGCCCGCGGTCGCAACGACCTCCTTGCCGTCGAGCACGAGATCGAAACGGCCTTCGAACATGTAGATGAATTCGTCTTGGAACGGGTGGATGTGCGGCGGAACGAAAGTGCCGGGCGGAAACGTGGCGTGCCAGGAAAACGAACTCTCACTCACCGCCTTCGGCACGTAGGTCTGGCCCAGAATATTCCAGACGATGCCGTCAAGGCCGGTGCCGGCTTTGGTTATTCCCACCGTGAGCTTGTGCATCGCTGATCTCCATTACGGGCGCGAAATCGTCCGTGGTCGCGCCGGCATTCAAACACGAACGCTGCGAAACGAAAAGAATCCTCTAACGCAAGGCCCCGGCAAACTGCAATCAAGCCGCGCTGCGCCGTCCGCTGGCCGCGATCGCGAGCAGCGCCCGTTCGGCGATGGTGTCGGCCAGCGCCGGATTGCGCCGTGACTGCAGCACCGTGTCCGCTAAATCCGCCATGGCATTGGCGAGCCGCGCCGCGCTCCAGGCCTTGAGCGCCGCTTCAACCAGCGGCCGGCGCCGGAACGGCAGCGGCGGCGAAACGGCATCGAGCGAGAACGTCCGGCCGTGCTCGATTGCCATGCGCCACTTGTGCAGCTGGGCGAGCTGCCGCTGCGCGTTGAACAGGATCGATCCCGCGCTGGTGCCGGCGGTGCGGGCTTTGCCGAGCTGGATTTCGAGTTCGCCGGGCCGGCCGGCAAAGGCCGCGTCGACAATGTCCTCGATCGCCAGTGCCGATGCGTCGGAAACCACGGCGGCGACGTCCTCGATGCCGACTTGGCCGCGGCCGCGCGCGTAGAGCGCGAGCTTCTGGATCTCGCTGCGCGAGGCGGCGCGGTCGCCGCCCAATAACGGAATCAGCGCCGCGCGGGCATCTGCGGCAAGCGACAACCCGGAGGTCCGCATCTCTTCGTCGATCAGGCGCGCGCGGTCGCGTTCGGTGTCGGCGTAGCATGGTAGCGCCGCGGCATTTTTGGCGCGCTCGCAGACGACCCGCAGCGGCGCATTGCGGCGCAGATCGCCGGCTTCGATGACCACGCGGCATGTGGGCGACGCGGCGAACAGCGCATCGCCGAGAAGCGCTTCCACCGCCGGCGCAATATTGCGGCTGCCGGCCTTGACCCAGACCGCGCGGCGGCCGCCGAACAGCGGCATGGTCAATGCCTCTTCGACCAGACGCGCCGGTTCGGCGGCGAGCACTTCGCCGTCGAGCCGCGCCAGCGCAAACGGATCGTTGATGTCGTCGACCGAGGCCGCAAGAAGCGTGCGGACTCGTTCACCGACCAGACCGGCATCCGGCCCGAACACCAGAACCACGCGCCGCGTCGGATCGAGCCGCGCCACGAAGGCATCGACATCGGCAGCTTTGACGGCGACCATAACAGTTCCTTTAGAGTTTCCCGGGCGCAGCGCAGCATGAAATGATGCGCTGCAGACCCGGGATCGTATCAATCTCAAGACTGGGACGATCCCGGATCAGCGGTGCACCGCCATTAGCGCTTCAACGCGCTATGGCGCTGCACCGCGTCCGGGATACGGAATTCGGTGTCAACGCTCAGGTGCCGGCGACGAAATAAGACGCGAGCCTGTTGCGGATCGCCTCGGCAGCTACCGTCGCGGCGCGGTCTTCCGCGTCGAGCAAAGCGCGCTGCTTGGCGAAGCGCTGCTGCGAGCCCGGGATATCGTAGCCGACGTGAGCGAAGGTGGAATCCTTGAGCACGATCTTGCCGGTTGCGATTTCGACCATCTGATAGGTCGCGCTCACGCCGCCGATTTCCTCGGTCGGACGTCCGGTGACCGGATCGATCGACACCGATACGTTGACCGGCGTCACCGTCACGTCGAGCCGATGCGTCGGCGACGTCGCGCCGGCGGCGCCGTTGAGATCGAACTGCAGAGCGTTGCGTATAGCGACCGCGATGCGTGCCTGCGGCGATCCTTGACGCGCCGGGATCGGTGCGATCAAGACTTCGGCGAGCTTGTCGCGAACGCTCTCGTCGCCGAGCGACGGATTGCGGCCGTAGAGCGGCTCGAAACAGCCGGCGAGCAACCCCGCCGCGGTGAGCACCACGGCAAGTCGCGCGGCCGCGCTGACGCGCTTGCGGTTGTCACACCACCACATTGACGATCCGTCCCGGCACGATGATCACTTTCTTCGGCCGCTTGCCGTCTAGCGCCTTTTTTACCGCATCGAGCGCCAGCACCGCAGCCTCAATGTCGGTATTGCCGGCGTCGCGAGGCACCGTCACATCGGCGCGCTTCTTGCCGTTGATCTGGACCGGCAGCGTCAGCGTGTCCTCGATCAGCAGCGCGCGCTCGAGCTCCGGCCACGGCGCCTGCGCGACCAGCTTGTCATGGCCCAACAGCGCCCAGCATTCTTCGGCGAGATGCGGCATCATCGGATGGAATAATTGCACGAGAATATTAACCGCTTCGCGCAGCGCCCAACGCAAATCCGGCGGCGCCACGCTTGTCTGCTGCGGCTGGTCACGAGCCCCAGTTTGCGCACTGTTTGCCGCCCCCGCTTGCGCCTCTTCGACCCCTTGCGCGCCGATATCCCCAATTATCGTATTGAGCGCATTGGCAAATTCGTAAATGTGCGCGACACAAACATTAAAGTGCAGCTTTTCCATGTCATCGGTGACGCGCGTCAGCGCCCGATGCGCCGCCTTGCGCAGCGCCAAGGCCTGGTCCGAGAACCGGGCCGGCCGCTCGGCCGGCGCACTTTTCGCCAATTCCGCCGCCTCGCCGATCAGCCGCCACAGCCGCTGGGCGAAGCGCCAGGCGCCCTGGACGCCGCGTTCGGTCCATTCGACATCCCGCTCTGGCGGCGAATCCGACAACATGAACCAGCGCGCGACGTCGGCGCCGTAGGTCTCGATGATGTCGTCGGGATCGACCGTGTTGCGCTTTGACTTCGACATTTTCTCGATCGGGCCGATCTCGACCGCCTCGCCGGTTGCGGCCAAAGTGGCGCGGCGCGTGTCGCCGTCGGCTTCCACTTTCACTTCCGCCGGCGCCGCCCATTCGCCGTTGGCGCGCCGATAGGTCTCGTGCACCACCATGCCTTGGGTGAACAGTCCGGCGAACGGCTCTTCTAATCCGACATGGCCGGTGCGTTTCATGGCACGGGTGAAGAAGCGGCTGTACAGCAGATGCAGAATCGCGTGCTCGATGCCGCCGATATATTGGTCGACCGGCATCCAGGCATCGACCATCGGCCGGTCGGTCGGGGCATTGTCGATCCAAGGATCGGTAAAGCGCTCGAAATACCACGACGAGTCGACGAACGTGTCCATCGTATCGGTTTCGCGCCGCGCCGGGCCGCCGCATTGCGGGCAGGCGACATGTTT
>DASSXN010000102.1:0-2046 GCA_035703785.1 Xanthobacteraceae bacterium
CAGAACGCGAACCGTGCGAGGTGTGGATAAATCGGCGCGGCCCGGCCGGCGCTGATCCTCCATCTTGCAGCGGTTAAAGCCCATTGCGCGCTATTACCTTGCGACTTTGAGATTCTCCGCCGATGTTTTTACTCTGTTCTCGACTTCCTCGAATTCGACAGACTGACCCTCATTCAAAGTGCTCAGACCCGCGCGCTCGACGGCTGAGATGTGAACGAATACGTCCCTGCCGCCACCCACAGGTTGAATAAAACCGTAGCCCTTAGTCGGGTTGAACCATTTCACGGTGCCTTTGGCCGATGTCGCCTCCAATGTTGCACCTGAACGATAGCAAGCTCATGCCAATCGGCAAACGAGCGCGCGCGTCACCGCGCCTTTGACCCTTTCTCTTCCAGCGGCGTGCTGTGCCGGAACCATCCTCGAACTGACGTCTTCTAGTTAGAAAGCAACGGTCGTTTTGCCGCTCGGGCGAGGGACCCGGGCTGAAGGCGATGGTTTGTTGGGTACGCGCTTCATGGCGCTAGGGAAAACGACAGCGTTCCAGATCCGCGCGTTTGCGATCGCGCTTGTGGTCGTGGCGGGTTCTGTGACCTGTGGACCGGCTTCGGCTCAAGTTTACTGGGGCGATCGTTCGTCGGGCGGCTGGGGTCGGTCGGGTGGGTGGGGCTGGGACAATCGCCCGTCGGGCGGCTGGGGCTATCCTTCGGATCGCTATTACCGGCGATCGCCGTTCTCTGGCGAGCGATACCATCGTCCAGCGCCAGCCGTCGACAACTCGAAGGCGCCGCCGCCGCGTAAATTGGAAACGCCGCCGAGCCGGACGATAGTCGTCATCGGCGATTCGATGGCCGATTGGCTGAGCTATGGATTGGATGAAAACTACGCCGACCAGCCGGAAATCGGCGTACAGCGCAAAATCCGCGCGACGTCCGGACTGGTTCGTTACGATGCGAAGAACGAGGCGCTGGATTGGCCGCAAGCAGCCAAGGACGCATTGTCCAATGAAAAACCGAATGCCGTCGTCGTCATGCTAGGGCTAAACGACAGGTTGCCGCTGCGTGAGAAAGCTCCGCCGCAGCCAAAGCGAAGCGGTGAACCGGCCCAAGGAGCAAATCAGTCGGCGAGTCAGGCTTCGCAGGATAAAGCCGCCGCGCCGGCGGACGCCGAGGCCCCGCCGCAAACTGCGTCGCAAACCGAGTCGCAACGGCCGGTCCCGGGTGGCTCCTATGATTTCCACACCGATCAGTGGGCGGCGCTTTACGCCAAGCGCATCGACGCAATGATTGCGGCGCTCAAGAGCAAGGGCGTGCCGGTAATTTGGGTAGGTCTGCCGGCAATTCGTGGCACCAAGTCGACCAGCGATCTGAGTTATCTGGACGAGCTTTATCGCGAGCGCGCCGAGAGAGCCGGAATTATTTACGTCGACATTTGGGACGGCTTTGTCGATGAAGATGGCGATTATGCGATGCAGGGGCCGGATTTCGAGGGTCAAACCCGGCGGCTGCGTACTGCCGACGGCGTGTATTTCACCAAGGCCGGAGCGGTAAAACTCGCAAGCTATGTTGACCGCGAACTCCGACGGGTGATGCCGAGCGATGTCGCGCCGGTGGCGCTGCCCGGTCCGGAAACGACGCCGAAATCGGGATCGGCTAGTGCGAGGCCCGATGTCGGCCCGGTATTGCCGTTAACTGCAAGCGGCGGCGAACACGGCGGCGACCTCCTCGGGGCGGGAGACCACCCAACGCAGACGACGTCCGACCCGATCGCGGCGAAAGTCTTGAGCCGCGGTGAAACTTTGGCAGCGCCGGCTGGCCGCGCCGATGATTTTTCATGGCGGCGTCCCGGAAGCGATGCGACAGCGAGGCCTGAGGTTTCGCCTGAACCGGTTGCAGCGGCGCCTGGCAGCCCGGAAAAGCAAGACACTGCGGCGAAGGGCGACGGCAAAGACCAAGCCGACGCCAAGAAGGATGCGAAGGAGAAATCCGCAAGCAATTCGCGCGCCAGCGCGCGGGTCCCGCACCGTTATTACAACTACTACTCCGGACG
>DASSXN010000109.1:0-2146 GCA_035703785.1 Xanthobacteraceae bacterium
TTGGGTGCAGCCGATTGCAGCGCGACAAAAGTCGAGAGCGCCGGCATGAACAGCGTATAACCGTCGGGCGCGGCTTCGGCGGCGGCGCGCGCGGCGATGCTGCCATTGGCGCCGGCATGATTGATCACCACGGCCTGCTGACGCCAAAGCTTGCCTAAGCCGGCGGCGATGAAGCGCGCGTCGACGTCGGGCGTAGATCCGGCCGGCGCGTCGGAAATGATAGTGACCGGCTTTTCCGGATATTTGAGCGCTTGGGCATGGGCGGACGCAGACCATGCCAGCATGCTGGAAACGGCAAGGCCGATCCAATACCGACTGGCAGTCATGGCGTTCTCCCGGCTTGTGGGCGCGGCAAGGATAAGGCGGCCGCCGCGGCGTTTCCATCGACATTCCTCGGCTGCGCCAAACCGACACGCCTTTTTAAGTCTGCGAAGCGAACGCGCGCATTTGATCTCGGCTTAATCAACGATCCGGTCCAGGTTCGCGATCATACGCGTTATCACGCGCCGGAATGTGGCGATGTCGCGCGGCCCGATACCGTCTTCCGCCTCGGCGGTAATGTCGCGCGCTAACGTGAGGAGCTCATTGCGCAGCCGCTTCGCCTTGGCGGTCAGGAACACCCGCACTTTGCGGCGGTCATCGTCGGCGCGCAGCCGGCGGATGAGTTGCGAGCGCTCCATGCTGCGCAGCGCGATCGCGGTGGTCGGCTCCATCATGCCGACTCGCGTCGACAATTCACGCTGCGACAATCCATCGGCGGTCCATAACACGCGCAGAAAGTACCACTGCCCGCGGGTGACGCCGTAAGCCGCGATCCGCCGCTCAAGGAGCCGCTGAAACGCGCGGTGCGCGTCGCGCACCAGATAACCGGAGGACAACCGTGGCGGAAATGCGACCGCGCGGCGCGACGGCTTGGCTTTTGGCGAACGCCCGGATTTCAGCAAACGTTCTGTCGGCATCGGCGTTGACAGGTCAAAGGGCCCGCGCCGATAATACTTAGCATTCTAACATTCTATGCAATAGGGAAGTCAGTCATGCAGCAAACAGTGCGCAGCAAAGAGCAGCGCAGCGGCCCGCAATCCGAGCTGCCGAACCAAGCGTTCGATCTGCGCAGCACGCTGGAATGGCTGCGCGCCTCCGGCGAGCTGATCGAGACCGACAAGGTAGTCGATCCGGACCTTCAGGTCACCGGCTTGCAAAAACACATGGACGGCGGCTGCCCGGTTCTGTTCAACAACGTCAAGGGCAAGCCGAACCATCGCGTGATCACCAACCTGTTCGGCGACATGGCAATCATCAATCGCATGTTCGGCTGGAAGGACGACGCCGAGCGGGTGCGCAAGCTCGCTTATGCGCTGTCGCATCCGATTCCGCCGGTCGAGATCTCGCAGAGCGAGGCGCCGTGCCAGGAGCACGTGATCGAAAATCCGCGCGACGTCAACGAATGGATGGTGCCGATCCGCCACACCACCTACGAGCCCGAACTCACCGTCGGCTCCGGCATTCGTTGCGTCACCGGCCCGCAATTCGAGGGCGGCTCGGACCTTGGCTACAACCGCATGAATTTCCGCTGGGGCAATGTCGGCACGTTCCAGATCTCGCCCGGCTCGCACATGTGGCAGGTGGTGAACAAATATTACAAAGAGGATCAGCCGGTGCCGATCACGGTGTGTTTCGGCGTGCCGCCGGCCTGCACGCTCCTGGCCGGCGCGGGCTTCGATTACGCGATCCTGCCGATGGGGTGCGACGAGATCGGCATTGCTTCGGCGGTGCAGGGCGCGCCGGTGCGCCTCGTCAAGGCGCGCACCGTCAACGCCATGGCCTTGGCCGACTGCGAAATCGTGCTGGAAGGCTACGTCAATCCGCGCGATCGCCGTTTCGAAACAAAGGAAGCCGAGGAAGCCGGCGTGCAGGGCCGTTATCATTTCCACCCCGAGTGGGCCGGCTATATGGGCAAGTCCTACAAGGCGCCGACCTTCCACGTCACCGCCATCACCATGCGCAAGCCGGCGACCAAGCCGATCATCTTCGCGCTCGGCGTGCACATGCTCGACGATCACAATATCGACACCACCGTGCGCGAGGCGGCGATCTACGAGCTGTGCAATCGCCTGCAGCCGGGCATCGTGCAGAACGTGGTGATCCC
>DASSXN010000145.1:0-17851 GCA_035703785.1 Xanthobacteraceae bacterium
CTAAAACAAGAGATGCGGCGTAGTGGCGATCACGCCGACACCTAGCACATCGACATATCGCCTCCTCCGCATCGCCGCCGTTGGCGGCTTTTTTGTTGCCCTAATGACCCAACAAATCAATCCAAAGCCTCGAAAATCGGCCGGTCGGGTGAACAACCAGCCACCGCCCGCCTACATTTTCGAGGTTGCGCGAGCGCTTGCCCGAATGCTCGCGCGGGAGGATCATAAGCAGAAGATTAGGGTGCTGTCCAAATGACGCGCGTCGCTATCTACGCTCGTTATTCATCAGAGCTGCAACAAGAGCGCTCGATCGACGATCAATTCGCTCTTTGTCGCGATTTCGCCGCGCGCCGCAATTGGACTGTGACCATCACCTACGCCGATCGCGCCATTTCCGGCGCCAGTATTCATGGTCGCCACGACTTCCAGCGTATGCTGGAGGACGCGAGAGACCATCGCTTTGATATCCTGCTCGCCGAGGACATTGACCGACTGGCCCGCAACCAAGCCGACGGCGCCCGTCTCTTCGAACGACTAGCCTTTTTGGGAATTCCAATCTGGACAATAGCCGACGGTGAGACCAACGAGATGCACTGGGGCCTGAAGGGCACCATGAGTGCGCTGTTCCTCAAGACCCATGCGCTCAAGGTACGCCGTGGCCAAGCTGGGCGGGTACGCGCAGGTAAGATTCCGGGAGGACTGTGCTACGGATACCGAGCGGTACGCGCGACCGATGCCGCTGGCGAACTCGTTCGCGGCGAACGCGAGATCGTTGAGGCCGAGGCCGAGGTCGTGCGCCGGATATTCCGCGACACAATTGCTGGGCTCACAGCGCGAGAGATAGCCGCAGCGCTTAATCGGGAGGGCGTGCCCGCACCCAGGGGCGGCACTTGGAACGCCTCCACCATCAACGGCTCGAAAAAGCGGGGCAACGGCATCCTGCGGCAGCACCTGTATGCCGGCCGGCTGGTCTGGAACCGACAGCACTTCATTAAGAATCCTGATACTGGCAAGCGCATTTCGCGGGTCAATGCCACAGGTGAATTGCACTTCGCTAATGTGCCGGAGCTCCGCATTATCGAAGAAGCAGATTGGCAGCGTGTGCAGGCGATTATGGCGGGCAAAAGCAGTCGCTCTGCCGAGCCCAAAAGACGCAAGTCGCCGCACCTTTTTACCGGTCTTATGAAATGCGGATGCTGCGGGCGCAGCTATGTCTCCGGAGGCGGCAGCAAGTGGCCACGTTTCATCTGCGCAGGCCGGCGCGAGGCCGGCATCTGCGATAATAACCGGATGATCTCCGCCCGCATCGTCGAGCAATGCACGCTCGGCGTGATCGAGCGCGATTTACTCGACGACCGCATCGTCGCTGAAGCTGTTCGCGAATATGCGGCCGAGCGGAAGCGATTGAAGGCTTCGCGCGTTGAGGCCGATCGCCGACGATCGCGGCGTCTTGGCGAAGTCGACCGCGCTGTAAAGAACCTCATCACGCTGGTGGAAAGTGGCGCTAATCCGCAAAGTATAATGCCGCGGCTGAAGGAGCTGGATGCCGAACGCGCGCGTCTGCAAGACGAAAGCAAAAGCGCAGGTAGCGAAGTGATCGAGATCTACCCCGCTGTAGCGGACCATTACCGAACGATCGTACGCGATTTACGCGCCACGCTCGCGGAGAGGTCATCCGAGCAGAAGCGCGAAGTGGTCGCATCGGTCCGCGCTTTGGTCGAGAAGATCGTGATCTACCCGAACAACGATCCAGAAGGCCGTGACCTTGAACTCGTAGGCCAACTCACCGCACTGCTGGATACGAAGAAGCCGCGCAGTGGTATGAGGGGAGTGGTAGCGGAGGACGGATTCGAACCGCCGACACACGGATTATGATTCCGCTGCTCTAACCAACTGAGCTACTCCGCCAATCCCTGCACGCCGCGCCAAGTCTCGACGCCAAGTCTCGACGCCAATTCTGCGCAAATCAGCCGCCGTCGCGATCGACCACCTGCCAACGGTAACGGGCGTCTCGCCTGTGCGTAGGACGCACATTTATGACAGCGGCGCGCGCTTTCCAAGCGAGATCTGGCCCCCCGCCAGGCGGCTTGCCGACGGCTTGCTTGCAGCCGCGCGCCGGGCTTTATGCTGACTTTAAAGGGGTCTTGCTGCAACGCCGGTATTTTAGGCGCGGGGCGCGGCGCCGTATGAAACGTCCCGCCGGTCCCCGTCCGCGCCACGCAACAGCGATCGGCCAATGAATAAACCTGAGGTAACCGAGTCCGGTCTGCCCATTTCCGGCCTGCTGCGGCAGGCGATCGCGTTTGTCCGCGATTTCGCGGCGTTTGCCGGCCTGAGCGGGGTCATCGCGTCGGCGCTCGCCGTTCTCGCCGCAAGCTTTGAAGGCGCCGGTCTCCTTCTTCTGGTGCCGTTGTTGTCGCTCATCACCGCGTCCGATACCGGCACCGGATGGACGCACAGATTCCTTATGCAGGCGTTCGAAATCACCGGCGCGCAGACGCGCGCGGCGCGCCTGTCGCTGTTGCTCGGCCTGTTTGCAGGACTGGTGGTCATCCGGGCGATTATCGTTGCCCGCCGCAACATCATGCTGGTGCGGATCGAAATGGGCTTTATCGAAACCGTCCGCGCCCGCCTCGGCAGGCGGCTCGCCGCTGCGCCCTGGCCGGTAGTATCGCGCTTGCAGCATGCGCGCGTTACCCACCTGATGAGCGGCGACATTCACCGCGTCGGCACGGCGACGCACTATATGGTGCAGTTCGCCGCGACGCTGGTCATTATCGGAGCGCAAATCGTCATTGCCTTCCTACTCGCGCCCCTTTTGACCGTCGTAGCCCTGATCCTGATTGCGATCGGTGCGGGCGTGGGCTTTGTCATGCTGCGGCGGGCGCATGATTTCGGGGCGCGGTTAAGCCGCATGGGCATTGAGCTGATGCATGAGACCTCGCAGTTCCTCGGCGGGCTGAAGCTCGCCGCCGGGCAAAACCGCCAAGCCAATTTCGTCGCCGAATTTCAGGACAGTCTCGACAGGCTCAAGCGCGAGCAGCTCGCCTATCTCGGTCAGGACAATCGCAACCGGCTCGCCGCTTCGATCATAGCCGGACTGGTCGGTGCGCTGATTGCCTTTGTCGGCCTGGTGCTGTTCGACGTTCAAGCGGCGGTCATCCTGACAATGCTTTTCATCTTTTCCCGCATCTCCGGACCGGCGATGCAAATGAGTCAGATGTTGCAGCAATTCGCCGGCACGGTTCCCGCGCACGCGGAATTTCTCCGCCTCGAACGCGATCTCGCCGCGCAAGATGCGCCCGACACGCGGCCTGCACCCGCGATTACGCCGGGCGCCATCGTGTTTCGCGACGTCAGTTTCCACTATGACCGATCGAGCCGGGCGGGCGGCGGGATCGAGCGTCTCAATCTGACGATTGAGCCGGGAACGTTCCTCGGCGTGAGCGGCCCGACTGGCGCAGGCAAGACGACCTTCGCCGACCTCTTGATCGGGCTCATTGAACCCGATTCCGGCGAGATCGCGGTCGGCGGCGTAACGCTTCGCGGCGCGGCGGCGATCAAGTGGCGGGACCACGTCAGCTATGTCGTCCAAGACCCGTATTTGTTCCGCGATACCATCCGCCGGAATTTGCTATGGGCCAATCCACAGGCCAGCGACGCCGAGATCTGGGACGCGCTCGCCATTGCCGGTGTCGAGGATTTCGTGGCCGGCTTGACGGCGGGGCTGGACACTGTGCTCGGCGAACGCGGCACGCTCATTTTCGGCGGCGAGCGCCAGCGGTTGTGTCTTGCCCGCGCCGTGCTCCGCCGGCCCTTCCTGTTCGTGCTCGACGAAGCAACGAGCGCGATCGACGTTCCGGCGGAGCGGAGAATCATCAAGGCAATGCTCGATCTCAAGCCGCGTCCGACCATCGTGATGATCGCGCATCGCGATCAGAGCCTCGCTCCCTGCGACCGCATGCTGCGCTTGCAGAACGGCAGAGCCGTAGCCGATAAGCCGGCGCTAACCGGCTAAAGCGAAATAATTTTAGGTTGATTGTATTTCGCTTTAGCTTGTTGTTTGAGCATGATCTTTTCCGACCTGCCTTCGCCCGCCGAAGCCTGCCCCATACAAAACCGGCAACAACAATCGATTCAGTCTGAATCAATCACGCTCGAGACGCGCCTTGCGCGCGAACCGGATCAGGGAAAAATGACCGAGCGGCGGCATCGCGCGCCGCTCGACGAGTTCGACGCCGCCATGACGCGCCGCCCAGCGCGCCAGCCGCTGCCAGCCGAATTCCGGGTGCCAGCCGAGGCGGCGCGCCAGCGGCGCGAAGCATTTCTCAGCCGTCGCACGCAGACCGCTCTCGGCGCCGAGATGATTCACCAGGACAATTTCGCCGCCCGGCTTGGTGACGCGTGCGAACTCATCAAGCGTCGCCTCCGGATCGGGCACCGCCGTAATTACATATTGCGCTACCACCACATCGAAAGCCGCTTCGGCAAATGCGAGATGCTGCGCATCCATCACGGCGAGCCCGTTGACATTGCCAAGCTGATGCTCGGCCACGCGGGCCTTGGCTTTGCGCAGCATCGGCGCCGACAGGTCGACCCCGACGAGCCGGTTTGCCGAGGAATAATCCGGCAAGGACAACCCGGTGCCGACTCCGACTTCGAGGATGCGCCCGCCGATCCGCTCGGCCGCGGCGACCGCCGCTTGGCGGCCGCGTTCGAATACCGCGCCGAAGACGAAATCATAGATCGGCGCCCAGCGCGCATAGGCTTTGGTGATGACCGCTTTGTCGAGCTGATCGGCCATTGCTGGACGTCAGCGCCGCATACGGAGACCACCGCCGTCACGATCACCAGCGCAGCGGCAGTTTTGCGAAGCGATCATGCGCTGATTATCTGGCGGCGAGCGCCGCTTCGGCGGCGCCGGTCGCGCGGGCCGACGGCATGGTGCCAGCGATAACCCCGCCGCCGAGCACGCGGGCCTGGCCCTCGGCCGCCTGGTAAAAGACGCAGGCCTGTCCGGGCGAAACGCCGTCTTCACCGGCGATCAGCTCGACTTCAAAACCATCGGCACGGCAGCGGAGCCAGGCGGCTTGCGGCGCGCGCGTCGAGCGAACCTTGACGTAGATTTCGCGATGATCGCTGACCGCTTCGTCGATCCTGCGATCGCCAAGCCAGTTCACGTCGCGCAAGCGAATGCGACTGGTCCGCAATGCTTCGCGCGGGCCAACCACGACCCGGCGTGACGCCGCGTCGAGACGCACCACGTAGAGCGGCGAACCGGTGGCAACACCGAGCCCACGCCGCTGGCCGACGGTGAAATGAATAATGCCATCATGGCGGCCGAGCACGCGGCCCTCGAGATCGACGATCTCGCCGGGTCCGGCGGCGCCGGGACGCAGCCGTTCGATCACATCGGCATAGCGGCCGTTTGGCACAAAACAGATGTCCTGGCTGTCCTGTTTATCGGCGACGGTGAGCCCGAACCGGTGGGCCAATTCGCGCGTCTCCGCTTTGGTGCGATCGCCCAGCGGGAAGCGCAGCAGATCAAGCTGCGCGCGCGTCGTCGCGAACAGGAAATAGCTCTGGTCGCGCTCGGCTTCGCGTGCCCGGTAGAGTGCACGGTGGCCATCGGCCAGCCGGCGCGAGGCGACGTAGTGGCCGGTGGCCAATACCGCGGCGCCGAGTTCGCGCGCGGTCACCAACAGATCGCGAAATTTGATCGCCTGATTGCACTCGACGCACGGCACCGGCGTCTCGCCGGCCACGTAGCTTTCGGCGAACCGGTCGATGACCGCTTCTTTGAAGCGCTGTTCGTAGTCGAGCACGTAGTGGGGAATGCCGATCCGCGCGGCCACGGCCCGCGCGTCGTGAATGTCGCGGCCGGCGCAGCAGGCACCTTTGCGGTGGGTCGCTGCGCCATGGTCGTAGAGCTGGAGCGTGATGCCAACGACGTCATAGCCCTCCTCGGCCAGCAGCGCCGCTGTCACCGAGGAATCGACGCCGCCCGACATCGCCACAACCACCCGCGTCTGCGACGGCGGTCCTTTGAGATCGAGCGTGTTCAAGGCCATAGAAGCAGACATCGGGAGAGACACGTCCTGCAGCGAACATCCGTAAGTTAAGGACCGCGGGCCAAGCACGGGACCAAGCACGCGACCAAGTGCGGCGACATTGCCGTCGGCCGGCGAAAGTGCGGGCCGACGCTCTTTACTATAGGCGGCGCGGTCCCGCTCCGCCATGCCGGCGCGGGCGGCTGTTAACGTGTTGAAAAGGAGCCACCCGTCGGCCCGCCCTAGCACATGCAAATATTGCCCGGAAATGCCGCGAAAACGGAGATTCCGCTTAGGTAAATCTTAAGTCGCGGCCCGTAGATTGCCCCGCTGTAGAGTTGTCGAGTGCGAGAGTTCCTATGACTGAACCCCATCGCCCGAGGGTTAAATATGTGATCGGGCCGGACGGCTCGCCCCTGACTGTTGCCGATCTGCCGGCGCCTGGGACGAAACGTTGGGTCATCCGCCGCAAAGCCGAAGTCGTTGCCGCCGTCCGGGGCGGGCTGCTGTCGCTCGAAGAGGCCTGCAGCCGGTACACGCTGACGGTCGAAGAATTCCTGTCGTGGCAATACTCCATCGACCAGCACGGCCTTGCCGGATTGCGCACCACGCGCATTCAGCAATATCGCCAATAGCGGCCTAAGCCATCCTGCAATCAGCGGCGCGCTGTCTCCGGCGCGCGTCCGATCCGTTTCGGGACGCGCGCATACGGCGCGTTAACCCGCCGCTAACCATGCCGCGGGCAAAGCTTGGCGCGGGCAAAGCTTGGCGCGCGCAAATCTCGCCGCATGCAGGCGTGCCCAGGCGCGAGGGAGGACGGCGGCTATGGCCAATGTGATCGGTCTGGTCGGCCGTACCGTTGCCGAAGTGGAACGCGATTTGATTCTGGAAACGCTGCGGCATTGCCTCGGTAACCGTACGCGCACCGCCGCTGTGCTCGGAATTTCCATTCGCACGCTGCGCAACAAGCTCAATGACTATGCCGCCGCTGGCGTCGCGGTGCCGCGGCCCGGAACCGAGCCGAGCGTCGCGGCGTGATGATTGCGCCGCGTCCGCGAATAGCAAACAACCAGCCTGCTCCCCTATTCGCCACTCCCCGCCACTCCCCATTCGCTACTCGCTCCTTATCTCACTTCGTCGCATCGCCGCCGTCAACCATGATGGTCTCCACCTCCCCGGCGCCGGCACGGCGGAATGCAGCCGCTTCGTCGTATTCCTTCGAGGTGAAGCAGGCGACGCCTTGCTCGAAGGTGGGAAATTCGATGACCACGAAGCGTTGGAATTTGTGCGGCCCTTCCATGATCTGAGAGCGGCCGCCGCGGGCTAAGACCTTGCCGCCGTATTTGGCAATGATCGCCGGCACGCGGTCGGTGTATTTTTTGTACTCGATCGGATCGTTGATCTTGGAACGCGCGACCCAATAGGCTGGCATGCTGGAAGTCCTTTGTGATTTGTCTGCGGCATTCTCGTCATGGCCGGGCTGGTCCCGGCCATCCCACTTAGGATGCACAGACTAGTGAAGCGGGATGCCCGGCACGAGGCCGGGCATGACGACTGAGGGAGCTATTCCGCGGCGCGGCGCGCGGCGACGATCTGGTCGGCCGTGCGACCGATCAGTTCGGCCATGTGATCGAATTTGAATGTGAAAGTGCCGGCGCCGGCGGTCGCCGAGCGAATCTCGACGATCAGGTCGCCGATCTCGGCTTCCGGCATTTTGGCGCGCACCATGTCCCAGCCGTCCCAGCCTTCCCGCGTGTCGAAGCCCAAGATTTGTCCGCGCCGGCTCGACATCAAGGCATTGATCTTGGCCGTCGCCTCGTTCGGACAGACGATCTCGACGAGATGAATGGGTTCTAGCAGCACCGGCTGGCATTGCGGCAGCCCCTCAGTGATGCCGATACGGCCCGCGGTGCGGAAGGCCATATCCGATGAATCGACCGTGTGATACGAGCCATCGATCAAAGCAACGCTGAGATCGACCACTGGGAAGCCCAGTGGACCGTGCTTGAGCGCGTCGATGACACCCTCCTCGACCGAGGGAATGTAATTTCGCGGCACCACGCCGCCGGTGATCCGTTCCTGGAACGTAAAACCCGCACCGCGCGGCAGCGGCTTGATCTCGAGCACGACGTCGCCATACTGGCCGTGCCCGCCGGATTGTTTCTTGTGACGGCCGCGCTGAGAGATCGATTTGCGGATCGTTTCGCGATAGCCCACGCTCGGCGTGCGCCGTTCGATGGCCACGCCGTAGCGGTCACTCAAACGCTCCGTGGCGACTCGCAAATGCATCTCGCCCTGACCCCACAGCACGACTTCGTGCGTTTCCGGATTGTGCACGATGGTGATCGAAGGATCTTCTTCAGCGAGCTTGGTGAGGGCCTGACCGAGTTTGACATCGTCCTTGCGTTCCTTCGCGGTGATAGCGATGGCCAGCACCGGCGGATAGGGTGCGACTTTGGGCAGCGGCGGGTGCGGCTGTTTGCCGGCCGACACCGTGTCGCCGGTTTTAGCTTTTTCCAGCTTAGCGAAGGCGACGGTCTCGCCGACTGCCGCGGGACCGCGCTTCTCATTGGATTGGCCGATCACCTTGAACACGCCGGCGACGCGTCCGGCTTCATCGTCGCCGGTCAGGAATGTGGTGCCATCGCCGGCTTGGCCGGCGAGCATCCGCACGACCGACATTTTGCCGCCGTGCGTCGTATGCAGCGTTTTCAACACATAGGCGACGGCATCGCCGCCCTGTTTCACGCCGAGCCGTTTGGCGGTATCGGCCACGCCAGGTGACTCGTGGCGAAGCGCTTTCAGCAGCCGCAACACGCCATTGGCACGCGCCGCGGTGCCCATCAACACCGGGCAGACGAGCCCGTCGCGCAATTCGCGCGTCAGGTCGTCGAACACCTTGTCGCGCGGCGGCTGGATGTCTTCGAGCAACTGCTCCATCAGCTCGTCGTCGTGATCGGCCAGCGTTTCCAGCATCGAAAAGCGCGCTGTTTTTTCCAGATCGGCGGCGTCGCCTTCGAGCGGCACGACCTGCGAGGGAGCGTATTCCTTGTAAACGAACGCGCGTTCCAGCGCCAAATCGACGAAGCCGCTGATGATGTCGCCGGAGAACGTTGGGATTTGCCGCAAAATCAATTTGGTGCGCGACGCCGGCTGCAGCAGATTGAGCACGTCGCTCACGGCGGCATCGGCCTTGTCGATCTTATTGACAAACAAGACGCGCGGAATTTTCCAGTCTTCCAGTTCGCGCAAAATGAGCTGCAACTGCGGAATCTTCTTCTCGTCCATTTCGCAGACGACCACGGCGGCATCGATCGCCGGCAGCACCGCCCGCATGTCGTGAACGAACTCCACCGAACCGGGACAATCGAGAAAGGTGTAATTGTCGCCCATGAAAGTCGTGGTGGCGACGGTCAGCTCTACGCTCATGCGATGATGGCGGGCCTCTTTGCTGGCGTCGCCGACGGTGTTGCCGGCTTCCACCGTACCCTGGCGCGCGATGGCGCCGGTGCGGGCGAGGATCGCTTCGAGTAACGTCGTCTTGCCGCTCTGGAACGGACCGACCAGCGCGACGCAGCGCGGGCCCACCGCGCGCGTGCCATTGCCGCCATTTGTCGCCATTGAAAACCTCCCGCACCGCCTCCCGCAGGCGGACCGGTCAATTGGCACGGACCGCGGGGAGTTATTGTTTGAAGGATAAGCTATCGTTTCAGTGGTGGCGGGGGTGGGTCAAGAGGCGCGACACAGCGCCTCGCAGCAGCGGCCCGGAAAATGGGCGGCGGCCCGCCGTTGCAGACCGTTATGCGGAGCCGCGCGCATGCGAGGCGCGGATGAAAGCCAAAAGATTGAACTGGAACGCGACGCGCGAATTACTGCGCCGGTTTCCGCGCCAGTTACTGCGCCAAGTTACTGCGCCAAATGCAGTTCCAATGCGCCGACGCCGGCGGCAATGTTGAGTCCGACCTGGCCTTGCACCGACAGCGGCTGCAGCGCCACCGAACGGTTGGACCCGCCGACCAGCACGTTGGCGCCGAGCCCCGCGGCAACGGTCGCTTCGGCAGTCGCGCCGGCATAAGTCCCGTTCAGCATCCCGGCGTAGCGATTCGTGCCGGCGAACACACCCCAGACCATCGCGCCTCCGGTGGTGAAGCCGACGTCCACGCCGATCCGGGTCATGGTGCCGGTATAGGCTTCGGGCGGGCCCCCATCCGGCTGGAAATTGCAGCTCACATTGCGTTGCGAGGCCACGACCATGCCAACGCCGGCTGAAATTGAGCAGGCGAGCGTGCCGACTTGCACGCGCTGCGGCTGCGCATTGGCCGGAACAGTTGCAGTCGCCGCCATTGCCGCCGCTCCGACGAGCGCGGCTACCATACCCCTACACGCCATATCTACTTGCTCCCTCACATGAACCCGGACGGGCCCGCGCCATTATTGTAGGGGAGAACGCCGCCCGCGTCTCGCCGGTTTTGCGCATGATTAAAAGGCGTTCTTAGAAAAATCCCACGGACTCGCAGCCCCTGCCGGCTGAAAAACTGCCCTTGGCGCGCTTGTTGGCGATATCGACGATATGCACCGAGCCGTCGCCTTGGCAGGCGACGAACAGTTCGTCGTCGCGGAATGCCATGTCCATCGGCTGCGACCCGACCTTGATCGCGGTCTGCTCGCGAAATGACGGATCGATCAAACTGACCGTGTCGCTGTTGAGACTGGTCACGGCAAGAAAGCTGTTGTCCGGCGCATAACGCGCGATCTGCGCCGGCTTGGGCACATCGTTGAGCACAATCTCCTCGCGCACCCGCCCGGCCGCGGCGTCGATCAAAAACAAAGTCGGCTGCGCATCGTCGACCGCGATCACGGTGCGGCCGTCGGGCGCAATTGCGATGCCGGCGAGCGGACGCGGCGTCTTGATCTTGCCCAGCAATTTGCGCTTCGGCAGGTCGATCACGGAGACGGTGCCGTCTTCCTCGTTCTCGGTATAGAGATGCCGGCCGTCCGGCGCGATGATCAGCCGATGGCCATTGGTCGATCCGGAGTCGATTGCGGCGACGACTTTGTTGCTGTCGCGATCGATGACCGCCACCACCGCCGAATTTTCGCACGTGATGTAGATTAGCCCATCCGGCCCAAGCTTGAGCGTGTGCGGCGCGATATAGGGGCGCAGATCGATGGTCTCGATATGAGCGCGCTTGTGCAGATCGAACACGCAGAGATGGTGCTGCGGATTGGGATTGCGGCCGTGAATGCCGTCGCCGAAGATCGGCACATAGGCGCGACCGGTTTCTGGCACCACCAGCAACTCGTGCACGGTGCGCGGGAAGCCGTCGATCACCACTTCGGTCGCATAGGTCTGCGGATTGAGAAACAAGACCTTCGTTCCGATCTTGTCGACCGCGATCATCCCGTGTGAGTTTTTACTGGTGGTCATCGTTTTTTCCATCAATGCGACGACTACTCTATTCCGTCATGGCCGGGCTTGTCCCGGCCATCCACGTCTCATGGCGACAACTCTAGACGTGGATGCCCGCGACAAGCGCGGGCATGACGGCTACGATAAATGATGCACAGAGAGGCGATATCAATGACTGCCGTTGCCAACCGAAACATCAAATATGTCAGTCATACCGACCAAGGCGGCCGCGGTGACGGCGTGCAGGTGATGGTCAACCGCGGCTTCGCCTATATCGGCCACGGTTTCTCGAACGGCATCACCGTGATCGACGTGCGCGACGCCAAGCATCCCAAACCGGTGAATTTCCTGCCCTGCCCGCCGAATACCCGCGCGCATCACCTGCAGACCCATCAGGACCTGCTGCTCGCAGTCAACGGCCCCAGCGTGTGGACCATGCAGGTCAGCCAGGAATCCTATTTTTCTGGAACGTCGGCGGCCGCGCTGGAAGGGCAGAAGTTTACCGGGGGCTTGCGCATCTACGATATTTCGCGCGGGGAAGCGCCGCGCGAAATCGCGTTCTTACCGCTTGGCGGCTTGGGGCCGCACCGCATCTGGTATGTCGGCGGCCGCTACGCCTATGTCTCGGTGCATCTGCCGGAGTTTTCCGATCATGTGCTGGTGATCGTCGACATGGCGGAGCCGACCAAGCCGCAAGTGACCGGCAAATTCTGGCTGCCCGGGATGTGGAAGGCCGGCGGCGAGACGCCGACCTGGCCCAAAGGCAAGCGTTACGCGCTGCATCACGCTTTGGTCGCCGGCAATCTCGCTTTCGGCGCATGGCGCGACGGCGGCTTGAGCGTGGTCGATGTCGCCGATCCGCAAAGACCCAGGATGATCGCGTACCGCAATTGGGATCCGCCTTTCGGCGGCGGCACCCATTCGCCATTGCCGCTGTCGGATCGCAATCTGCTCGTCGTCGCCGATGAGGCTAATTTCGCCGATTGCAAACTCGGCCTGCGCTACATCTGGATCTTCGACATTCGCGAACCGTCGAATCCGGTGAGCATTGCGACAATGCCCATTCCCGACGAAGCCGATTACTGCAAGAAGGGCGGTAACTTCGGCCCGCATAATTTGTGGGAGAATCGGCCCGGCGCATTCCAAAGCTCGCGCATCATCTTCGCCACCCTGCACAATGCCGGGGTGCGCGCCTACGATATCGCCAATCCATTCGCGCCACGCGAAATCGGCTTCTTCGTGCCGCCCGATCCCGAGCGCATGTACGATCCGCGCCCCAACCGGCCGAAGGTCATTCAATCCGCCGACTGCTTCGTCGATGCGCAGGGCATGATGTATGTGACCGACTCCAATGCCGGGCTGTACATTTTGCAGTTCGAAGGCGCGTAGTTGGAATTGTGCAGCGGCGTCCGCACCAGCGCGGGTCTGCATTGACAGCCGCCCGGCGCCCTTTCAGAGTTGGCGTTCGCGAGCCGCTCTAGCGGCCAAACAAACGGGATGGGGAGGACGAGATGGCCCAGACAATCGAGGCCTTTGTCGGTACGGCGCTCGATGAAGCAAAGATTTCGCCGCTTCATCGCAAGGTCATCGCCCTGATCGCCGCCGGTTATTTCTTCGATGTCATCGACTTTACCATTCTCGGATCGCTCATTCCCTACATCATCAAATCGGGCTTCACTTCGCCCGCCGAAGCCGCGGCGATTGGCAGCGCGGCGATCTTCGGCATGTTCATCGGGACTGCCGGCCAAGGCGAACTCAGTGATCGGTTCGGGCGGCGCTTCATCTATCAGTTCAATCTCCTGTTGTTCGGCATTTTCACGATCCTCGGCGCGTTTGCGCCCAACGTGACGCTGCTCGTGATCTGCCGCTTCCTCGCCGGGTTGGGCCTCGGTGCCGAACAGCCGCTCTGCTTTGCCTATGCCGGCGAATATTCGCCCAAGCGCATTCGCGGCCGTATCCTCGCGATCATCCATTTCATTGGCGGCGCGATGGTGTGGCCGATCGGTACCGCGCTGGTGCTCTTGTTCGGCAGCATGTTCGATTCCGCCGAAACTGTCTGGCGCGGGGTCTGGGTTCTTATCGGCATCGGCGCGCTGATCGTCTGGGTGTTCCGCTTCGCGCTGCCGGAATCCCCGCGTTATCTCGCGACCCACGGCAGAGGCGACCAAGCGCTACAAGTGCTCAGCCGGCTCGGCATTGCCGGGCCGACGCAACCGCTGGCAACCGACGCCGCCAGCAATACCCAGAGCGATCCCGTCCTCTTGGTCTTGCGCATGTTCCCGAGGCGCGTCATTGCCGGCATGATCTGTTTCACCGCCTTCTTCGGCATCGCGGTCGGGCTCGGCGCCTGGCTGCCCAACATCATGAACGCCAAGGGATTCTCGATCACCAAGTCACTGCAATACACCTTGGTCATGAATTTCGCGGTGCCGACCGCGAGTCTCTTCATGATGTACGCGCTCGATAAATTCGGCCGCAAGATCACGTCGATCTGCGCGTTCATCGGCGCCGGCGTGATGGCTGTCGTGTTCGGCAATGCCGGCACGCCGGCCGAGCTGATGATTGTCGGCTTTATCATGGTGTTCTTCGTGCAAGTTGCCGGCAACTCAATGCAGATTTTCACCTCGGAAGTGTTTCCAACCAATGCGCGAGCATCGGGCTTCGGCCTTGCTTCCGGCGTCGGCCGGCTCGCGACCGCCTTCATCCTGCCAACGATCCTGTGGGTGCAGAATGGCTTCGGCCTGACCACCGTGTTCGTCTGCCTGGCGATCCTGCTGTTCATTGCCGCGGTGTCGGTGACGCAGCTCGGTCCCGAGGCGCGGCAGAAGGGACTGGACGAGCTCGCGCCGCCGACGGGGTGACTCCCCACGGTGCGGTGCTCAAATCGAACCCTCCCCTGGAGGGGGAGGGTCGGCCGCGAAGCGGCCGGGGTGGGGTGACCGACCGACCATGGTAGGCCATGCTCCGATTACCAGCGCCCGACGAGTGCGAGCACGTCAGCTTCGCCGGACTACAAACGATGCAGGGAAGCGGCTATGGCGACACTTGAAGAGCTTCCCGCTCGAAGGATCGCATTTTCGGCGGCAAGTGCCGATCGGCGCGTATGTCGCCGATTTCGCATGCATGGCCGCTCGCCTGGTCATTGAGCTCGACGGCTCCCAGCATGGCAAGCTGTCTTATGTGGCACGTGACAGCGCTCGCACACGATGGCTGAGCAAAGAGGGCTTTCGTGTCATTCGAGTTTGGAACAGCGAGATTGTCCAAAACATCGACGGCGTACTAGAGAAGATTTACGCAGAGCTCCACGGGTCGCTTGTCGCCGATCCTGTTACACTGAAACACCAGCGCAGCAAACGCGTTGGCGCGCAGATCACCCCACCCCGCGCCCTTCGGGCGCGACCCTCCCCCTCCAGGGGAGGGTGAGAAGGATTACTGCAAATTGCCGCAGAAGCGCTGGATGCGCGTGCACGCCTCTTCCAGCGCGGTGGTCGCGGTCGCGTAGGAAATGCGGAACGATTGGCCCACCCCGAACGGGGTGCCCTGCACTACGGCGACGCCCTCGGCCTCCAACAATTCGGTGACGAAATCCTCGTCGGTCGCGAGCTTCTTGCCGGTCGGCGCGGTCTTGCCGATGGTGCCGGTGCAGGACGGATAAACGTAAAAGGCGCCTTCCGGCTTCGGGCATTGGAGACCGCGGGCCTGATTGAGCATCGAAACGCAGAGGTCGCGCCGCTCCCTGAAGATCTTGTTGTGCTTGGCGATGAAGTCCTTTGGGCCATCGAGCGCCTCGACCGCCGCCCACTGCGCCACCGCCGTCGGGTTCGACGTCGATTGTGACTGGATCATCGCCATCGCCTTGATCAGGTTCTCCGGCCCGCCGGCAAAACCGATGCGCCAGCCGGTCATGCAATAAGCCTTCGACACGCCGTTCACGGTCAACGTGCGCTCATAAAGCCGTGGCTCAAGCTGCGCCGGCGAGTAGAACTCGAAATCGTCATAGACGAGATGCTCGTACATATCGTCGGCCATGACATGGACGTGCGGGTGGCGCACCAGCACATCGGTGATGGCCTTGAGTTCGTCGCGCGTATAGGCGGCACCGGTCGGATTGGACGGCGAGTTGAAGATGATCCACTTGGTGCGCGGCGTGATCGCGCGCTCCAGCGCCTCCGGCGTCATCTTGTAGCCGGCGTCCATGGTGGTGACGACCGGCACCGGTTCGCCCCCGGCCAATAGCACCATGTCCGGATAGCTCACCCAATAAGGCGCGGGGATGATCACCTCATCGCCCGGATTGATGGTCGCGACCAGTGCGTTGTAGAGCACCTGCTTGCCGCCGGTGCCGATGATGATCTGCAACGGCTTATAATCGAGCTTGTTCTCGCGCTTGAACTTGCGCGCCACGGCCGCCTTGAGCTCGGGGATGCCGTCGACGGCGGTATATTTTGATGCCTTGCCGTCGCGGATCGCCTTGATGGCGGCTTCCTTGATGTTCTCCGGCGTGTCGAAATCCGGCTCGCCGGCGCCGAGCCCGATGACATCGCGGCCAGCGGCTTTGAGCGCACGCGCTTTATCCGTGACGGCGATGGTTGCCGACGGCTTAATACGCATGATCTGGTCCGCGAGAAAGGCCATTGCGATTCTCCATTTCAGGCGGCTCGCTTGGTAATGCCGGCCGGGCGCTCAGGCAAGCGCTAAAGCCCGCTCTGTCCTCACATCTGCGGCATTTTCCGCATCGCCGCGTTCCGTCCGCAACAGCCGGCGTGCAGCGGAACCTGATGGAGGAGCCGGTCCGGATACGGCCGGGCAGCACGCCTCGACCGGCGCGACATCAACGCCGCGTCCCGACAGTCTGCCCGCCATGACATTGCCGCCCTGTCGTCGTAACACTGCAACGGCGGCACAATAAATGCCGCGGAAGCGAGCCCCATGTTCACCCTCTACTCGATGCAGCGTTCGGGAAACAGCTACAAAACGCGGCTCGCGCTAGCGCAGCTGGGTGTCCCATATCGGCTGGTCGAGGTCGATATTCTCAAGGGCGACAGCCACACGCCGGAATTTCTGGCCAAGAATCCGAACGGCCAGGTGCCGCTGTTGGAAGTGGCACCGGGCCGTTATCTCGCCGAATCAAATGCCATTCTTTGGTACATCGCCGGCGGCACGCCGCTCGCGCCTGAAGATCGCATCGGCCGGGCCGAAGCGCTGCAATGGATGTTTTTTGAACAGCACAGCCTCGAGCCCAATCTCGGCGCCGCCTATTTCTGGTTGACGCTGGTCAAAGGCGGTCGCGAACTGCAGCAGCACGCGCTCGAAGACTGGATGGAGGAGGGCAATCGCGCGCTCGGCGTGATGGAGAAGCACCTGGCGCTGAATGACTTCTTCGTTGCCGGCCATTACACCATCGCCGACATCGCGCTTTACGCCTATGCCCACATCGCCCCGCAATGCGATTACGACCTGGCGCCGTTTCCGGCGATCCGCGCCTGGCTCGATCGCGTCGCCGAGCAGTCCGGCTATGTACCGATGGAGTTCCGGCCCGCGGCGGCTATGCCCGCGGTGTGACCGCAATCTTCACGCAGGACTTATTCGGCCTTGATGCCGGCGGCCTTGATGATCGGCCACCATTTGTCGATCTCCGCCTTGTGATAGGCGGCAAGCGCTGCCGGGTTCTGCAGGTCGCGCGGAAAGATCCCTTGGCCGAGAGTTTCGAGCCGCTGCCGCACGGCGGGATTGGCCAATGCGCTGACCACGGCAGCATCAAGCCGCTCGACGGTCTCTTTCGGCGTTCCCGCAGTAGTCCACAGCGCGTGCCAGAAATTGATCGTCGCTCCGGCAATGCCGGATTCGCTCAGCGTCGGTGTGTCCGGCGATTTTGGCCAGCGTTGCTCGCTCATCACCGCATAGGCTTTGAACTTCCCCGCTTGCACGTAAGCGAGGCCGGAGCTCGCTTCGAGGCACGCAAGATCGATTTGCCCGCCGATCAGGTCCTGCATGGCCGGCCCGCCGCCGCGATAGGGCACGTATTGCAAGCGCAATGCGGCTTTCTGCGCGAAATAAAGGCCGCATAGATGAGCGGCGCTGCCGGTGCCGACCGTACCGAACGTCGTCGGTTCGGGCCGCGCTTTCATCCAGGCGATGAGTTCCGCCATCGTTTGCGGCGGCAGCGCTTCCTTGCCGATGATCCACAACGGCGAGGCCGAGAGCAGAGAAATCGGCTGCAGGTCGCGCAAGACGTCGTAGTCCAGTGGATAGATCGCCGGCGAAGCGACATGGCTCGACCACTGGCCGATGCCGATCGTGTAGCCGTCGGGCCTGGCATGGGCGACGCGGCCGGTAGCGATCGTGCCGCTGGCGCCGCTCAAGGTTTCAACCACCACTGGCTGGCCGAGCG
>DASSXN010000194.1:0-8718 GCA_035703785.1 Xanthobacteraceae bacterium
TTCCGATATGCCGCGCAGGGCCTAAACCAAGCCTGTTCCGCAGTCTAGGCGATCCATATTGGACTGCCAGATTTTGCCACCGAAATCCCACCAAATCCTTCCCTCCGGGAATAGCGGCGTGCATCTGTAGCAAAAATGCAACGTGATGATGAACACGCTGGCGACACCCTCAATATAGCCAGGGAACCACGCGTGCCGTCCGGCGCATATAGGCCCGGTATTCGTCACCGAACTCGCTAATCATCATTGCTTCTTCGCGCGCCACCCGCCCGAAAAACAGGACACCGAACCCGACGAGACCGGCTGGTCCAGCAACCCAGTTGGGCAGAAGCAAGGCTTGACCGAGCGCCATCAACCAGAAACCGGTATACATCGGGTGTCGCACCAGGGCGTAGACGCCGGTTGTGACGAGCGTATGGCGTTCGCGCAGGTCCAGGCTCACGGACCAATTATGGCCGAGGTCACGATGGCTTCGGTAAAACAACCATAGGCAGCATAGCTCGACCGCAATGCCGAGATAGGAGAGCGCGGGAACCAGTGGGTAATCGGCAAAGCGGGGAAAATGAGCGACCACATAGACGAAAGGCACGATACCGAGGCCGGTGAACGAGGCTGCGAGCAGCGCGAACTCGCGCGGCCCACGTCCTGAATAGCGCACCGCCGTCTTGCGGGCGTGCTGGCGCGGCTGAAAGCGCAGAACGAACCAAATCAGGCCGCAGGCGAGCCAAATAATCTTCGCGATCGTCGCGGTCACGGCTTAAAGCCCCGCTGCTTCGGCCGGCGATTCGCGCCTCTCGGCCGCAACGCCAGTTACGTTCGATTCGAGCGCCCCGTCGGCCGCAAAGGCCGCCACCGCCCAATCCGGCTCTTCGACCCGATCGCGCAGTGCGACCGGCCCGCAGCACAGCATGTAATAGTCGTAAAAATAACGCCGCTCATTGCCCATCACCGCCTGACGGTGGATGCGCAGGAAATTGAGATGGAAACGCCGGTAGGTGTGCTCCTCCACCATCATCCGGATGCGGAAAATCTTGACGATCGGCTTGCCAGCGGGCGGCAGCCCGAGCGCGACAACAGGATCCACTTTATAGACATTGATGATGTCGACCAGTGCCTGATATTCGACCCAATAAACGGCCGGCGTATTGGCCAGGCGTTGAACAGCCTCGCGCAGCCAGCCGGCGGCCGGATGCAGCGCGACCTTCAACAGCGACGAGCCGGTCGAAACGACGTACAGCGTTTTCGCTCCGTCGCGCAGCTGCGGATCAAGCTGCAGCGCCCGATCGAGCACGACGAGTGATAACGGTGCGCCAAGACTGTGGCCATCGATGATGACCTCATCGGCGTCGCTGTCGCGAACCAAGCGCACCAGCTCATGCGCCAGCAGATCGAGACGTTCGTCGAGCCGTGGCCGCACGCGATGAATGAAATCGCGCGCGAAGTACCAATCGTCCAGCGCGTAGCCGATATGGACCATGCGGCCGAAGGTCCAGCGCAAGCCGGCAAAAATCGCCAACCACAGGACCGGCGCGAGAACCATATGAAAAGGCAGTCCGACGTGGATCACGGCGAACCGGGTGGCGGCAATCGACAACCACATCATTCCCGCGACGTAGATCAGCGGGGAGAGAAAAAATGCGCCGTAACGCCATGCCAGGGCAAAATAGCGGATGACGGTTCCCGTCAGCACAAATTCCATCAGCGCGGCGATGCCCAGCGGAAAACGCCACCAATCGCTCATCACCGTATCGGCGGTGACGAAATCATCCCAGCGAAACCAGTGGAAGTCGGTGTTCACCCGCCAATTCGGACCCCAGGTTTCGATCGTCCAATTGGCCACGGCGCCATCTGCCGAAAGCCGCGGCGGCGATACCTTGCCCTGCGCGTTCCAAGTCTTTTGGAACCGGGCCATTTCGCGAATAAAGCGCCGATGCTGGTGTTCCGGCCCGACCGGCTCGTACCCGGTCATTTGCACGAAGCACCGCTTGCGCACGAAGGCGTTCGGCATTGGCCCCTCTCCGGCCGCTCCCTTAGGCAACATGGCACCCGCAATCAAGCATGTCGGGCGCGGACCGCGTTTGGCACCGGTGCGATAAGCTCTTGCGCTACAGCAACAAAATACGGCTTTTTGCGGCGTGCACGCGCGACCGCAAACAGGGCGGCCGCCGTTGAACTTACCGGCGTCCTTCGCTATACGGGGCGTTCACATATGAGGGGCCCGACGCGCCGGGCCTGCTCGCGCCGGGCTGGGCCGGCGCTTCTTCTTCGATCGACCAAAGAGCACGCCTGATGTCCACCACATTCGATAAAGTGGCCGAAATCATTGCTGAGACTTGTGATATTCCGCGCGAGAACATCAAGCCGGAGAGTCATGCGATCAACGATCTGGAGATCGACAGTCTCGATTTTCTCGACATCGCCTTCGCGATCGATAAGGCATTCGGCATAAAGCTGCCGCTGGAACAGTGGACGCAAGAGGTCAACGACGGCAAGGCAACGACCGATCAGTACTTCGTCTTGAAGAACTTGTGCGAGCGGATCGACGAGTTGATCGCTGCCAAGGGCGCCTGAGCGCCCATGCGTCTTGAGTATTTCCAAATGATCGACCGCTTTGTCGCCGTCGACGTCGGCGGCCGCGTAGCGCGGGCGATCTGTACAGTGCCGTTGCAGAGCCCGGTGTTCGAAGGTCACTTTCCGGGCTACCCGTTGATGCCTGGCGTCCTGCTTATCGAATGCATGGCACAAACCACCGGCTGGCTGGTGAGCGCGCTGACCGGCTTCACCGGTCTGCCGGCGCTTGCCGGGGTGAAAGAAGGCAAAATCCGCAGCGCGGTCTTTCCCGGCGACGAACTTGAATTCGAAGGCAGGGTCATCCACGAGGGCTCCGGCTATGCGGTCGGCGAAGCCAAAGGATGGTGCAAGGGCGCCGCGATTTGCGACGCCACGTTGACCTACCGCATCGTTCCCTATCCGAGCCCTGAACTTCGTGCCGGATTGTGGGAGTGGGCCGAGCGCATCAACTTCCCGGCCAAGGAGTTCGCGAAGTGACTGGACGGCGCGAGGTGTGGATCACCGGCGTCGGCCTCCTCACCTGTCTGGGCGAGGGGCTGGAAAAAGCCTGGGAGCATCTCGAGCGTGGCGACCCGCCGCCTTACGACGACAAAAGCTTTGCGCCCTACATCGTGCATCAGCTGCCGCCGATGAGCTTCGACAAGCAGATCCCGAAGAAGAGCGACCAGCGGCAGATGGAGATGTGGCAGCGCGTCGGCGTCTATTCTGCGGGGCTGGCGCTGACCGACGCCGCGATCGCCGGCAATGCCGAATTGCTCGACCATACCGACATGATCGTCGCCGCCGGCGGCGGCGAGCGCGACATCGCCGTCGACACAGCGATCATGGCGGGCGTGCGCAAAACCAATCAGCCCGGCGCTTTTCTCAACGAACGGCTGATGAGCGATCTGCGGCCGACCTTATTCCTTGCTCAACTGCCGAACTTGCTGGCCGGCAATATTTCGCTCGTTCATGGCGTGGTCGGCTCGTCGCGCACTTTCATGGGCGAGGAGTCCGCCGGCGTCGACGCCGTGCGCGTGGCGCAGGCGCGCATCGCCGCCGGACAAAGCGAGTTGACGCTGGTCGGTGGCGCCTATCACGGCACACGCTGGGATGTGCTGCTGGCTTTCGAGCTCGGCAGGGTCGTGCTGAAAGACAAGTTTGCCCCGGTTTGGGATCGCGGGCCGCAAGGCGGCATCGCGTTCGCGACCATGGGCGCTTTCTTGGTGCTGGAGAGCAAAGAGCATGCGACCGCCCGCGGCGCGCGTCCTCGGGCGCGAATTTCGCAGGTGCTTTCCGATCGCAACGTAAGAAAGCCCGGCGATGCCGAGGCGTCTTTTCGCCGGCAGCTGGACGTCATAGGCGCGCAGCTCGACCGCGCGCATAGTGCTGTCATTTCCGGCGCGGCCGGGCTCCAACCCGCGACCTCTGCTGAACTTACGGTGCTCAAGGAGATCGGGCTGCCGGTCCGCAATACTGGCACCTATATCGGGCATGGCGTCGACACCCAGTTCATGGCTAATCTGGGAATCGGCTGCGCCGCGATCGAGCACGGCAAATTGTTCGCCCCGACCGGGTCGGGGGATAATGGCACGAGCCCGGCAGGTTTGCGCCAAATCGTCGTCACCAGCATTGGTAATTGGCGCGGCGAAGGCCTTGCCCTGCTCGAGCTGGTGAACTGAGGGAGAGGCATCATGGCTTTGAGCAAACCCACGGCCAGCGCGCATCGTGACAAAGCAGGCCGGCCGATGATCGCCGTCACCGGGATGGGCGTCGTCACCTCATTGGGCGTCGGCAAGACCGACAATTGGGCCAAGCTGTCGGCGGGAAAATCCGGCATCCGCCGCATTTCGCGCTTTCCGCTCGACAGTCTGCGCACCACGATCGCCGGCACGGTGGACGCTGTGTACAAAGATTACATGCCGCCAGCCGAGCTTTCAGAGCGCATCGCGCTGTTGGCCGGCGAGGAGGCAATCGCGCACTCGGGAATCGGCAGCAAGGGCCGTTTTCCCGGACCGTTATTTCTGGCACTGCCGCCGCTCGAAATCGAATGGCCTTATCGGATTCAGATGGCCGAACACGCCACTCCTAATGGCGATGCCGGTTATCCCGACCTGATGCGCGTTGCGCGCGAACCGCAATTCGCGCCGGTCTATGAGACCCTGAAGTATGGAATTATCGGTGAGCATCTCGCCGATCATTTCGGCACCGAAGGCTCGCCGATTTCTCTGACTACGGCATGCGCCTCCGGCGCGACCGCGATCCAGCTTGGGGTCGAGGCGATCCGGCGCGGCGAATGTCAGGCCGCGCTCGCCGTCGGCGCCGACGGCTCCCTCACGCCTGAATCGCTCGTTCGTTTTTCGCTGCTCTCGGCCCTGTCGACGCAGAACGACCCACCAGACCAGGCTTCGAAGCCCTTTTCAAAGAATCGCGATGGTTTTGTCCTGGCCGAAGGGGCGGCCGCGCTGGTGCTCGAAGACTACGATCATGCGGTCGCGCGCGGCGCAAAAGTCCTCGGGATTCTCGAAGGCTGCGGAGAAAAATCCGACTCCTTCCACCGCACCCGTTCCAGCCCTGATGGCAAACCAATCATTGCCTGCATGCGCAACGCCTTGGCTGATGCCGGGGTCGGGCCGGAAGACGTCGACTACATCAACGCGCACGGCACCTCGACGCCCGAGAACGACAAGATGGAGCATTTGGGCGTTTCCACGGTGTTCGGCGAACACATCCGCAACATTCCGATCTCGTCAAACAAATCCATGATCGGGCATACTTTGACGGCGGCTGGCGCCGTAGAGGCGGTCTTCAGCCTCCTGACGCTCGAACATCAGCATATTCCGCCGACGATCAACCACCAGGTTCCCGATCCCGCCATTGCGCTCGACGTCGTGCCGAACGTCGCCCGCGACGCACGCGTCACGCGCGCCATCTCCAATTCCTTCGGTTTCGGCGGCCAGAATGTATGCCTCGTGATGACGCGGGAGCCGGCGTGAGCGGAAGTGCCGAAGCCGTTGTCGGTGATCGCGCTGGCCGTTCGCCCGGGGCAGCCGGTGGATTAATGCGCGCGCTCACGCTGGTCGCCGATCGCAAAATCGAACTTCGCGATATTCCGGCGCCTGCGGACCCCGGCAGTGGCGAAGTTCAGATCCGCATCAAAGCGATCGGACTCAATCATATCGACGTCTGGGGTTGGCGCGGCATGGCATTTGCCAAGCGTACGCTGCCGCTCATTGTCGGGGTTGAGGCCGCCGGCGAGATTGCCCGGGTTGGTCCTGGTGTAACTTCGTGCCGGCCGGGCGACCGCGTCGTCGCCTATGGGGCGCTGACTTGCGGGACCTGCAAGGCGTGTCGCGCCGGTCGCGATAATCTCTGTGAGAACGTTGCGAGTATTATGGGTTTCCATGTCGACGGCTTTGCCCGCGACCTCTTGAACATGCCGGCCCGGCTGGTCGTACCGATCCCCCACAATGTGAGCTTTCGCGACGCCGCCTGCGCGCCGGTCGCATTCGGCACAGTGCAGCACATGCTGTTCGACAATGCCAAGCTCGAGCCGGGCGAGACCATACTGGTCCAAGCCGGCGGCTCCGGCATCGGCACCACCGCGATCAAAATGGCCAAAGCGATCGGCTGCACCGTAATCACCACCGTGGGCGATGACGCAAAAGCGGAAAAAGCCAAAGCGATCGGCGCCGATCACGTCATCAATTACCGCACCGACCGCTTCGAAGGCGTCGTGCGCAAACTGACCGGCAAAAAGGGCGTCGATGTTGCTTTCGAACATGTCGGCCCGGACACGTTCAACGGCTCGCTGCTTTGCCTCAAACGCGGCGGCCGGCTTGTCACCTGCGGATCGACCTCGGGACAGTCGATCACCATGAATCTGTTCCAGCTCTATCTGCAGCAATATCGCATTTTCGGATCGTTCGGCTGTTCGCTGCGCAACATCGGCGAAAGCCTTGCCAAAATGGCGTCGGGCCTTCTTCCGGTGATCGATACCGAAGTGCCGCTTGCCGAGTTCGAGCGCGGGCTCGCTCGGCTTGAGAGCCGCCAAGTGTTCGGCAAGATCATCGTCACGTTCTAATGCCCGATCGGCCGCTCAAGAACCTGTTCGACAAGACTGTCGGCGCGATCACTGTCGGTCTGCTCAACGGCATCAAACACACCGATCGCCGGCGCACGGCAAATCTTGCCGGCGCGTTCATGCAAAGGATCGGCCCGCTGTTTCCGGAGCACCGCATCGGTCGCGAACAGCTCCGCGCCGCCTTTCCGGACAAATCCGTCGATGAAATTGAGCGCATTCTTGCCGGGGTGTGGGACAATCTCGGCCGCATCGCGATCGAGTTTGCTCATCTCGACGAATTCAGTGTCGAAGGCTTCGGCAAACAGACTGCCGATGTCATTACCTACCCGCCCGAATCTCAAGCCCGCTACGATTGGATCATGAAAAGCGGCAAGGCCGCGATCGGCTTTGCTGCACATCTGGCCAACTGGGAACTGCCGGGAATTGGCGCCAAGCTCATCGGCGTAAAATCTGCCGTTCTCTACCGGCGACCGAACATCGGCGCAGTCAGCGATGCCATAGTCAAACTGAGAGCACCGCTGATGGGCCAACTCGTTCCAACCGGGCTGGATGCACCGGTGAGGTTGGCGCGGCTGCTGGAATCCGGCGTCCATGTCGGCATGCTGGCCGATCAACATTACAGCAAGGGAGTTGAAGTCATATTTTTCGGCCGGCGCTGCCTCGCCAATCCGCTGATCGCGATGCTGGCGCGGCAGACCGAGCTACCAATCTATGGCATGCGGGTCGTCCGCAAAGCCGATGGCAATAGCTTTTGGGGTGAAATTTCGGCGCCGGTGCAACCGGTCCGCGACGCCGACGGTCGGATCCAAGTCAAAGGCACCATGCAGGCCGTCACATCCGTCATCGAAGGATGGATCCGCCAGTTTCCCGAACAATGGCTGTGGTTGCATCGGCGCTGGCGCTAAAGAAGTTCGGCACCCCGCTCGTCGATCTTCGAATCACTCGGTGCTCCGCAAGTCACGGGAACCCCAAGACAGAAGGCTGGGTAAGCTTGAGTCCTCTTGCAGCCAACGCAGTTTGAGTTTGATAATATGACTTGTGGAGCTCAGAGCCGCAAATGCTGGGCTAGCTATTAAAGGGGGGTCGTCCAATGAACAGTGCTGCGCAGCCAAAACTTTTCTTCCCAGGACTTAGTGGCATTTACGAGTCGTTAGCGGACTGGGCCTATCCGCTCCTCCGCGCCACCGCCGGCTTGATGCTACTCCCGCACGTATGGCCGAAGTTCATGGTCTTCGGCGCGCAAGGCGTCGCGGCAAATGTCCTTGCCCGCCGCGGAATCGAACCCGCGCTACCAATCGCATATCTCATCATGTTTATCGAATCGGTCGGGGCCATCTGTATCACAATCGGCCTTCTCACCCGCCCGTTCGCACTGTTGCTTTTAATAGAAATGCTGGTCATTACATTTAAGGTGCAGGCACCGAACGGCTGGTTTTTCAGCGCTCAAGGAGGCGGTGCAGAATTCACCGTGATGTGGGCAGCACTTTTCCTCATCATATTGATACGCGGCGGCGGGCATTATTCCGTGGACCGCGCGATCGGCAAGGAATTCTGATAATCGTTCTCTGCCCGGGGCTGGGACAAGCCGCCGCACTTCCGACGCCACGTTGCGATCCAGGCAACTGGATCGAACGCGGCGTTACAGCTTCGCGATTCCTGCCTGATCGATAATTTGTTTGAACGTTGTGATTTCCTTGCTCACGCGTGCCCACGCCGCATCGGCGCCTTTAGGGCGGACCAAGAACCCGGCTTGGAACAGCTTGTCCTTCATCTCCGGTGTGAGCATGACTTTCAACGTCGCACTTTCGAGCCATTTGACCTCGGCGGACGGCGTTTTGGCCGGCGCCAGCAGAACCATATCGGTTCCAATACTAAAGCCGTTGTAACCAGCCTCCTCCATCGTTGGCACAGCGGGCAGTTCCGGCCAGCGGCGGTCGCCGCAAATTGCGAGGCAGCGGAACGTACCGGCTTTGATGTGCGGTAAAGCCGCGCCGAGCGAGCCGACGCTCAGTTCTACCGAGCCGGTCAACAGCGCCTGGACGGCATCGCCGCCGCCTTTGAAAACGACATCCGCGAGCTTCGGC
>DASSXN010000096.1:0-15176 GCA_035703785.1 Xanthobacteraceae bacterium
TTCCACCACAGCCATGCGATGCCGTTGCCGATACCTTGTACCAGCTGGCCGGCGGCATATGCGATGATGATAAACAAACCGAGTTCGCCGAACGTAACGCCCTCTTTGGTGAACAGGGCACGGCTTTCGGGGAAGAACAGCAGCAGCCCGAGCGTAAGCGCCGACCCAGGGATGATGTAGCCGGCATATTCGTAGAAATCGAACGAGCGGTTCACGCGGCAGCCGTCCCGAGAACAACCGAAGCGGAACCGAGCGTGGGAAACGAGAACCACATATAGCCATCTCGTCTGGTAGTGAGAACGCGCCGATAGGTGCCCTGATAGTCAAAGCCACGCGCATGCGCGCGGTAACGGTCAGTAGTTTCCTGCGATTGGTAGCCCTTTGCTCTATCGGAGATGACGACAACTTGGATATTCGGGCAGAGGCGCGTGACCTCTTCGCAATAGCCATTTTCCCGGCCGTGATGCGACGCGACAAAGATGTGGACGCCGCTCAACTCAGTCACGAAAGACGGGTTACGTAGAAGCGCGAGCCAACCCTCGCACTCCATATCGCCGGGAAAGATAATCTTGTGAGCGCCGCACCGGACAAAGGTGACAAAACTCAGGTCATTCTCATCGTCGAATTGTCCCGGCAAAAAACCGTATGGGTTGCAGTAATTCGTGAAAAACGTGTCGCCGAAATCTTGGTTGGATGGCACAGGGCCGCCAGTAAAGTAGTTCTCCAGGCTCCAGACAAGGCGTTCGATGCCGACGCCCATCCCATCTTCACTCTTTAGGTGCCGGATGGTACGGGGCATGACAGTTGGATTGCGAAAGAGGGCACCAATATTGATGTTGTCGGCGAGGTTCGGATAACCGGACACATGGTCCTCGTCGAAATTCGTGATGTACAAGCGATCGAGGAAACCGATATTTCGTTTTCGCAGCTCGTTACCCGGCCGCCAGCCCGTCGTGGCGTTGTCGCCGCAATCAATCATGACGCGCTTGCCGCTACTGCTCGTAATCAGCGCGCAAGCGCCGTGCTCGACGTCGAATATCTCAAGAATCATTTCCCCTACCCTCTGGTGGTCGCGGTACCCGCCACGTTGTAAGTGGCCGCTGCGGATCAGTCCGCCAGATCTTCGAACAGAAATTCTTTTGTGTCCGGCTAGTTGACTTTGAAGCTATTCGGAGTCCGGTCGGGGCACCGATTCGGCGCATACCATTGTTGAGGCCGATTTTTGTTCTGCAGAGCGGCCGTATAGCGGATGGGAGCCTACGGGCGTCTTCACTGAGCGCGGTCGCTGATGCTCCGCGGTTCCGTCCGCTGTCGGATTAAGAAGGCGCTCGCAATGCAATGATGCGCGGGCGTGCGAGGTCAGTTGCTCGCGGGCAAAGCTGAACCACCCTGCGTCGTCACGGGACGGCGGTGAGCAGCGATGGCGCTCAGATCAGCTTTGATTTGGGTTGAGTCACGGCCTGGCCAAGGCTCGACTTTTGCGTTCACGCTCCCCGTCATCGTCGAGCGGCAAGTAAAGGCCGCATGCGGCGGCTACGAGCAGACTAGGTGCACCGTCAACCCGACCGCCTTTGCCGATTTGGGATTGAGGATGGTTTCGAACTTGGTCGCTGCTTGCAGAGACCCGCAAACGACGTCGCCACCGCCCTCGTCAACTTGAGTCGAGCTGGAGCGCACTCTTCTGACACACTCGACTGGCCAGAGCAGGGACACCGAGCGTGAACAGACGGCGTACATTGCTACCCAAATTGCTACCGAACTCGGTAGCACGCGCCGGGACCAAAGGAGACGGACAACGCTGCGTGAGCCAGGAAACTTAGATAATTCGGTAACATAGGGTACGTGCGGGGAAGCACCGACACGGCTGCAACCGAATTAGGAAACCGCTGCTCTATCCGGCTGAGCTACGGGACCAATTGCGGATTTCTCGGCTGGTTGGGTTTCGTCTACAGAGGCTGCGTGTATAGCACCCTCTGCCGCCGCTCGCACCTCAAAGCACGTCATTGAGCCCAGCGGCCTCGGCACGCTTGAGAGGAAGCTCCCGCATGCGCTGAGGCGGCGGCGTTTCGAGCCGCCGGCGCCTCGATGCTCGTGCGCGCTAAAGAAAATGCGTAGTGGGTTAAGTCCGCCGGCGATCTACTGCGCGGCGATATGATTGGCGCGAATGACGTCGCCCCACAGCCTGACCTCACGCTTGAGCAAAGTACGCGCGGCTTCCGGGCTTTCCTCGTCCTGCGGGTATAAATCCATGCCGCCGTCGCTATACGTCTTGCGCAGCTTGGCATCGGTGAGCGCCACGCGCAGCGCGTGGTTCAGCTTTTCAATGATCGGCTGTGGCGTTCCGGCAGGCGCCAGCAGCATATGCCAGAAGTCGATATCGGCTTTTGGAAAGCCGAGTTCGCCCATGGTCTTGAGTTGCGGCAGACCGGCGAAATCCTTCTTGCCGATGAGCGCATAGGCCTTGAGCTTGTCGGAATTGACCAAGGGCGTGGCGACGACGGCCGAGATCGGACCCAAGTCTACTTGTCCTGCCAAAAGATCGACCAGCGCCGGGCCGGCGCCCCGGTAGGGGACCTGCGTGACTTTGACGCCGAGCTCCTGGAAGATCAGCACCTCCGCCAAGTGGCCGAACGAGCCGACGCCGGGATGTCCGATCCGAATGGTCTGGTCGGGCTCTTTCATCCAGCGCAACAGTTCGTCGAAATTGTTCGCCGGCAGCGACGGCCGCCCGGCAAGCGTATTCGTTGTCGTGTTGACGAGCCCAATCGGCGCAAAATCCTTCTCGGCGTCAAAAGTTCGATCTGGATAAAGCGTCATGCCGGCGGCAAGCGCGTCCTGATGCAGCAGGATCGTGTAACCGTCGGGCTCGGCATGGGCCACCTTGGCGGCGGCAATCATGCCTCCGGCGCCGCTGACATTTTCGACCACGATCGGCTGACCCAACGCCTTCTGCATCGGGTCCTGGAGTATTCGTGCAGTTGCATCGTCGGCGCCGCCGGGCGCGAATGCCACGACGAGGGTGACGGGACGATTAGGGTAGGTCTGCGCCGTCGCGCCGCTTGCCGTCACGAGTGCGGAAATTATCGACGCCGCGAGTGCGCGCGCAATTTGCATAATTCCTCCCCTCGCCCGTCGATCAATGCTGCCGCCACGCCGACAACGCGATTTGGTTCCGGTATTCAGCGCTTTTCCGCGCCATCCCGCAAGGCAGATCGGAGCCGTGCGACGTCACGTACCTGGTGGGACCGTCAGTTAGCGAGGCTCATCAGGCTGGGATTCAACGTCGGCGAGCACGTCGGCGAGCGCAGTGGGGGGCACCTTCACACTGCCTGTGAAAGGCCGGTCGATGACGATCACGACCAGAAGTTCGGAAAATATCAAGAACGCGAGCAGTGCTGTCATCACGCTTTGCGCCCGCAGACTTTCCATTCCAAAGAAAAACGTAAATGCGATCGTCACCACGGCGCCGCCCAGCAGCACCAGCCAGATGACATCAGGCACCGCGCCCTCGGCGGCAATTAATCGTGATCGGCGCGCTTCGGTTATCCGATCGAGCTGGCTGAAAACTTCCGCAACGATGGCTCGATTGCGTTGATCGTTGACCACCGAGAGCATGCGATAGATGGCATCGAGCGCCTGCTTGGCGGCTCCGCCCGCGTGCACAGTGCCCTTGTCCATCGCCGGCCAATCGTCCGCCATCGCTGCCTTGAGGTAGGCAGCGACGGACTTGCGCAAGTCGGCTCCACTGAAATCGCCCAGGCCCTGCGACAGGCGATAAAGGTTTTCCGCCGCGCCGGCTTCGCGCACCACGTTGGCTTCCGCGTCGCTGAACTTTTCCCACACCACGATAATGACAAAAGCGAGCAGGACCGCGTACAGCACGCCGACTGTCGCGAACTTGAAACCAGCGATCTCGTTGTTGATCGTCAGTCGATCGAGCGCCACATAGCGGCGGACCAAAGCAGGGCCCAGCATTGCCAGCAGCGTGCCGCCGCCAATAATTATCGCGCCGGAAATCCAGAGCGGCTGGCTCGTCAAAAAGAACAGCATCGGCGCGAGGGTTAGCGGCGGGCAGCTGATTCGCCAAGCGGCATGGTGTGCCGGGCGCGGGCGAGCATCGGCAGCATTGCGATTGCGGGTTTTTCTTCTCGTCCGGGGTCCGGAAACCTCGGCTCGACGATCACGGAGGCGGCAGACTTGCGCCTAGGGCCGCCGCAGGAACGCCGCATTCCGGCCTTTGGCTTGGCGCCCATGGGGAGTGCATGGGGAGTGCATGGGGAGTGCATGGTGGGTTGGCGGGACGCGTGCTTGATAGCCACTTTAGCGGCGGGATTTGTGGCGATGTACGGCGGGACGCCGGCGCGCGCGGACGATCAGGCGTTGACACCGCAGGGGCCGGACTGCGGCGGCGACGAGATCGCCCGCGGCACGGTCGCCAAGATTCTCGATGGACGCACTTTCGTGCTCGAGGATGGACGCGAAGTCCGCTTAGCCGCAATCGAGGTTGTTCCGGCGCCTGGGCCGCAGGATCGCGCAGACCCGGCAGGGCGTGCCGCCGCGGCGGCGCTTGGCGCCCTCGCGGCCGGGGATCAGGTCGTGCTGCGGCGGGCGGAGAGCGGGTCCGATCGCTACGGCCGCCTGCTCGCCTACGCCTATACGCTACGGGATGGTGACGAGTTCTTGTTGCAGGGAGAACTCGTGGCGGAGGGATTAGCCCGGGTCAGCATGCGCATTGCAAGTCCATGCGCCGGGGATCTCCTGGACCGCGAGAAAGCGGCCCGCGAGGCTAAACTTGGCCTGTGGGCCGATCCGTATTATGAGGTGCTCGACGCCGAGATGCCGAAGGACGCGCTGGCGCACCGAGGCCGATTTGCGCTGGTCGAGGGCAAAGTGGCGTCCGTGCGCGAAAGTGGGCCCACAATCTACGTGAATTTCGGCCGGCGGCGGATCGGGGACATTACGGTTACGATCCTGAAACGAAACGAGCGCAGTTTCGCGGCGGCGGGACTTGATTTGAGGGGTCTGGCTGGCCGACGCATTAGGGTTCGCGGCTGGATCGAGACGCGTGGTGGCGAACGCGCCTGGATCGAGGCCGAGCGCCCGGAGCAGATTGAAATGGCCGATTGATCGATCGGCGGCGCGCGGGGGAAACAACGGAATCGCGCTTGGGTGGTTAGGTGACGTGGTGAGACGGGGACAATTCGAGCTTATCACCTGTTGGCTCGGCAGGGCGGTTACGCTCTTTGCCGTCCTGCTGCTTGCCGCCTGCACGGCTTCATCGTCCGCCTATGCCCCGCAGGCCACAGCGTCGCTCCCGGCAAAAACTGCCGAGGCGCCGATGGCGCCGGATGTGCTGCGCGAGCATCAACGCATTCTCGGGGCCTATCGCGGCATTTACAACGAGCCGCGGCTGCAAACGCTGATCGAGCAGACGGTCGAACGGCTCGTCGCCGCATCAGAACGGCCTGACCTGCACTACAAGGTCACGGTTCTCAATTCGCAATCGGTCAATGCCTTCGCGCTGCCGAGCGGCCAGCTTTACGTCACACGCGGGTTGATCGCGCTAGCCAACGACGATTCCGAACTTGCCTCGGTGCTCGCCCACGAAATGGGGCACGTCCTCGCCCACCATGCCGAACTGCGCGAGGAACATGCGCGCGAAGCCGAACTCGTCAGCCGCGTCGTTTCCGACGTGGTCACCGATCCCGCGGCCGGCGCGCTCGCGCTCGCTAAATCGAAGCTTGCGCTGGCGAGCTTCTCGCGCGCGCAGGAATTTGAAGCCGACGCGATTGGCGTCGCGATCGCCGCGCGCGCCGGTTACGATCCTTATGGCGCGGTGCGATTTCTAACCGCGATGGAGCACAATTCCCGGCTCAAGCCGGAGCAAAGCGGCGCGATCAATCCGGCCGCGCCCGACTTCCTGTCATCGCATCCAGCCACCCCCGAGCGCATCACCAACGCAATCGCAAGCGCCCGCCAATATCGCGCGCCGGCCGATACCGGGCAGAATTTTGCCCAATCCAAAGCGACCTATCTCGCCGACATCAATGGTCTCGTCTATGGCGAGGATCCGGGTGAAGGTTTCGTCCGCGGCCGCCGCTTCCTGCATCCCAAACTCGGCTTCACGTTTGCCGCGCCGGAGGGCTTCACGCTGGACAACACCGCGCAGGCCGTGCTCGGCATCAAGCGCGGCGGCGGCGAGGCGTTGCGGCTCGATGTCGTCCGGGTGCCGGCAGAACAGACGCTGGGCGCCTATCTGACATCCGGATGGATCGAAAATATCGATCCATCCAGTGTGGAAGACATCATCATCAACGGTTTTCCGGGCGCGACCGCCGCAGCCAAAGGCGAACAATGGGACTTTCGTCTCTATGCGATCCGCTTCGGCAGCGACGTGTACCGGTTCATTTTTGCCGCCAAGCATCGCACGCCGGAAACCGATCGCGCTTTTCGTGAGGCGGTCGGCAGTTTTCGTCGTATGAGCATCGCTGAGACCGAGCAGGCGAAACCGCTTCGGCTTCGCATTGTGACGGTCACGCCGGGCGACACGGTGGAGAAGCTCGCGGGCAAAATGGCCGTGGCCGATCGCGCGCTCGACCGATTCCGTGTGCTCAATGGACTCGATCCAGGTGACAAGCTCAAACCCGGCAGCGAAATAAAAATAGTGGTGGAATAGCGGGCTGCGGGCCGCTTTGGTTAACCTTCCGCGGCGGCTTTCCCTTTTGCCTATTCTCGACCCCGCTTGGGTCGGTTACCATCGCCGCAAGGCCGTTAAACGGCTGCCGGGGAAACGCATGGACATTCTCAGACGGGCGGCACCCGTAGCGCTAGTGTTTGCCGTCGTGTCGGCAGTCACTGCGGTTCTTTGGTCCGTCCGAATCTCGGCGGTCGGACCGCAGCACCTGGTGTTTTTTTATTTGCTGCCGATTGCGTTGGTCGCGACGCTCTACGGCAGTCTCCCGGCCATGCTGTATGGGATCGCGGCAGCGCTATGCGCGGCGTATTTCCTCTACGATCCGCTCTATAGCTTTTATGTCGCCAGCCCATTGGACGTCGGCGAACTCGTGTGCTTCATCGGCCTGGCCTTGATCGGTGGAAAATGCGCCGCCGACCTGTTGCAACCGCTCCTGGCTTTACCGCGACAAAATCCGGCGGCCGAGGACTAACCGCTCGCGCCAGGCGCACAGCGCAGCGTGCGGCATCCACATCAATCCAATTCAGAATTGTGAGGCGAGCTGATCGAGGCCCATGACGTGGGCGAGACTGCGGACTTCTTCTTTTTGTTCAGAACTAAAGCTCATGATCAAAGGAACCGCCGCCGATTTCAGTCCCTCCACGGCCTCGGGGTCGACTGCCGCTGCTTGCCCGTTTCGTGCGGCGCCGTGCGCGGCCGCCTGCTGCGTCCGCTTATAGGCCATGTTGCGCAAGGCGACTTCGACCGCCGGCCACATACGCTCCTGATCCGGCGTCAGATGCAGGCGCGTTTTGATGCTGGCGATCTGCGCATCATCGAGAATATAGCCCGCGCGGTTTGTAGCGGGCGGGCGGGCGGGCGCCGCCGATGCTTTGGCTGGCGTGCCGGCCGCTGGCCGTGCCGATAAATCGGCAGCATTCGCCGCCGGCGGAGCGACATTGTCGAGCGATGCCGTCTGCATTATGCGCTGCTCCGGAGCAGACGAGGCCGACTTCTCGACCGGCCGCTCCGCGCTCAATTGCGATTGCCGCGGAACCATAGGTGCCGGGCGGAATAGGTCTGGATCGGCCCGCGAGTTTCTCACGGCTGCCAAGGTGACCGGAGCCGATGCATTCCATGCTTGCGGAAAGCGCTGGGCGACGACCTCCGCAGCCGAGCTATCGCCGGCCTCGCGTAACGCCGCCATATGCCAAGCCCCGATCAGGTAGCCAACGGCGCAGGCGGCAAGCAGCGGCAACAATCGTCCGCGTTTCGACGCTGGTTTCCGCCGCATGATGACGCCCCCGCTCATCCCTTGGCCTATTTCCTTTCAAAGGAAGCTTAATTTATGGCTAACCATGGGTATTTTGCCGGCCAGATTTTTCCGCCGACGGGCATGGCTGCCAATTTTTTCGTCCATCGAGGGCCGTTTGAGCATCACGATAAAAAAGGCCCGGCGTTCTGCCGGGCCTTTTCAAATCCTGATTTGTTCGAAGCGAAGTGCCGAGCTTAGGCCGCTTCTTCCTCGACGACTGAATCGTCTTCGGCCTCCGGCTTCGGACCGCGGCGCGGCCCCTTGGCCAGCGCAGCCTCGATTTCCTTGATCGCTTCGGTCTCGGTGATCCGCTGCACGGCTGCGACTTCGCGTGACAATCGGTCGAGCGCCGCTTCATACAATTGGCGCTCGGAATACGACTGTTCCGGCTGGGTCTCCGAGCGATAGAGATCGCGGACCACCTCGGCGATTGCGACGATGTCTCCGGAATTGATCTTGGCCTCGTATTCCTGCGCCCGCCGCGACCACATCGTGCGCTTGATCCGCGCGCGGCCTTTGAGGGTTTCAAGCGCGCGCTTGACCATCGGGGTCTCGGCCAGCTTGCGCATGCCGACGGACGCTACTTTCGCAGTCGGCACCCGCAACGTCATTTTATCCTTGACGAAATTGATGACGAACAGCTCGAGCCGCGCGCCGGCGACCTCTTGCTCCTCGATCGCTACAATCTGGCCAACGCCGTGCGCCGGGTAGACGATGAATTCGTGGGTCTTGAAGCCCTGCCGTTGCGTGGTCTTCTTTGTATTCATTCCCAAAGCTGCTGCTCCTTCCGCCTCCGGCTTGCGCCGATGCGCGGGCTTCGCCACGCTGACCCGGCGATGGGTCAGCGCACGCGCCGATTGTGAGGGCCTCCGGCTCGCGCGGGAGGAGGTTTTTGTCTTCCGGCCCATACCGGCCGCACTCTTCTTCGGACGACGACGAGTTTTCTCTGCCACTGCTCTCGCGTGGAATTCACGCCTCTTTATGACGGTTCCTCGGAAACTCCCCGAAAAAATATGCTCCCGGTCGGGGAGCAGGTCTCGGGGTGTTATTCATTGTGTGAAAGCTATATAACACATTTTCCGCAAAAATCAAAGCCTTAAGGCCCCGCGCAGGCCCTCGCATTAGCCCGCCGAAGGGCGCAAATTTTAACAATGGTTAAGACCGCAACTACAGCGGGTATCAGTCGCCGCTGCCCGGATTGGCTGAAAAATGCTCTTCGAATTTGTTGGGGACGCCCTCCCATTGTTTAGCGTCCGCCGGCGGCGCCTTTTTGGTCGTGATATTTGGCCAAACCTTCGCATATTCGGAATTGACGCCGAGCCACTTTTCCAGACCCGGCTCGGTGTCCGGCTTGATCGCGTCAACCGGGCATTCCGGCTCGCATACGCCGCAATCGATGCATTCGTCCGGGTGGATGACCAGCATGTTTTCGCCCTCGTAAAAACAATCGACAGGGCAAACCTCAACGCAGTCCATGTATTTGCATTTGATGCAATTGTCGTTGACGATATAGGTCATTTGCACACTCTGGACGCCCGTTTTGAAGCCCTGCTCCTATCGCATGGGGTAGGGGCACGCAAGAAGGCGCCTGTTCGCCGCGCGTTAGCACGCCGCAAGTCCTTCAGCCACAAATCTCTCATTGCAGATCCTCGTAAAGCGCCGCAGCCGTGCGGGCAGGCCCACGCCGCTCGACAAAGCCCATCACCTTGACCACCCGCACCCCGCCGTCGAGGGCGACGGTGATGACGTCGCCGGTTCGCACCATGCGGCCCGGTGCGTCAATGCGCGCCCCATTGACCCGGACAAAGCCTCCACCCGCCAGTGCTGCGGCTGCACCGCGCGTGCGGACCAGACGAGCATGCCAAAGCCAGCGATCGATGCGCTGGCGCGCAACCGTGGTCGCCACTCAATGGCGCTCCTTAGCATCTGCCTCAAGCTGCGCCTTCAGGGCGGCGAGCTTGGCAAAGGGAGAATTGGGATCAGGCCTTTTCTCTCTGGCCTCCCTTGGCTCGAACCGTTTTCCCGGCGGCCGTTCCCGCTTTTGCCGGTCCTGGCGGCCCATCCGATGCTCCGGCCGCCGTTGCCGAACCGGGCGTCGCGGCTTCGCGTGAACATCGGTTTCCGAAGCCTCGGTGACCGCACCATCCGCTTTCGACTCGGCAAGCCGGGCAGCGCCGGGCTCAAGCGCCGGGCCTTCCGGCGAAGGTTGGCGCGGCAGGCCAACCGGTTCGCCCCGGATATGCTTTGCCCTGCCGCGCTCACGCACGCGAACGCGGCGCCGGTCGCCGATGCGGCCCGGACGCCAGACCTCGATCATCTCCGCCTCGTTTGCGAGCGGGGCGACGGCGGGGCTAGTGCTGGCGGTGTCCGCCACAACCGGCGCGTCCGGTTGTGCAAGCGCGGGTTCCGGCTCCGTTTGCGCGCCTGACTCGGCGGTATCGGAATCCGCTTCGATCGCTTGCGCGCTCCCAGGCAATTCGCCTTCAGACACCGGAAGCGCGGTCGCCGCGGGTGCGGCTGTTTCATTCGCAGCAGGAGCGGCACTGGCTGGCGGCAGCGGCGACTCCGGTGGTTTAGGCCGGCGCTCCATACGATAGCCGAGTGCGCGCAAGATCGACGCAAAGTCTTCGCCCGACGCCCCGATCAGCGATGTCATGGTGTTGACCACGGTAAAGCCGCCGCCTGCGACCGCGCCCGGTGGCCGCGGCCCCGGCGCGTCTTCGCGCCAGGCCAGCGCCGGGCGAATGAGGTCGGCAAGCCGTTCCAGAATGTCGACCCGTACTGCCCGTGCGCCACATACGCGATAGCCGGTGGTGCGGTACAGCGTTGGATCGAACGCGGGATCGGCCGCGATTGAGGTGCGGCCGCTGCCGGCGAGATGCAGTAGCTCATCCAGCACTTTGCCGTCCGTTCCGTCGTGTCGAAGCGTCCAAAGCTGGGTTGCGAGTCTGCGCGGCGCTGGTTTCAGAAGCGCCGGCACATAGATGTGGTAGGCGCCGAAGCGTACGCCGTATTTGCGCAAAGTCGCGCGCGCGGGCTGGTCGAGGGCTTTGACCTGATCCGCCACCTGAGTTCGATCAAGCACACCCAACGCCTCGACCAATTGAAAGGCCACGCCGCGGGCAATGCCGGTGACGTCGCTTGCCGCCGCAAGCTCGGCGAGCGGGCCCAATAGTTTTTCGATGTGGGCTTTGAGCCAGGCGTTGAGCCGGGCCTCGACGCTCTCCCGCGGCGCGCCGGTAAGATGTTCATCTGCAATGATGCGGATGCGCGGCCGCAGCAGCTCTTCGCTGGCTTGGAGTTTGCCGACTGCAGCGCCGATCCAGCGCAGCGTGCCATCGGCAGCGAGCACGAATTGGTCGTCGGGCGCCTCGGCCAAGCGCGCAGCGCGCGCGGCAATTTCGCCGGCAAGCGCTTTTTGCGCGGCGTTTTGCAGCGCTTTTGCCTCCGAGCCGCCCGAGGAAGCATCGGCGACGAAGACGAAACCGTCGAGGCGACCGATCAGATGGCCTTCGACCACGACATCGCCGGTTTTGTTGAAATCCGGCTCCAGCGTTGCGTTCTCGCGCAGCCGCCGCATCAAGATGCTGGTGCGGCGATCGACGAAACGCTCGGTGAGCCGTTCGTGCAGCGCATCCGACAGGCGATCTTCAACGGCACGGGTGACGCCCTGCCAATGCTCCGGGTCGGTGAGCCAATCCGGACGGTTCGCCGCAAAGGTCCAGGTGCGGATATGGGCGATGCGCGTGGACAAGGTGTCGATGTCGCCGTCAGTGCGATCGGCCAGCGCGACTTGGTGTGCAAACCAGTCGGTTTGGATCGCGCCGTCGCGTTGCAGGAAACCGTACAGCGTCACGACCAGTTCGGCATGATTGGCAGGCGCGATCTTGCGGTAATCGGGCAATTGACAGACGTCCCACAGCCGCTCGACGTCGACCCGCGTTCGCGTCCATGCACGCACGTCGTCATCGCGCGCCGCATGATCCAGCACCAGGATATCTTCGGCTATCGGCGCGCGCGCCAGCGCGCTCTCGTTCGGCGCCATCGCGAGCGCCGCCTGCAGCGCACCGACCGACGAAAAATCGAGAACGGAGTTGCGCCATTGCACGAGCCTCACCGGCTCGAATGTGTGCGATTCGAGCGCCTGCACCAGTTCGGTCTCGAACGGCGGGCAGCGGCCGCTGGTTCCGAAGGTGCCGTCGCGGGTGGCGCGCCCGGCCCGACCGGCGATTTGCGCGAGTTCGGATGGGCTGAGCTTGCGGAATTGATAACCGTCGAATTTGCGATCCGACGCGAAGGCGACATGATCGACATCGAGATTGAGTCCCATGCCGATGGCATCGGTCGCCACCAGATAATCGACTTGGCCCGATTGATACAGTTCGACCTGCGCATTGCGCGTGCGCGGCGACAATGCGCCCAGCACAACCGCCGCGCCGCCGCGCTGGCGGCGGATCAACTCGGCGATCGCGTAGACCTCCTCGGCCGAGAAAGCGACAATGGCTGAGCGGCGCGGCAGCCGCGTCAGCTTCTTTTCGCCGGAGAAGGTCAGGCGCGACAATCGCGGCCGGCTGACAATGCTGGCGCCGGGCAACAAACGCTCCACGATCGGGCGCATCGTAGCTGCGCCGAGCACGAGCGTTTCCTCGCGCCCGCGCCGGTGCAGCATGCGATCGGTAAACACGTGTCCGCGCTCGAAATCGGCGGCTAGCTGGATTTCGTCGACCGCCAGGAACGCGACGTCGAGTTCGCGCGGCATCGCCTCCACAGTGGCGACCCAAAACCGCGGATTTGGCGGCTTGATTTTTTCTTCGCCGGTGACAAGCGCTACCGCATCGGCGCCGACCCGCTCCACCGCGCGGTTATAGACCTCACGAGCCAATAGCCGCAGCGGCAACCCGATCATACCCGAGGAATGCGCAAGCATTCGCTCGATAGCGAGATGCGTTTTGCCGGTATTGGTAGGACCCAGTACGGCGGTTACGCCTGAGCCGCGGGCGCGAAGCCCGCGATCGGCGCTAGGCGAGAATGAAATCGACATTGAAAGCCCGGCTAAGGCGGTATCACGCAGGAAAGGTGGTGCTTGTCTATCACAACCGTGGCGCTAGAAAGCCCTGTGCTTCGCTGGAAAGCCCTGTGCTTAACGTGTGGAACGAGTCTGGAACGAATCGCGGCCGAATCGGCGACTCCGCCGCCGTTCGTCTTCGTTCACTGCGATATATGGCGCTGGCAACGATGCTGCATACCAGATCGGGTGGAATTGAGCGCCGCGGCGGCTTGTCTCGGCCGTACAAAAGGGCGGTGAACGCGCAAACACGATTCCGACAGGAGTCAAGGGGCTACGCGCTGTGGAAAATGGGGATGGCGTGGCCCGCGGCCGGGAGCGGGCCAAACGTCACTGCGTTTTGGCGATCGGATGCGGCGGCAGCGACGGCTGGGGAACCGAGATAAATTCCGTCGCGCGCAACAATCCGATCCCGAGCGGCGTCGGCATTGAGAACCGGAATGGAACAACCACGCGCGTGCCGACGATCGGCGCCAGCCAGACTTCGGCATCACGCAGAGTCACCAGATATTTGATCGCTGGACGGTTCGGCACATATCCAGCGATAGGCGTGAAATAGACCGCGCAGACAACCGCAGGTCCCTCATAACCGCGGTCGGCCTTGACGGTTTCCATGCGCCTGAATTCGCTGTGCAGATCGTAGCGAACCCGGCCGTCAAACACTGCCACTTTGCGGTTGCAGGCTTCTGGCGATACCGGATCGCCGCTGCCGGCAACGCGATTGAGCATCGAACTCATCGGATCGAGCACGCCACGGCGATCGGCGTCGGTGATCGGGATGCGATCGGGAATGGGCGGCAATGGCGGCTCGACAACGTAATCGGTGACATTGCCGGACGTGAGCGTCATCCGTACGTCATCAATCTTGCGGTCATAGCTCAGCGTAGCCCCATAAGTTGTGGGTATCGGCTGGCCGGAGCTGATCGTGCCGCGCGCCGTGCCGGTGCCGCGGCCGCCGGTAAAGAACCGTATGATGCCGGTGGTCGTGCCGCTCGCCGCCGCCGAATAGGCGTCGTCCGACAATTCTATGATCCAATTGCCGCGGCCGATCGGGATCCCGGCAATGCTGGCGACATACTCGGCTTCGAGCCGGGTGAGTCCGCCGGTCTGACGCGCGGCGTCCCCGGCCTTGGCGCCAGAAACCACGCCGCCAGCAAAGACTAAAAACGCCGCGGCGGTTGCGGCGGCGCCTATGGGGCGAACGCGCAGTTGCAGCGGCGCAAGGGGATGCAAGAGGCCCTCAATCCAAGGACGTCGAATGGGCCCACTGTCTCATTCGAGAATACGACGTTTCTGTGGTTTATGCGCACCACCGGGCATTTGCCAAAGCTTGCGCCTTATCGGCAACGGGCCGCGCTTGACCCCCACCAGCGCGGCCACTATAGGTCCGCGCCATCCCCAGACCGTCGGAAAAGCGGCGCGCAGCGCGCGGGATCGAAGGGCTTTGATTTTTAAGGATTCTCGACCATGGCATGGCGATGCGAGTTGACCGGAAAGACGCGGCAGATCGGCCACCGGGTCAGCCACTCCAACCGCAAAACCAAGCGGCGGTTTCTGCCCAACCTCCTCAATGTCACGCTGATCTCGGACGCACTCGGCCGTTCGGTCCGTTTGCGGATTTCGGCAAATGCGCTGAAAACCGTCGATCACCGCGGCGGCCTCGACGCCTTCCTGCTCGTCGCGAAGGACACCGACTTGTCGCCGCGCGCGCTCGAAATCAAGCGCCAAGTCGCCAAAAAGCGCCAGGCTACGGCCTAACGACCATCGTCCGTTCGCTGCGCAAAGGCCGCCAGCCGCCGAATGAGGCGTCTTGCCTTACGACACTACGCGCTCACGCGTCGCCGTGCCTGCCGAAACCGGTCGTCGGTCGGATGCTCCTCGAACAGCTCCGCGAGTTTCTCCGTCATCACGCCGCCGAGCTCTTCGGCATCCACGATGGTGACGGCGCGCCGGTAATAGCGTGTGACGTCGTGGCCGATCCCGATCGCGATCAATTCGACCGGCGAGCGGGTTTCGATATCTTCGATCACCCAGCGCAGGTGGCGTTCGAGATAGTTGCCGGGATTGACTGACAGCGTCGAATCGTCGACCGGCGCGCCGTCTGAAATCATCATCAAGATTTT
>DASSXN010000098.1:0-4509 GCA_035703785.1 Xanthobacteraceae bacterium
CGGCAGACAGCCGGCAACTGGATTGATCTGCTCTTTCTTGTAGAGCTCCATCATCGCTTGCTGCTGCTTGCCCCTGTCGTCGGCATAGCGCTCTTTGATCATGGCCATTTGCGGCTGCACCGCCTTCATCTTGGCCATTGATGCGTAAGACTTGTTGGCAAGCGGGAAGAACAGGATCTTCACCAGCACGGTGACAATCAGGATGGCGATGCCGAAATTGCCGACGAGGCGGAAGCAAAAGTCGAGCGCCAGGAACATCGGCTTGGTGATGAAGTAGAACCAGCCCCAATCGATCAGCAGGTCGAAGTGATTGAGGTGGAGCGCCTGGTTGTAGCCGCCGGGTCCGAACGCAAAATCGATGCCGACAACCGAGACCTCCTTGGCACCGGCGAACAAGCGCGCATTGGCGCTGCCGGTCGCGCCCGGCGCGATCGTCTGCGGCTGCAGGAGATAATCGGTCTGATAGGTCTTCAGCCCGCCCGCCTCGCCGGCCGAGAAACGGGCGCGCACCTTGGCATCGCTGTCGGGCAACAGCGTCGCGGCCCAGTATTTATCGGTGATGCCAAGCCAGGCATTGGTGACGTCCCAGGTCTCCGACTTCTTGTCCTCGATTTTTTTATAAGCCTCTTCCTGCAGACCTTGATCGCCCATCACGCCGATCAGACCTTCATGCAGAATGTAGTAACCCTGCACTTGCGGCGTGCCGTGCCGCGAAATCAACGCATAGGGAAACAGCGTCACCGGATTGCCGCTGTTGTTGGCGACATCGTCCTTAACGGTGAACAGATAATGCTCGTCAACCGCGATGGTGCGGGTGAAGACGAGTCCCTGCCCGTTATCATAGGTCAAGGCCACCGGGTGGCCGACGCCGAGCGCACCGGCGCTCTGCTGCTTCCAAACCGTCTCGGGACCGGGCATGGCCGCGTTGGTGCCGGCAGCGGGCACCCAGCCGAATTCGGCATAGAAGGCCGCCGGCGCGCCCGACGGCGAGAACAGCACGATCGGCGGCGACTTCGGGTCGGTCTCTTCGCGATATTGGGTGAGTGTCAGGTCGTCGATGCGGCCGCCCTTAAGATCGATGCTGCCGCCGAGCCGCGATGTCTCGATCGCGATCCGCGGCGACGAAGCGATCGCCGCTTCGCGCGAAGCCGCTTGCGCCTGAGCCGATGGTGCGCCGGTTTTTGGCGTTCCCGGTACTTCCGGCGTTGCCGGCTGGGCAGCGTTCGGCTGCGGCGTGGCCGGCTGCGTGGCCGATTGCGTGGATCCTGGCTGAGGCTGCGACGGCTGCTTGAGCTGCGCCTGTTGTTGCGTTTCTTGGCGTTGCCGCTCCACTTGCGGGTAACCGATGAAATACTGCCAGCCAACGATCACGAGCAGTGACAACACGACGGCCAGAATGGTGTTCTTGTGCTCGCTCATTCAATGCTCGTGCTGACTGTCCGCTTTTCGGGACTCATTTGGACTTGCCCCCGCGACCTTTGGACGGACCCGCCCTATGTGGGGACAGCTCGCCCGATGCACCAGTTCCACCGCCGCTTTTGCTAGCGCCGTATTTGGCGGAGTCATCTTTGCTAAAGCGATGGACGCGGCGAAGCGCGCCGCTGAGTTCCTTCATCATGGCATCAAACGCGACCTTGAGCGCGGCGCGCCGTCCGATCAGTACGTAGTCGTGGCCGGCGGACAGTGCCGCCGGCGGAGCAAGGCGGATGAGCTCGCGCAAGCGGCGCCGCACCCGGTTGCGCTCCACGGCGTTGCCGACCTGTTTGCTGACCGTGAAACCAACCCGCGGCGGGCCGGCTTGGGCCCGCGCGCGTGCTTGCAGGATAAAGGCGCTGGCATGAGCTCGCGTGCCGGCCCCCGCAGCTTGGGCAACGGCCCGAAAGTCACTCCGGCGTTTCAACCGCTCCATTGTAGCGACTTTGGCAGCGATTTTGGCATGACCGCGTTCAAGAGGACCGTTCGCCAATGCAACCGAAACACCGAGCCCGTCGCGCTCAGGCACTCAGTCTTTTGCGGCCCCGGGCGCGCCGCGCGGCCAAAACCCTGCGGCCGCCTTTACTTTCCATACGGGCGCGAAAGCCGTGGCGGCGCTTGCGTACGAGTTTGCTCGGTTGATAGGTCCGTTTCACAAGGTATCTCCGCTGCGCCGCTTACCGCGGCTATAAGTCGCCGCGATTGCGCGGCTTATAAGGGAGGGCTCCCGGCCCGTCAATGTAAGTTACCGGCCATTTGCCGGCATTTTGCTGCAGTCTTGTGACGCCGGTTTCGGCCGGCCTGCGATGGCGATTGCCGGTCATTTCGCCAAGCATTTTGACCGGCCAAGGTCACCGGCGGCGGCGGATCGCGTGACGTTTCACGATCATTACGATGGTGAGGAACCGCCTTGATTACGACGGGCGGTGTGCCTTCGTCATATTCAAGTCTAGAAGTGCGCCAATGACATATATAATCGGCAGGGATTTGACCTGCTGTCCGGTGCAGCGCATCATTGGGCTGCTGCACTGTTCGGCTAGGCAGCGGATCTAGGTTATGACTGAAGACACAGCCGTGCGGCCGGAGCTCCGGACGCCGCGCTTCGGGCTTTCGGGGAAACTCCTCGTCCTCACGATTCTATTCGTGATGATCGCGGAAGTGCTGATCTATGTCCCCTCCGTCGCCAATTTCCGTGTCGTTTGGCTGAAGGATCGCCTGGCGACGGCCTATACCGCAGCGCTTGTGCTCGATGCGGCGCCTAATGGCGTGGTCTCCGACAATCTTGCCAAGCGCATTCTCGACTCGATTGGCGCGCGCGCTGTCGCCATGAAGATGGGATCGCGGCATCGCATGATCGCGGTCGACGATATGCCGCCGGCGGTGGCCGCCACTTACGACATGCGCAACGTTTATGCATTCGACGCGGTGGTCGATGCCTTCACCACCATGCTCAACAGCAAGAAGGACGTGGTGCGCGTCATGGGACCGGCCCAAGGCGGCGAATATATCGAGCTCGTCATGGACGAGCAGCCGCTGCGCCGGGCCATGCTGCGTTATTCCGTCGATATTCTGTTGTTGTCGCTTCTGATCTCCGCCATCACCGCGGCGCTCGTTTACCTGGCGCTGCACTATATGTTCGTGCGGCCGATGCGCCGCGTCACCGGAAACATGGTCGCGTTTCGCGCCGATCCTGAAAACAGCGATCGCGTGATCGTGCCATCCGGACGGCTCGACGAAATCGGCACCGCAGAGCGCGAACTCGCGACGATGCAGACCGAACTCGCCTCGATGCTGCATCAGAAAAACCGGTTGGCGGGTCTCGGGCTCGCGGTGTCAAAGATCAATCACGACCTGCGCAATCTGCTCGCCTCGGCGCAATTATTCTCCGACCGGCTCGCAAAAATTCCCGATCCCGGCGTGCAGCGGTTTGCACCGAAGCTGATGCACGCGCTCGAACGCGCCATCGCGTTTTGCCAATCGACACTATCTTACGGCCGCCTGCAGGAGCCACCGCCGGACCGCCGACCAATCCAGCTTGAGCCGCTGGTCGAGGAAGTGCACGAGACGCTCGGTCTTGGCGCCGACGCGCCGATCCGCTGGATCGGCGCCGTCGAGCGCGGGCTCGTGGTCGAGGCCGATTACGATCAGCTGTTCCGGATAATGCTCAACCTGTCACGCAACGCGGTGCAGGCGATGGAAAGCCAGGCCGCCGAAAGCCGCACCGATCGCGATCCCGGCCGGGATCAGATTCGCATCACCGGCCGCCGTGAAGGCGCGGTGGTGGTCATCGAGGTTTCCGACACCGGCCCCGGTTTTTCCGACCAGGCGCGCGCGCATCTGTTTGAAGCTTTCCAGGGTTCGACTCGCACCGGCGGCACCGGACTTGGCCTTGCGATCGCCGCCGAACTGGTGCGCGCCCATGGCGGCGAAATCCGCCTGGTCGAGGGCACGATCGGCGCGACCTTGCGGCTGACGATTCCCGATCGCGCCGTCGAGCTAGCCGCCCATCGCGGCGCCCGCGCGCATGGTTAGTGCATGATCCCGAAAAGTGCGAACCGGTTTCCCGCCTGCGCGAAGCCGTAGCAAGTGCTTGTGCTTTCCGTTTGAATGCTTCGGCGGGCGAAGCCAGGTCGGATAAGATCATGCGCAAACAAAATGTTAGGGGCGCACGGTTATTAATTTAATCGGCTTGCAGCCTAGAATGTCCGCCGCGTTGCGGCGGCATCAAACAGGCCGCCTTGCCATCGTCCGCGCGAGCCTATAGCTACGACGCGCCGCGCCCGTAGCTCAGCTGGATAGAGCACCAGACTACGAATCTGGGGGTCAGGAGTTCGAATCTCTTCGGGCGCGCCAGTTAGTACTCATCTGCGAACACGGGGCCTCTCCAGTTTGGCGCGCGAGGATCGCCTTCTCGAGCACATCCTTGCTTCCCCTGATCCGGACTACGTCGTCGTGGACTTCGATGCTGTCGATAAGTGCTTGCAAGTAAGCTTTCCGAAATGGCACTGAGCCGGTGCTGAAATTCTCGCGCATGAC
>DASSXN010000162.1:0-14115 GCA_035703785.1 Xanthobacteraceae bacterium
CGCCCGCTTAAAGGCACCAGCTCAGGAAGCGCGGAACTGAAGCCGGGTAGTGGCGTTCGGTCGCCTAAGCCAGAGCCGCGGTGGAACGCCGATAGATGTGCGCCTGCCGCTGCAGGCGCGGCCGTGCCCGAAGGCACGGCAGAAGAGCCTTGCGTCTGTCGGCGTTTCGCCTCCGAATCTTTCTTTCTTGGCTTAGCGAAGATCAAAAGGCAGGCCCCACCACCTGCGCTTTGTTTTTGCTGCTCGTTTCGTGCCTTTGCGAACAGCGAATTGCGAATGGATTTCCATTCGCCACTCACTATTCGCTCGTTCCCATAGCTCGGATGCGAAGACGCATCGCGAGAACGATGTTGTTTATCTCGGAACGTTTCCCGGACGCGGCGCAGCGTGAAACGGTGCGCCGCAGATCCGGGATCGTTAAGCACTCGGAGTTTGTGACGTTCCCGGTTCAGCAGCGCACCACTTCGTGCTGCGCTGCGCCCGGGAAACGCAGTCAACAAGGCGCAAAGACGCGCCGCGAGAACGAAGAAACTCGTCCTCCCCCGTGCAAACGGGGGAGGGGGACCGCACACAAGTGCGGTGGAGGGGGCGTTGCGCTTCAAAGCTCGCTTACGATGCAAATAATCGTTGGAGCCGACGCCCCTTCCGCCACGCTGCTGCGCAGCGTGGTCCCCCTTCCCCGCTTCGCGGGGCAGGACGGGGGATGAGCGCGGCGCGAAAGCGAAACCTTTTGTGTCTCTGCGCGCCGCTTTATTTCGAGTGAATTTATCTCAATCAACATGTGAATCAAAACGAGTCTTGAATCTGTTCGTCGTGTTGTTCCGAACACAGCTTCTCACTGAACGCCGTGATATCAATTCAATCTGGGATCATTGAGGGGGCAAGTCGTGCGCAAACGCGTTTGGCGTTCGGCGGAATCAACAACCATGTCTGTTGAGCTTCGACGGTCGATGTGGCCGCGGCGCGCGACGCGTTGCGCCACATCTGCTTTGGCATTGACGCAAGCGCTGTGCTCGACAGCGATGCTCGTGCTCTTCGCGCTGCCGGCGAGCTCTCCCGCTTCGGCGCAATTCATGTGCACGACGACGCCGAGCGATATCAACTGCACCAATTCCGGTACCGCGCCCACGCCTTTCACCAACAGCGCGGCAGTAACGAATCAAAACGCCACCACGACCAATTCCGGAACCGCCAACGGCTTCGCATCGCAGACGACCGGCGGCGGCAACGCCACCGCGACCAATTCCGGCAGCAACATTAATAACGGCATGTTGGCGCAGACGGTGAACGGTGGCAATGCTACGGCAACCAATAGTGGCACCGATACCAACGGCAACGTGGTCGCGCAAACATTTACCACCGGCAACGCCACGGCGAGCAATTCGGGCAGTATTGGCAATGTTAATAGCCTAGATTTTAGTTTTCTACAGGCGCGAGCGCTTGGCAGCGGCAATGCCGCGGCGAGCAACTCCGGCAGTGTCGCCGGCGGCATCGCAGCGGCAACGCTCGGTGGCGGCACGGCAACCGCAAACAATTCTGGCACTACCCCCTCCAGCCTCGTTGCACTCACGACGGCGGGGGGCGACGCCACAGCGAGTAACATTGGTGTCGCTTCAGGCATCGCGGCAGTAACGATCGGCACCGGCAATGCTACAGTGACCAATTCCGGTGTCAGTACCAGTACCGGGACTATCAGCGCTGGGGGCCTCATCACTCTCGCTGGCGGCATTGCGGCGATTGCAACGAGCGGCAACGCCACGGTGGTCAACTCCGGCAGCAGCACCAACCCTGGCGGCGCCGCGCTTCTTGCTTCGGCCACCGGCAATGCCACCGTGATAAATTCCGGCATAGCGAATGGCGGCATCGATGTCATCGCCAACGGTACTGCCACGCTCACCAACATTGTCGGCGGCCGCGTGATTGGCCCCATCAATCTCGGCAGCCTCACCAACAACGCCATCAACTTTCAGGGCGGCAATTGGCTGTTCACCATTGCCACGGCAGGCCCCAGCACCACGATCAATACCAACGGCGCGCCGTTTGTCGTGGCAGGCTCATTTGGCACGATGTCGGGCGTGCAGGTCGCAGTGCTCGATCCAACGACGTTCGCGCTCGCCGATCGATCGCTGACCAACTTCACCGGCGAAATCTCGGAAATGCTGCAGGGCCGCTTCGACGGCATGAGTGCGGGTGGCGGCGGCAGCGCGCTGGGCTTCGCCGGCGCGCCGAGTTCTGCAGTCGCCGATCAGGCGCAGGCGGCGTTTTCCGGCATCCCCTCGGTGGCGATGTCCTATGCGTCAAGTGCTTCGCGCCCGGTGATCGGCAAGGCGCCGGCAGCAGCCGCGCCATATTACGACACCACGGTGTGGGCGAGCGGCTTTGGCGGCGAGCGCAAGCAGCGCGCCGACGGCGTGGTGCTGCCGACGACCGACACCGCCTTCGGCGGTGCCATGGGCGTCGATCGCATTCTCGGCGGCAATCTCCGCCTCGGCGCTTTCGTCGGCGCTGGCTCAAGCCGCGAAGAGGTTGAGCTTAGCGTCCAGAAGATCGACGCCACTTATGTGTTCGGCGGCGCCTATGGGCGTTTCGATTGGATCTCGCAACATCTCGACTTTTCGCTCCACGGCGGCGGCATCAACAACAAGAGCACCCGCACTATCGCCAACAACAGTGTTGGGAGCGGAATCGAAACCGCGACCGCGAGCTATGGCGGCTGGTTCATCAGCCCGGAAGTAACTTACGGCTATCGCATTCCGTTCAACGCCATCACGGTGACGCCGCGCGTCCGGCTGCGTTATGTCGGCGGTCAGCTCGATGGTTATAGCGAGTCCGGCTCGATGCAGAATCTGAGCGTCGGCCGGCGCAGCATCAACGATCTTGAGGAGCGCGGCGAGGTCGAGCTCAGCACGGTCAGCGGCGCGCTTAAGGCGTCGGCCACCGTCGGAATCATCGGCCTCGAGCGGCTCGGCAACCCCAACATCAATACCGTGCTGTTGGGCCAGAACCTGTCCTTCGTGACGGCGGGACAAGCCAGTGCCTTCGGCGGCGTATTTGGCATGCACCTGGAATATCGCGCCATGCCGAATGTGTCGTTGTTTGTCGCTGGCGAGGCCACCGCCATGAGCGACAAGAGCGACAGCTTCGCAGCGTCGGGCGGCGCGCGGGTGTCGTTTTAATTTTCCTCTCCCCGCTGCGCGGGGAGAGGTCGGATTGCGCAGCAATGCGGGTGAGGGGGCAGACCCGCGATTCTGAGCCGAGCGGCAACGCCCCCTCATCCCAACCTTCTCCCCGCACGCGGGGAGAAGGAGCTCACATAAGCCGCGCCACCACATCTTCGGCGAGCGACAGCGACGCGGTGAGGCCCGGCGATTCGATGCCGAACAGGTTGACGAGCCGCGGCATGCCGTGTTCGGCGGGACCGGCGATCATGAAATCGGCTTGCGGTTCGCCGGGGCCGCGCAGTTTCGGCCGGATGCCGGAATAATCCGGCACCAGCGAATTGTCGGGCAGGCCGGGCCAATAGCTGCGAATGCGGGCGTAGAAATTGTCAGCGCGCCGCGGATCGACCGCGTAGTTCTCTTCCGTGACCCATTCCACGTCAGGTCCGAACCGCATGCGGCCGGCCATATCGAGGGTGACATGAACGCCAAGTCCGCCATCCGCCGGTGTCGGATAAATCAGCCGCGAAAAGACCGGCCGGCCGGCAAAGCCGAAGTAATTGCCTTTACCGAGCACAAGTTGCGGCACCTGCTCGGCCGGATAGCCGTCGATGCGGCGCGCCAGCGCCTGCGCGCCGAGTCCCGCCGCATTGACCACCGCGTCGAAATCGAACGTGCCCGGCTCGCGGCCGCCGAATTGCACGCGCCAGTGCGGCGCCTTGAAGTTGATGCGCTCGACCGGTGTCTGGAACGCGATCATGCCGCCGCGGTCTTCCAGTTCGCCCCACAGCGCCCGCATGAAAGCGTGGCTGTCGATAATTCCGGTTTCCGGCGACCACAACGCGCCGATACAGGACAATTCGCCTTCCATCGCCCGCGCGGCATTGCCGCCGATCATCTCCGTTCCTTCGACGCCATTAGCCTCCGCCTGCGCGTGAATGGTCTCGACCTTCGCCAATTCGGCGGGATTGGTGGCAACGACAAGCTTGCCGCATTTGCGATGCGGCACGCCATGCAAGACGCAGAACGCGTACAGCATTCGCCGGCCGCGGACGCAATGGCGCGCGCGCATCGAATCGGTCGGATAATAAAGCCCGGCATGGATCACCTCGCTGTTGCGCGAGGAAATGCCGTTGGCGATCCCGCCGGTCATTTCGGCGACGGTCACCTCGTGACCGGCTTGCGCCGCGGTGCGCGCGACTGCAAGTCCGATGACGCCGGCGCCGATCACCAGAACCTGCATCGCGGCTCCTCACTTGGTCATTCCGGGGCGCTACGAAGTGGCGAGCCCGGAATCCATATCCACGGGCGCCGGGATTATGGATTCCGGGCTCCTCGCGGAGCTTGTCATCGGGCCGGCCCGGGGTCCCCATCGCGCGAGCGCGATGGGGTGCCCCGACTTCGGGCCAGAGCCGGTGGCTCGGACCCGGAATGACTATATAACAGCCGCCCAAAGAGGAGTGCTATGGCGGATAATATCGTGCGCGTCTGCGCCAAAACTGAAATCGCGCCCGACAGCGTCAAGGCGTTCGACGTCGGCGACAAGCGCCTCGCGGTATTCAATCTCGGCGGCCGCTATTACGTGACCGACGACGAATGCACCCACGCCTCGGCCAGTCTGGCCGACGGCATGCTCGACGGCGAGGTGATCGAATGCGCCGTGCATATGGGCGCTTTCCACGTGCCGACCGGCGAGGTCAAGGCGCCGCCCTGCGCCGTGGCGCTGCGCACTTATAAGGTCGTGCAAGATGGCGATGACGTGCTGGTCGATCTCGACCGCGATGCGGCCGGCGAATTGGCATGAAATGGGCCGGTTTCGCGACGCGGCAAGACAGATTATAAGGTCACATTATAAGGTCACATCATAAAGACACATTATTAGAAAGACTCGGGTTAGAGGTGGCGGCGAAAGCCGGAGGAAAGATCATGTATAGCGGGCCCGGTGTGAAGACGAACAAGGATTTTCCGATTCCCGAGACCATGAAGGCCTGGGTGCTCGGCAATCCCGGCGAGCTTAAGCTCACGCAAAAGCCGGTTCCGGTGCCCAAGCGCGCCGAAGTTCTCGTTCGCATCGACGCGGTTGCGATCTGCGCCACCGATCTCGAGATCATCGATCACGGTTCACCGGCTCTAATTGCCGGCGGCAAGCCGTTCAACAAGAACTTCACGCCGGGTCACGAATATATGGGCACCGTCGTTGCGCTTGGCCCCGGCGTCGACGAATACAAAATCGGCCAGCGGGTGACTGTCGAAATCCATGCCGGTTGCGGCCAGTGCAAGCGCTGCCGCGAAGGCATGTACACCTCATGCCATAACTACGGCCTCAATTACGGCGATGTCGATAAAGGTCATCGCGCCAACGGGTTCACCACTGACGGCGGCTTCTGCGAATATCAGGTCAATAACATCAACACGCTGGTCGCCATTCCCGACTCGATGTCGGACGAAGAGGCGACGCTGGTGGTCACCGCGGGCACGGCGATGTACGGGCTGACCGAGCTCGGCGGTCTGGTCGCCGGCGAGAGCGTGGTCGTCACCGGTCCCGGGCCGATCGGTCTTCTTGGCGTGGCGGTGGCGAAGGCCCTGGGTGCGCAGCCGGTGATTCTCAGCGGCACTCGCGACAATCGGCTTGCGATCGGGCGCGAACTTGGCGCCGATCACGTCATCAACGTCCGTAACGAGAACGTGGTCGAGGCGGTCAAGCGGCTCAATGGCGGCAAGGGCGTCGACTACGTGGTCGAATGCTCCGGCGCGCCGAATGCGGTGAACGAGGCCGTGTACATGGTCAATCGCGGCGGCAAAGTGTGCCTGGCGGCGTTCCCGCACGCCGAAACGCCGGTCGACGTCGCCCATATCGTGCGCAACAACATTTATCTCTATGGCATCCGCGGCGAAGGCAAGAGCGCGACCCATCGTGCCGAGGCGTTCATGTCGCAAAAGCGTTTCGACGCGACCAAGATCCACACCCATACGTTTGCGCTCGACGATCTGCCGACCGCGATCCGTTACGCCAAAGACCGCGTCGACGATGCCATCAAAGTCGTGGTCAAGGCGCGCGGCGTCGCTGCGCACCGCGTCGCGGCGGAGTAGGCCTAATATGGCCGTCACCCTGAGGTGTCCGCGCGAATGCGCGGGCCTCGAAGGGCGACGGCGTGAGCGCCTCGCCGTCATCCTTCGAGGCTCACTTCGTTCGCACCTCAGGATGACGCAAATGCTCGCCGGCGTCAGACCTTCCTGATCCGAAACGTCAGCAGCTTTTTGTCCTTGCGGCTGTCTTCAAGCGTGTCGCCGGTCTGGCGCAAAAGATTTGGTATATCGATCCCGGCAAGGGGATCGGTGCATTCGACGATCAAAATATCGCCTGGCTGCGATTGGCTGAGCGCTTTGCGGGTGCGCAGCGCCGGGAGCGGGCATTTGAGGCCGCGTAAATTGAGCGTTTTTTCCGTCATTGGCTGCGATTCGTAGAAGCACACGAAGGCCTTTATCATAATTGCCATGACCGCGGATTCCAGCACTCAGCGCATTGCACGGCTGACGCCGCTTGAGGCGATCCTCGCGCTTATTCAATCACGCGTGGCTCCAGTGGCCACGCAAAGATTTCGGCCGATAGGGGCACAAGGTCTGAGGCTCGCCGAAGATGTGGTGGCATCGGAGCATCCGCGGCAAGCCATTGCGCTACGGGATGGCTTCGCCGTGAACGCTGACGCAGTCGCCGATGCCGGCCCTTACACACCTGTGCCGCTGACGCTCACCGCGCGGCGGATCGATCCGGGCGAGCCTTTGCCGAACGGTACCGATGCTGTGTTGCCGCTCGATGCGGTGACACTCCGTGGCGAGAGCGCCGAAGCCACAGCGGCAGTCGCGCCTGGCGAAGGCGTATTGCTCGCAGGCGACGATACCGTGCCGCAGACACCTCTTCGTTACGCGGGTCAGCGCGTACGCTCCATGGACATCGCAGCGATGTCTGCGGCTGACATAGATGCCGTGTCGATCCGTGAGCCGAAGATCGGTGTTGCCCTCGGCGGCGTAGGCGGCACGCCGGTAATCAATGCGGCGCTTGGCATGCTCGTTCGCCTGGTCTTCGACGCCGGCGGCAGGGTGCCTAGCAACCCCATCATGCTTGACGCTGCGCTGGCCGATGGAAAAACGGATGCCGTAATCGCAATCGGCGGCACTGGCAGCGGGCGGCGTGACGGTGCGGTGCAAGACTTGGCGCGTCTCGGGCAAGTCGAAGCGCATGGCATTGCCATTTGTCCGGGCGAGACCGCGGCATTGGGTTTTGTCGGCAACCGGCCGGTGCTGCTCGTTCCCGGCCGGCTCGATGCCGCGCTCGCGGTGTGGCTTCTGATCGGGCGGCATCTTGTCGCCAAGCTCGCCGGCGGCATTGTCGAGGAGTCGCCCACCACGCTCCCGCTCCGGCGCAAGGTGACCTCGGCCATCGGAATGACCGAGGTGATCCCGGTGAGCTGCAGCGATGGGATGGCGGAGCCGCTTGGGTCCGGATATTTGTCCTTGACCGCGCTCACCCGCAGCGACGGCTGGATCCTGGTTTCGGCCGCGAGCGAAGGTTTTGCTGCCGGCAGCGAGGTCACCGTGAACCAATGGCCGTGAATTCGTCTTTGCCGCAGCCATGAGCCCAGACGCCAAACCAACGCGCGCCGCGATTGTTGATGCTATCCGCCGCGCGGCGCGGCAGGAGCAGTTTCTGGAGGTGGTCTCGGCGGCGGAAGCGCGCCGACGCTTCGAGGCGCGGCTCGACCGCGCGCCGCTTCCCGGCGAATCACTGCCGCTTGCCGCTGCGCTGTCGCGCGTCATCGCCGCTGATGTGATCGCCCCAATCGATACGCCGCCGTTCGATCGGGCCAATGTCGACGGCTTTGCCGTGCGGGCGGCGGATACGCTTGGCGCCGGACCCGGCACGCCGAAGCGGCTCACGCTCAATCGCGAGGTCATCGCCTGCGGCGTTGCGCCAGCGCTTGAAGTCGGCTCCGGCACGGCGACGGCGATTGCGACCGGCGGCGTCATTCCGCGCGGTGCCGACGCGGTGGTGATGATCGAACACACCGAACTGGTCGAGGATGACGCCGCGCCGGCGATCGATGTCCACCACGCCGCCACAAGCGGTCAGTTCATCTCTTATGCCGGATCGGATATCGCGCGCGGCGAGACCTTACTGCGCCGAGGCGTCCAGATCGGCTCGCGCGAGATTGGGATGCTCGCGGCGTGCGGCTTGGCCTCCGTCGAAGTTGTGCGGCGGCCGCGCGTCGCTGTGCTGTCAACCGGGGACGAACTGGTTCAACCCGGTCAGCCGCTTCGTCCCGGCGGCGTTTACGACAGCAACGGCGCCATTATCACTGCGGCGGTCGCTGAAGTTGGCGGCGAAGCGGTGCCGTTCGGCGCGGTCGGCGATGACCAATCGGCGCTCGAGCGCGCCATGCGCGCTGCGCTCGCTTCGTGCGACATGGTGGTGCTCAGCGGCGGCACATCGAAGGGCGCCGGCGACCTCTCGCATCAGGTGGTATCGCGGCTCGGCAGCCCGGGCATTCTTGTTCACGGGGTCGCGCTCAAGCCCGGCAAACCGCTTTGTCTTGCAGTGATCGGGGAGAAGCCGCTGATCGTGCTGCCGGGATTCCCGACATCGGCGATCTTCACGTTCCATGCTTTCGTCGCGCCGATTATTCGCGTGCGGGCAGGATTACCCCTCGAAGCCGCGCACACGGTCGCTGCGCGCGTGCCGGTGCGCATACCCTCCGAGCTCGGCCGTGAAGAATTCGTGCTGGTTTCACTGGTGGGTGCCGACGAGGGCCTCATCGCGTTTCCGACCGGAAAGGGCTCCGGCGCGGTGACGGCGTTCTCGCAGGCCGACGGTTTTTTTGCCATCGACGCGCTCGCCTCCGCGCTCGACGCCGACAGCCAGGTCGAAGTCACGCTGATCGGGAAATCCGAGCGCGCGCCCGATCTTGTCATTATGGGCAGTCACGATATTGCGCTCGATGTCGTGGTCGGCGTTCTGGCCGAGCGCGGCGTGCGTGCGCGCACTATTGCTGTTGGCAGTCTCGGCGGAGTGAGCGCAGCAAGCCGCGGCGAATGCGATATTGCGCCTGTACACCTCATCGATGCCGCGAGCGGCGTCTACAACAAGCATCTGCTGACACCGGGACTGACGCTCGTCCCGGGCTGGCGGCGCATGCAGGGCTTTGTCTTTCGTCGCGGCGACGCGCGCTTTGAGGGCCGTACCGCCGAGGCTGCACTGCAGGCCGCTTTGGCCGATCCCGCCATCTTGATGGTCAACCGCAATGCCGGTTCCGGCACCCGCGTGCTGATCGACAGCCTTCTGCGCAGGGCGAAGCCCTCCGGTTATGCCAATCAGCCGCGCTCGCACAACGCGGTGGCCGCCGCGATTGCCCAGCGTCGCGCCGATTGGGGCGTCGCTATCGCGCCGGTCGCAAACCTCTACGGTCTCGGTTTTCTGCCGATCGCGCCGGAGCACTACGATTTCTTGGTGGTCGAGGCGCGGCGCCAGCGGCCGGCAGTCCAGGCCTTTATTGCCGCGTTGCAAGACGAGACGACCCGCGACCGCATTCGCGTGCTTGGCATGGAACCAGCGGCCCAATAGTCCATATAATGTAATTATGCGCGTTATCGGCCTCGCGGGCTGGAGCGGCTCCGGCAAGACCACGCTGGTCACCAAGGTGATCCCGGTGCTGGTCAAACGCGGCCTGAAACTCGCGACCGTCAAGCACGCGCATCATGAGTTCGACACCGACCAGCCCGGCAAAGATTCCTGGCTGCATCGCCGCGCCGGCGCCAGCGAGGTCGCGGTGGTATCGAGCCGCCGCTGGGCCATTGTCCACGAACTCGAGCGCGAGCCGGAGCCGTCGCTCGACGATGTGCTGAAGAAACTAAGTCCCGTGGATCTCGTCATCGTTGAGGGTTTCAAGCGGCATTCGCATCCCAAGCTCGAAGTCTATCGCGCCGCAGTCGGCAAACCACTGTTGCATCCCGGTGACGACTGCATCGTCGCCGTGGCGACCGACGCGCCGCTGCCGCAAGCGCAAGTGCCGGTGGTGATGCTCGACGACATCGAGACCATCGCCAATGTCCTGCAGGCGGAAGCGCTGCCGCGCGAACAGATTGGCAAAGCCGAGCAGTCGACGCGCACTCCGCAGCGGAGCGACGCCTGATGGCGCAGCTTACCGACGATTGCTTCGCCTTCAACGGGCCGCTCCTGCCGGTTGCCGAGGCCGAGCAATTGATCGCCGCTCGTGTTAATCCCGTATCGGGACGCCAAAGCGTGCCGTTGCGCGAGACGCTCGGTCGCGTGCTGGCCGCGGACATCATCGCGCCGGTCAATCTGCCGCCATTCGATAATTCCGCGATCGATGGCTATGCGGTTCGCGGTGAGGACATCGACACGGCGCGCGAGCAGCGTCTCGCCATTGTCGACCGCGTCGCCGCCGGCCATGCCGCCGCGCACGCGGTCAAATCAGGTGAGGCAGTACGCATTTTCACCGGCGCGCCGATGCCGGCCGGCGCCGATACCGTTTTTATGCAGGAGGATTGCCGGATCGACGGCGCTCACGTCATTGTGCCGCCCGGCCTATCGCGCGGCGCCAATCGGCGGCTTGCCGGCGAAGATATCGGCGCCGGGACGGTGGCGCTTCGCGCCGGACGGCGGTTGTCGGCGCAAGACGTCGCGCTTGCCGCGGCGCTCGGCTTGACCGAGCTTGATGTGAAACGGCGCGTGCGCGTAGCACTGTTCTCGACCGGAGACGAAATCGCCGAACCGGGATCACCGCTCGCCGGCGCGGCACTCTACGACTCCAACCGTTATCTGCTCGCCGCGGTGGTCGCACGCTTTGGCGAGGTCACCGATCTCGGCATTCTTCGTGATGAGCCGAAAACTTTGGCGCGGGCGATTGCGGCGGCGGCGGCTGATCATGATCTGGTGCTCACCTCGGGCGGCGTCTCGACCGGCGAAGCGGATTATGTGCGGAGCGCGGTCGAGAGCATCGGCCGCATTGTATTCTGGCGGGTTGCTATCAAGCCCGGCCGTCCGGTCGCGATGGGAGTCATTCCCGGCGGCGAGACCGGTGAAGCCGCCGCCTTTGTCGGCCTGCCGGGAAATCCGGTCGCGGTGTTCGTCACCTTCGTTCGCGTGGTGCGGCCGTTGTTGTTGCGCTTGGCCGGCGCCTTGCCCGAGCCGCTTGTCGCCATGCCGGCGCGCGCCGCATTTTCGTATAAAAAACGAAAAGGTCGTCGCGAATATGTCCGCGTCGCCCTGCGCATGGGCGCCGACGGCATGATTGATGCCGTCAAATATCCGCAAGATGGCGCCGGTGTGCTCACCTCGCTCACCGAAACCGACGGCCTTGCCGAACTCGGCGAGGACGTGACCAGTGTCGAGCCGGGCACGATGGTCGGTTTTCTGCCCTACGCGTCCTTGCTGAGCTGAAGGTCGATAAATCGGGCCGCCATTGTTTGTGCTTGTGCCGCATCGTCCGGAGTGTTGACGTTGAAGAATGGATCGACCGGTTCTGCCGGCCAATCGGCGATCGCGACGCCGTGACGCGCGGTCCAGATTTCGATCTTGCGCAGGCCTTCGGCGACAAGCGCGTGGCGCAAATCATCGCGCAGCGCGAGCGGCCATAGACCGATGACGGGGTGCCGCCAGTCGCCCGAATGGGCGCAGGCGAGCGGCGCGCCGGCAGCGGCGCGCGCCGCGTGCAAGCGCGCGACCAGATCATTCGGCAGGAACGGACAATCGCCCGGCACGCTGGCGAGCCATTCGCATTCCGGCATGTGCAGCGCCGTCCAATCGAGGCCGGCGAGAATGCCGGCGAGGGGGCCGGCGAAATCGGGCACGTTGTCACTGACCACCGGCAGCTTGGTATCGGCAAAGCGCGCGGGGTCGCCGTTGGCGTTGATCACGAGACTGGTGCATTGCGGCTTAAGGCAAGCGAGCACGCGTTGCAGGATGGTGACGCCGCCGATCGTGATTCGCGCCTTATCGCCGCCGCCCATGCGGCGCGCCTGACCGCCGGCAAGCACGAGGCCGAGAGTTGCAGGGACGGGCGCGGCCACCGCGCTCAATCGTCGTGCACCGCGGCTTTGCGCCGGTGCTTTGCGCTTTCTTCGGCGATGTAAGCGAGGTCCTGATCGAACACGATGCGATCTTCTCCCGCTAGTGCGATGAAGCGCTTGCCGCGGGCGCGGCCGATCAGCGTCAAGTTCGCCTTGCGCGCAAGCTCGACGCCCCAGGCAGTGAAGCCGGAGCGCGAGATCAGGATCGGAATACCCATGCGCACGGTCTTGATCACCATTTCCGAGGTCAGCCGGCCGGTCGTGTAGAAGATCTTGTCGGCTGCCGGCACGCGATGTTTGAACATCCAGCCGGCAATCTTGTCGACGGCGTTGTGTCGGCCGACATCTTCCATATAGACCAGCGGCCGGTCCTGCACCGCGAGCACGCAGCCATGGATTGCACCGGCTTCGAGATAAAGCGACGGCGTGGTGTTGATCTTGTGCGTGAGCGCATAGAGCCAGGAGGTCCGCAGCTCCGCCGGCGGCAATTTAACGTCCTCCAGCGCTTCCATCAGGTCGCCGAACACGGTGCCCTGAGCGCAGCCCGAGGTTTGGATTTTTTTCTTCAGCTTCTTTTCGTAATTGGTCTTGCGTTTGGTGCGCACGATGACGACCGCCAGGTCCTCGTCGTAATCGACCGAGGTGACGACATCGTCCAGCTTGAGCATGTTCTGGTTGAGGAGATAGCCGAGCGCGAGATATTCGGGATGGTCATTAATCGTCATCGCGGTGACGATCTCCTGGGAATTGAGGAAGATCGTCAGTGCGCGCTCGACGGTCACCGCCGTTTCGATCCGGCAGCCGGTTTGATCGACGCCGGCCACGCGTTCGGTCAAGCGCGGGTCGTGCGGATCCGGGCGGATGAGGTAATCGTCGTCCGAGGCGTTCATGCGGCTAATGTAGGATAACGCGCACAGCGGTGGAAGCGCGCAAAGAGAAGGCCCGACTCGGCGTCGGGCCTTCAATACGCACTACGCTACTTCCGCTTGGCAGTATCAGCCGTGAAGGCCGCCAAGCACCCATATTAAATTAATGATCGAGAGCGGAATGCCGAGGAGCCATAACAACAGCCCACGACCCATGACGTCCTCCTGCTTCACCTCTTTCTGGTCTGCCACAATAACGAAATGCATATGGAATGGTTCCGCGCTGCGGCTTGCTGCGGGGCTTGGCTGAAAGGGGGCCTTGGCTGAAGGGGTCGGTGAGTGGTCCGACGCGACTCGAACGTGGGCGCTGCCAAGGCCGCGATTTAGAATGTTCCGTTATGTCGCGCGGCTCGGCAGCGTGTCACCGCGGGTTGTAACCGCAAGCCCTGCCGCTATATTGCCGGTCGATTTTTCCAATGTGGAGAGGTGGCCGAGTGGCTTAAGGCGCACGCTTGGAAAGCGTGTATACGGGAAACCGTATCGTGGGTTCGAATCCCACCCTCTCCGCCAATTGACATACATAAGCTATTGAATTAATTGAATAATACTGGGGGCCGGGGTTGAACTTCCTGCCCTATCAGATGCCCTAACGGATTTTTGGGTGGTATCGATCGTGCTTTCTGTTGTTCACCGACCGCTCTCGGAAATTCTGAACTTGAAATGGAAACAGGTTTTGAAGCCCGCAAAATCCCAGAGTGCGTTCCGATATTGTGGCAACGAACAAACACGCTCGTTCTCGCAGGAATAGGCGATCACGCTCTCAAGCGAATCGCGCTTACCCAGCGTGCAGCACTTTAACACGTCCGATAAGCGTGATTATCGGCTGCAACTGTTCGACCCGCGCATCGGCTATGGGGCCGCGTTTTGACCAGCAAACGTCTGCTAAAATGTTCGCTTTCGGGGGCAAAGCGGACATTGGGTCGGACTTAGCGAGCTAACAGCGACAA
>DASSXN010000169.1:0-2643 GCA_035703785.1 Xanthobacteraceae bacterium
CCTCCCTGCGGATTGCCGTCACCATTTTCTCAGCCCACCATTGACGTTCGTAGGTGACGACCTCTTCCGACGTTCTTGGATAGCTGAACGTCGGTCTGTTAGGGTCTGCCCTCTTTGCGCTTGGCGCAAGACCGCGACATCGGCGAACGATGTCAAAAGCAGACATGACGCTCTGAAATTGCGATTTCCGCTTTATCCCCGAAAGCGGACGTTGCCGGGCGAGAGTTGAATGTCCGCTTTGTGCCAATAGCGGACATTGCTCAGTCTATTCGATCACCGCGTCGCGACTGCTCTCAACATGAGGTTCAGGACGGTGCCCACCCGATGGGACGTCTCATTTGACCCTAAACAGTTGCCGGCTCGACGGTAGTCGGGCCGGACCATTCGGCCGCGAGCTTCGCCGCGTCGCCGTCAAAGTGGTTGATGTCTATGCCAGTGTCGACGATTCCCGGAATACTGTGCGGTCTGGGGCCGACGCCGTCGCCGGTAAACTGCCATAGCCAAGCGCTCGGCCAGTTGCGTGGCGTCACCGGGCGTGGGCCGTACTGCGCGAGCCAGAGGCGATGCGCAGCGAGATAACCGTCGATGCGGTCGTCAAGCTGTTCTTTTATGAGGAACCCGGAATAGAGCACTGCCTTGCGGCCGACCGCGTGCTCGACCCGGAGCAGAAATTCCTTGGCATTAATGAGGGGGACGCGCTCGTCCTCGTGGTCGAGCGCGAGCAGCGTCGCGTTGTCCGGCGCGGCGATCTTGAGGAAGAAATCGACCTGCGCTGGGATCGAATCCGGCCGCAGGAAATGATACGCGCCCCACAACAGACCGGCGTTCATCGCGGGGCCGCGCCGGACGGCGTACATGTTGTCGACGAAGCCGATCGCCTCGGTCGCCTTGTGGATGATCCCGGCGATGCCGGCAGCTTTGACCGTGCCAAAATCGGCGACGTCGTTGTGGTGTGACAGGTCAACAACCAGCGGGTTGATCGCCACGGGTTGCAATTTGCGGCGGCGTTTCATGCGACTCGGCTCCAATAATTTCTCAATGTCGATTTGGACCGGCATTGGCGATTGCGGGCTGCTCACTCGGTCACCAGCGCGGACGGCCGGCTGGCGCTTGACGGGGCCTAAATTTGCGCTCCAACTCAGTAGGCGATGGCCGACGAGGCAACCAGCGAAACCCTGATTGTCGAAGGCCGTACGGTCGTCACCGCCGAGACGGTCGAGCGGCCACCGTCTGAACGGCCGGCCCATGACAGCGTCAATGGCATCGCCGATTGGATGATCGGCCCGGCACGCCGGATTACCTCCGGTGCGGCCGCGATCGACGAATTCTCCTGGCGGCTTCATGCCGCCGGCCTTCCGCTCTTGCGTGTGAGCCTGCATGTCGGGACGCTGCATCCGCAATATCTCGGCGCCGCCATCATCTGGTGGCGAGACACCGAGCGGACGGTGCGGATGATGATCAAGCATGAGATGCGCGACCTTATACCGTATGAGGTCAATCCGGTGCTGCGCGTGCGCGAAGGTGGCGAAACCTTGCGCCGGCGCCTTGACGGGCCGGAGGCGCAATTCGATTTCGCGGTGCTCCATGATCTCAAGGAGCGTGGCGCGACCGATTATCTCGCGCTTCCGGTCGGCGGCGTCTACGGTCCATCGTCCTACATGGTGACCTATGTCAGCGACCGGCCGGGCGGATTTTCCGAAGGCGAGATCGCTGATCTAAAACGGATCAGCGAGCTGTTGTCCGTCCTAGTCGACATGCACAACCAAAAGCATATCGCCGAGAACGTACTCATCGCTTATCTCGGCCCGCAGACCGGTCCACGGGTGCTGGCCGGCCAGATCCGGCGCGGCAGTGGCGAAGCGATCGCTGCCGTTTTGTGGTCGTCCGATTTGCGCGGTTTCACAAAACTCTCCGACCGCGTCGCCGGCGAGGAGATCATCGCCATTCTGGACCGGGTATTCGACGCCCAGGCCCGCGCCATCGCTGACCACCGCGGCGAGATTCTGAAGTTCATCGGCGACGGGCTGTTAGCAATCTTTCCGCTTGCGACTTTCGAAGGAGTCGCCGACGCCGCTATGAACGCGATGGCGGCCGCGCACGAGGCGTTGGCCGCGGTGCACGCGATCGAGCATGAATCCCTGGGCAGCGAGTTGCTCAAGATGGTGGTCGCGCTGCACTACGGCACCGTGATTTACGGCAATATCGGCGCGGCCGACCGGCTCGATTTCACCGTCATTGGGCCAAGCGTCAATCTGGTCAGTCGGATCGAAGCGGTCGCAAAGTCGCTCGACTTGCCCTTGGTCGTCAGCGACGATTTCGCGCGCGCACATGGCGGCGCACTGCGATCGCTGGGACTGCATAAATTGCGCGGCCTCGACCAGACACACGAACTGTTCGTACCGGCTGCGGATGACCATTCCTGACGCGGCAAGCGATCACACGCGCTGGCTGACCTCTTTCCCCCGGATCACGGCAAGCCTGAAGAAGTCCGTTTCGGCCGCCAAGGCAAAGGAACAACGGGGCGTCGAGTGCTTACAACGATCTCAGGCCGCCCGTTTGGCTAGGAAGTGCCCAAGGGCCTTTTTCCCCTCTTTGGCTGCCTCGGCCATGCTCTCAAAAAATACGGGCGAGCGTTCTACTGGC
>DASSXN010000171.1:0-4849 GCA_035703785.1 Xanthobacteraceae bacterium
CGCCCGCTTAAAGGCACCAGCTCAGGAAGCGCGGAACTGAAGCCGGGTAGTGGCGTTCGGTCGCCTAAGCCAGAGCCGCGGTGGAACGCCGATAGATGTGCGCCTGCCGCTGCAGGCGCGGCCGTGCCCGAAGGCACGGCAAACTACCATTGCGTCTGTCGGCGTTTCGCCTCCGAATCTTTTCTTTCGTTCTTTCCCGTCCGTCATGCCCGGGCTTGACCCGGGCATCCATGCAAAAGCTTCGCTTGCGCAGTGCTTTCCACCGGCGCTCGTGGGCGTCACGTCAGCATGGACCACCGGCATAGGCGTCCGAAGGACACCCGTTCTGCGAACGGTTATGCCCGGTGGTGACGATCTGAGAGTGGCGTGACCGTGGCGTGTCATAGCTCGGATGCTCAGCCGCATCGCGAGAACGAGATTTTATTCTTTCCTCTCCCCGCTGTGCGGGGAGAGGTCGGATTGCGCAGCAATCCGGGTGAGGGGGCGTGTCGGCGAGTCTGAGCTTGGTGGCAATGCCCCCTCATCCCGACATTCTCCCCGCAAGCGGGGAGAAGGAGTGCAAAGGCGCGCCGCGAGAACGATCGAACTTACCCTCCCCCACCGCGGCGCCGGGGCAGGGGAATTGAAGAGCAGGCGCGGGTGAAGCGGAAGAAAGCGCTGCCCCAATCCGTTCACCATTCCGTCCGCTAACGCGTGCATGACGACTTGATTGAACCAAAGTGCGGCGAGAGACTTCTATGCTTGGGGTTCGCAGGCATTCGGGTATCGGCATGTTTTTCAGTAAAATGTCTGTAGGCACGGCGCCTGACGGTGCGTGGCTTCGCGCTTGCGCGTTTGCTGCCGCGCTCGCTCTACCGCTCGCAGCACCCGCGAGCGCCAGCATCCTCGTCACCATCGACAAAAGCACGCAGCAGATGTCGGTCGCGGTCGATGGCGCGCAGCGCTATGTCTGGCCGGTCTCGACCGGGCGTCCCGGCTATGACACGCCAAGCGGCACGTTCAAGCCGAACCGCATGGACGCCGATCATTATTCCCAGGAATGGGACAATGCGCCGATGCCGCACGCGATTTTCTTCGACCTGGAAGGTCACGCCATCCACGGCTTTTTCGACGTGAAGCATCTCGGCAGTGCGGTGTCGCATGGCTGCGTGCGGCTCTCACCCGACCATGCGCAGACGCTGTTCAGCCTGATCAAGGCGGAAGGGATGGGCGAGACCAAGGTCGTGGTTGCGGGCCGCACCCCGGGCGGCGACAACGCCCCGGTGGCGCGCTCGCGGCTGCCGCTCAACGAGACCGTGTCGTCGGAGCCGACCCAGATCGCACCCGGCTATGGCCCCGAGTCCTCGCCCTATTACGGTGATCGCGGTTATGGCCAGCCCAGCTATGGCCAGCCCAGTTATGGCCAGCCCAGCTACCAGCCCGGTTACGCGCAGCGTTCCTATGCCCGGCCCTATCAGGGTCAGTCCTATTACGGGCAGTCGTATTACGCCCAGCCCGGCTATCCGCCGCCTAATTACGCGCCGCCGTCCTACGCCCCGCCTTCTTACAGTCCGCCGGGCTACTGGCAGCGGTAATGCATTGCGCATAGCGAATGGCGGATAGCGAATAGGGAATGGCGAGTAGCGAATAGCGAAGACCGTGTCGGTGTTCGCTACTCGCTACTCGCTGATCTTTGTCGGGAGGACCACAACCATGTCGGATATTGCCCGCTCTAGCTTCGCCGCTCTCGCGCTCGCCGCCCTTTGCGCCGGGCCGGCCGGCGCGGCGCTAATCACGCATAAGGATCTATCATTGGACGTCGCCAAGACTATTGCCGAGGCGGCGGTCGCCGCCTGCGCCGCCAAGGGCTATCCGGTATCCGCGGTCGTGGTGAATCGCGACGGCGACACTATCGTCGCCATGCACGGCGACGAAGCCTCGCCGCATACAATGGAGAATGCGCGGCGCAAGGCCTATACCGCGATGAGCTTCAAACAGCCGACCGCGGAATATGCCAAGAAGCTGCAAGATCCGACGTCGGTCGTGCATCAGCAGGTGACGTTGCCGAATGTCATAGCAATTCCCGGCGGGCAGCCGATCAAGGTCGGCAATCAGGTGATCGGCGGCATCGGCGTGTCCGGCTCACCTGGCGTCGACGATGACTGCATCAATGCCGGTTTCGACAAGGTGAAGGACGAGCTGAAGTAGTGTCGCCTGATTTGCCGCTCACATCGGCTTCTGAAACTTCAGCACGAAATTGTCGACCGGCATATCGCGCTTGAAGCTCGGGAAATCGCGCGGGTCGGCGGCATTGCGCCAGAAATCGCCGGTGGCGATGAGCTTGAAACCGGCGGCTTCGACTTCCTGGCGCAAAGTAGCCTCCTCGATGCGATGGAGCGTCTTGCCGACTGAGACGCCTTGGCCGGGCAGCGCCGAATGATCGGCAATGACAAGAGTACCGCCGGGCTTGAGCGCGGCGAACAATTTGCGGTTCATCTGCCCGCGATCGACCTCCATGTAGGTCGTGTCGTGGTAGTAAAATAGGAACGTGATCAGATCGAAGTCCTGCACACCGGCGGGAACCGGATCGTCGAACGGCGCGATGTCGGCGACGGCATTCTTCATCGCCGGCGTCGCCAGCCGCGCCTGGAAAGCGGTTTTGGCGCGCTCGCCGAGGTCGGCTGGATTTTGCGCAAAGACGACCCCGTTCGGCGCCACCGCGCGCGCCATCAGTTCGCTGCTGTAGCCGCCGCCCGCGCCCATATCGAGCACCTTCATGCCTGGACGCGGCGCAGCAAAGGCGAGGAACGGTGTCGGATCGCGGCGCTTGTCGGCGTCGCGGTCGGCCTCGCTGCGGTCAGGCGCCGCGACTACGCCCGCGTAATCCGGCATGGTCTGCGCCGCGGCACGGCCGAACGCGACGGTGGCGACACAGGCGGCCGCCATGATCGCCGCGGCGATCAGAAAACGGGGGCGCGTGCATCGAGCAGTTAATAGTCCGGTCATTCAATGGCTCCGCCATCTTTCCAATGCTGTGGAAATATAGGCGAAACGGCTGTGGAAATGTGACAAACAAAGCGTGGATCGCGCGGTGAATATTTTCGGCATTTGCGGGAATAAAAGCGTGCGCCGCCGTCCCTGTGAATTCGGTGGAGAACTTTGAAAACGATCGATGCTGCAATGAATTACCAAGCGCTTCCGCACGCAGCGGATACCAGGATCGGCACGCTGACAGCCGATGAACAATCGGCGCGGCGCGTCGCGGACCGCTTTGCTGAGGCGTTCTTTGCCGACGAAGTTGCGGTCAGCCTTGTGGATGCGGGGCACGGCCAGTGGCGCGTGACGTTCTACTTCCGCTCCAATGTCAACGCGGCCGCGGTACGCGCTTTGGCGATGTCGGCGGCTAGCGCCGCCGCGGGCAAGGCGCTGCGCTTCGAGCGCGTCGCCGCCAAGGATTGGGTTGCCGAGAGTCTCCTCAGGTTAAAGCCGATCGCAGCGGGACGCTTTGTCGTCCACGGCGCGCACGATCGCGGGTGCGCGCTACCGAACCGAATCGGCATCGAAATCGAGGCGGCGCAGGCCTTCGGCACCGGTCATCACGGCTCGACGCGCGGCTGCTTGCTGGCGCTGGATGCGATCTGCAAGTCGCTAGTAGCCCGTCATCCTGCGGTGCGAGCGAAGCGAGCCTCGAAGGATCGCGGCCGAAATCCGCCACGCACCCTTCGAGGCTCGGCGCGGCGCGCCGAGCACCTCAGGGTGACGGGCGCTCCGCGGATTCTCGATCTCGGCACCGGTAGCGGCGTGCTGGCGATCGCCGCCGCCAAAAGCCTGCGCGGCCGCGTGCTGGCGAGCGATATCGATGCGCAGGCGGTGCGGATCGCACGCGACAATGCAAGGCTTAATCGCAGCGCCCCGTTGGTGCGCGTCTGTCGCGCCAATGGTCTCGCGGCAGCGGATATTCGTGCCGGCGCGCCATTCGATCTGATCTTCGCCAATATTCTGCTGGCGCCGCTGCAAAAACTCGGCGCACCCTTGACCAGGATTGTCGCGCCACGCGGCCGCGTCATTCTGTCGGGCCTGTTGAACGCGCAGGCCAGCGCCGCGCGCGCCTTTTATCCGCGTTTCACGCTCGAGCGGCGCATCGCGGTCGACGGCTGGACCACTTTGGTTCTTACGCGCGCCGCGGTTGTCCGCAACGAACCGCGCCCTTAGATTGCCATCCTATGTTCGAAGCGCAATTCCAGTCGTTCGAAGACCGCAGCGAGCGCGCCGCCGGCGCGCCGCGGCTCGCCGCGCTGCGCGCCGAATTGAAACGCCGCGCACTTGACGGCTTGGTCGTACCGCGCGCCGACCGTTATCAGAACGAATATGTGCCGCCCTGCGCCGAGCGGCTCACCTGGCTGACCGGCTTTACCGGCTCGGCCGGCGCCGCCATCGTGCTCGCCGACCGCGCGGTGATTTTCGTCGACGGCCGCTATCTGGTACAGGTGCGCGAGGAGGTCGATAGCGCGGCATTCGCGGTCGAGCATTTGGTCGAGCATCCGCCCACGGCTTGGATTGAGGAGAACCTGCCGTCGGGCGCCAAGCTCGGCTATTCGCCGTGGCTGCATACCGTCGACGGCGCCGAGCGCCTCGCCAAAGCCGCCGACGCCGCCGGCGGCAGCCTCGTTGCGGTCGCCGACAATCCGATCGATGGGCTCTGGCAAACGCGGCCGCAGCCGCCGCTCGGCGCCGTGATGTTGCACGATCTGCGCTATGCCGGCGAAGACGCTACCGCCAAGCTCGTGCGTGTTCTGGAGGCCTTTGCAAAGCGCGCCGATGTGCTGATCGTCTCCGATCCGCAAGCGGTGTCCTGGCTATTCAATATCCG
>DASSXN010000163.1:0-5458 GCA_035703785.1 Xanthobacteraceae bacterium
GCCGCCGACCAGATCCTCCTCGATAGCGAAATCGGCGATTCCCTTTGCCGCGTAAAAGGCAAGGAGCCGCTTGACCTCGGCCATGACCTCCGGACCGATGCCGTCGCCGGCGAGGAGAAGGAGCTTGTAACGAGCCATGCAGGACGCCCCGGCAAATGAGGCGTCGATTGCTAATCGCCGTCACGGCGCTTGGCAAGACGCGGGCCGCGCGGGTGGTGAAAACGACAATTTCAGAGTGGCTAATTCGCGGAGCGGAAAAATTTTCAGAGGCCGCTGAACCAATTATAGCCCTGGTTTTCCCAATAACCGCCGGCGTCGTTGTTCTGTACCCACATCGCGGTGACGTATTTCGGATTCTTGAATCCGAGCTTGGTCGGGATGCGGATCTTGATCGGGAAACCGTAAGCGGTCGGCAGAGTCTGGTGATCGAATTTGAGCGTCAATTGGGTTTGCGGATGCAGCGCGGTCGGCATGTCGATGGTGTTGGAGTAGCCCTCCGCACACTGGAACCAGACATATTTCGCGCTCAAATCGGCGCCGATCCCTTTAAGGAAATCGGACAGTCGCACGCCCTGCCACGAGCCGATGGCGCTCCAGCCTTCGACGCAAACGAGCCGGGTGATTTGCGACACTTGCGGCAAGCGGTCGAGTTCGGCAAGCGTCCAGGACTTCTTGTTGTCAACGAGGCCGCCGATCTCGAGCTGATAAGAGTCGCCGTCAATATCCGGCGCCTCGTCGAGCGAATAATAGGCATTGAACGGAAATGGCCGCGTGATCGCGCTTTCCGGAAATTCCGGCGCCAGCGTTGTCTTGCTGAACAACAGCGCCTGGACGCGGTCGTTAAACCGCGACACGACGCGCAAGGCATTCTCGGCCGACGGCCCGTCGATGATGTCGCAGCCGGTCAGCATCGCCAGCGAGCCGAGGCTGGCGGCACCGCGCAGAAACAGCCGGCGTGAAGGGGCCGGCAACAGTTTCGCCGCATCCTTGATCAGTAGTTTGGCATCGATGCCGGGCGGTGTTTTGCGCTTCTGGGGCATCCGATTTTCCTCTACCGGCCCAAGATAATGGCGCGCAGGCTTTTTGGCACGATCAGCGCAAGCACGACATGGATTGTCAGAAAAGCCACGATTGCCGTCATGGCGAAGAAATGGACATAGCGCGCGGTGTCATAGCCGCCGAATAAGACGGTGAGGTACTTAAATTGCACCGGCTTCCAGATCGACAGCCCCGAAAGAACGATGACGAGGCCGGCCACGAGCACGCCGGCGTAAAGCAGCCGCTGCACCGAATTGTAGACGGCGAGATCGTCATGCGAGAGCCGGCCGCGCAAGGCCGCAAAAAAATCGCTGACCACGGCGCGCGGCCGGATCGGCAGCAGCTTGCGGCGAAATCGCCCGGTGGCAAAGCCGAGCGTGACGTAGACGATGCCGTTGATGACCAGAAGCCACATGGCGGCGAAGTGCCACAACAGCGCCCCGGCAAGCCATCCGCCGAGCGCCAGCGCGGGCGGAAAATTGAGGAAATCGAATAGCGGCGAGGCATCGTAAATTTGCCAGCCCGAACCGATCATCATGAACATTGCCAGCGCATTGATCCAATGCGTAATGCGCACCCAGCGCGGATGAATCACGGCCCCGCCGGTCGCGGGCTCCTGCAGGTCCACAGAACGGGATGCGGCTTCGATGCTCATATGATCCGGCCATCTGGCGGGCGAAGCTTTAGCAAAACGGCAGGTCAGCTTCTCCTCACATTCCCGTCAGTCAAGCGAGATGCTTTCCCCGCTTCGCGGGGCCGGTTAAGACAGGTCCAATAAGACGGGTCCAATAGAACAGGGGCAAGCGGAACGTTGGTCGCCGCCAGCACGCCGCCTGAAAGTCAGAGCCATGTGAAAGTCATGTCCAAGAACAGTCCCGGCAATTTCTTTGAGGATTTCCGCGTCGGGCAGGTCATCCGGCACGCCACGCCGCGCACGCTGACCACCGGCGACGCGGCGCTTTATACTGGATTGTTCAGCCCTCGCTTTGCGGTTCAATCCTCCGACACCTTCGCCAAGGCGATCGGTTATCCGCGCTCGCCGCTCGACGACTTGCTGGTTTTTCATGTGGTGTTCGGCAAGACCGTACCCGACGTGTCGCTCAACGCGGTCGCCAATCTCGGCTACGCCAATTGTTTTTTTCGCAAGCCCGTTTATCCCGGCGACACGCTCGCCGCACAATCTGAGGTGATCGGATTGAAGGAAAATTCGAGCAGGAAGACCGGAATCGTTTACGTCCGCACTACCGGCTACAACCAGGATAGCGCGCCGGTGCTCGAATATGTGCGCTGGGTCATGGTGCGCAAGCGTGATGAGGCGGCGCCGGCGCCGGGCGATCACGTACCGCGGCTGCCGACAGCGCTTGATCCCAAACTCCTCGGCGAGGCCTGTCCGCCGATCGACGTCGCCGCCTATGACTTCGCGCTCGCCGGCAGCGCCGACCGTTTCGGCGACTACGAAGTCGGCGAGCGGATCGATCATGTCGACGGCGTCACGGTCGAGGAGGCCGAGCATCAGATCGCGACCCGGCTCTATCAGAACACCGCGCGCATCCATTTCAATCAATTCGTCGAGGGCCAGGGGCGGTTCGGGCGGCGGCTGATCTATGGCGGACATGTCATTTCGCTGGCGCGCACGCTGTCCTTCAATGGTTTGGCCAATGCGTTTCACGTCGCCGCAATCAACGGCGGCCGCCATGTTGCGCCGCTGTTTGCCGGCGGCACGGTCTTCGCCTGGTCGGAAGTGCTGGCAAAAGCGGAATTGCCCGGCCGCGCCGATGTCGGCGCGCTGCGGCTGCGGACGATTGCTACACGAGACCGGCCTTGCGCGGATTTTCCGCTGCAATCCGGCGACGATTACCAAGCCGCGGTCCTGCTTGACCTCGATTATTGGGTGCTGATGCCCAGGTAGCAGGAATCAGTAATCAGAAACGCTTTTCTGATTACTGACCACTGATTGCTGACTTCTGGACCTCAGGTGCTCGACCAGCTGGCGCCCATAGACCGGCAATTCGTCGCGGCTTTTGACGCAAATGGTGAGATCGCGCACCGCCCATGGATCCGAAAGCGTCACCGGTTTGATCGCCATAGTCTTAGCCACGCGGCGCGCCGTGGTCTGCGGCACGATGCCGATGCCGACTCTGCATTCGACCAGCCGGCACACCGCGTCGAAACTGCGCAATTGCACCCGCAACCGCAGCGGCCGGCCGATGCGGGCGGCTTTGCTGGCCAGGAAACGCTGCAGCGCGCTGGCGCGATCGAGGCCGACGAAATCATGCTCGAGCACTTCCTCGAAGCTGATCCTGGCGCGCTTGGCAAGCGGATGACCGCGCGCAACCACAAGCACGAAGCGGTCGCGGCGGAACGGATAGGTCTCGAGCGCGCCGGCATCGACCGTGCCGGCGACGATGCCGATGTCGGCAACTCCTTCCGCGATCAAGCCGACAATCTCATCGCTTAGCCGCTCCTCGAGATCGATGCTGACATGCGCATGCGCGGCGAGAAACGAGCTCAACGCTTCGGGAAGAAATTCGGTCAGCGCGTTGGTGTTCGACAACACCCGGATTTGCCCGCCAAGACCGCCGCCATAGGCGCTTAAGTCTTCGTGCAGCCGCTCCGATTGACGCAAAATGGCGCGGGCATGCTGCAACAGCGTCCGGCCTGCTTGGGTCGGCGTCACGCCCTGGCGGCCGCGCGTCAAGAGCGGCACGCCGAGCACGCCTTCCATATTGCGGATCCGGGTCGAGGCCGCGGCGAGCGCCAGATGTGCGCGTTCGGCGCCGTGCGTAATGCTGCCGGCTTCGACGACATGGCGGAACAGGCTGAGATCGGCGAGGTCGAAACGCATGGGAGGACACCATCCTTCGTATTTTGCGAAGTCAGGTTTAAGATATTGCTGATTGCACCGACAAAAACGAGTTATATTTTCGCAGAATGCGAAAGCTGGCTGCGCGCTAGATTCCGCGTGCCCAGATCGCGTCCAAGTCGTGCCTAGGTCGCGTCCAAGTTGCGTCCAAGCGTACGCGCGTTGCGGCGGCCGCGCGAATTCGATAGGAACTGCAAGCGCCGCACCGCCGCGGCGCTACCCAAGCGGATGAGCATGATGGCCGACACACATTCGCTCGAACAAAACGCAGGCGCCGAGCGGCCATTATCGCCGCATCTGCAGATCTACCGGCCGATGCTGACGATGATGATGTCGATCGTCCATCGCGTCACCGGCTTTGCCAATTATTTCGGCACGTTGTTACTGGCTTGGTGGCTCATCGCCGCGGCAAATCCCAACGCCTATGCCCGCTTTCAATGGTTCGCCAGCTCATGGATCGGGCGCCTCATCCTGTTCGGCTATACCTGGAGCGTGATCCATCACATGCTGGGCGGCATCCGCCACCTGATCTGGGACACCGGGCGCGGCTTCGGACCCAAGGAGCGTGAATGGCTGGCGGCCGCGAACCTAGTCGGCTCGATCACGATCACGATCGTGCTGTGGCTGTTCATCATGCTCACGATGGGGATTGCATAATGCCCGGGCCATTGCACATCCGCACACCGCTCGGCCGCGTGCTCGGCCGCGGCGCCGCCAAGTCCGGCACCGAGCATTTCTGGCATCAGCGGCTCACAGCGGTGGCCAATGTGCCGCTGACCATCGCCGCGATCGCCATTCTCATTACGCTTCTTGGCCGCAACCAGGCCGCAGTCGCGCAAATCCTGGGCTCACCGGCAGTCGTCATCATCATGCTATTGTTCGTGATGTCGATCACGATCCATATGCGGATCGGCATGGCGGTGATCATCGAAGATTACGTCCATGACGATTCACTCAAACTCACCTTGCTGATGGCAAATACCTTCTTTGCCGTCGCCGTCGGGCTCGCCTCGATCTACGGCATATTGAAGCTGGCATTCGGATTGTGAGCATGGCCGAGACTGGACAAAACGGCGGCGCCGCACCGGCCATTAATGGCCGCGCTTATCCGATCGAGGATCACGCCTACGACGTCGTGGTGATCGGCGCCGGCGGCGCCGGATTACGTGCCGTCGTCGGCTGCAGTGAAGCCGGCCTGCGCACCGCCTGCATCACCAAAGTGTTTCCGACGCGCTCTCATACCGTCGCGGCGCAAGGCGGCATTGCCGCCGCGCTTGGCAATATGGGCGAAGACGATTGGCGCTGGCACATGTACGACACCGTCAAAGGGTCGGACTGGCTCGGCGACCAGGACGCGATCGAGTATATGTGCCGCAACGCGCCGCAAGCCGTGTACGAGCTGGAGCATTGGGGCCTGCCATTCTCGCGGCGCGACGACGGCAAGATCTACCAGCGGCCGTTCGGCGGCATGACCACCCACTACGGCAAGGGCACCGCCCAGCGCACCTGCGCCGCGGCCGACCGCACCGGCCACGCCATGCTGCACACCATGTACGG
>DASSXN010000211.1:0-11438 GCA_035703785.1 Xanthobacteraceae bacterium
AGCGACGGATCCGTGAGCACCGACCGCGCCGCCTCAAGCGCATTCGCCGCGCCGCCTCGAGCCGAACCGTCAGGATTTGCGCCGGTGTCGCGGTAAACGCTATCAATGTGAAAAAGGAAACCCTGTGCCCGCAGATCGCTATCGAGCTGGTCGAGATCGTACTTGGCCTTTTCCTTCGGATAGGCAAAGAACGGGTTTTCGGTTTTCTCATTCGTCAGAGTGCGGATCTTGTCGAAGGTTTGAACAAACTGCGGGGACGTGGTGTCACCGCCGCGCGCCATCGCCACGAGCTCATCGCGCGCAGACGAAATTCCGGCGTCGATTGCGTTCCCCGCCGAACGAATGTCGAGCTCGCGTTTCTGATTGGAGATCGCGCGAAAGCTATAGGTCGTCGTCGAGTCGATCGCGCGGCCGACCGCAATGCCGACTTCTGGCACGCCAAGATCGGCGTACTTTTTCATCACCGTGTTTTTGTACTCATTCGCCGCGTGCAAATAGAGTTGAGGATCGTCGGCAAATTTCTCGCGCAACGTTATGTCGGCATCCTTCGCGGCACCCTCGCCTTGGGCAAGCGCGGCCATCTTGACCGCGCGCTCGTAAGCATTCGAGGCCGGCCCGATGATTGGCGCCTTCTGGATTTGCACGTTGCCGTGTTCGTCGGTCGTGACGGCTTGGAAGCCGGCGCGCGTCGCGGCATTCTCGGCGACGCTTTCGGCCGCTGCGCTGCCTTTCTCCAAGGCGCGCGAGAGCTCGCCATACGGCTGTGCGATCTGTTCCGGCGATACGCCGGGCCGCGGGGCTTCCGATGTGACGAGCTCGGGCTGTGCGAGGAGATCGGGCATCAGTAGAGCGCCCCGATTTGCGTCGGATCTGACGAGCTACCGCCGCCCCCGCCAGGTGAGCCTGGCATTCCAAATAGGTTTGGATTTGTCTGACCGCCAGCATTCAATATATCAGCCGCGGCGCTGAGCTTGCCCATATTGAGCGCAAACTTGCCGGCGCTGGTGAGATAATCTGCGCTTGCGAGATCCTCGCTCTGCTGTGCGAGAATGTTGCCGACGCGGATTGCCCTCTCTTGATTGCCGACCGTCGCGGCTCGAGAGCGCAGCGCAAGCGTTGTCGGCGAGCTCGGATCCGCATGTGCGGCGGCGCGTACCACGTCGATATTGCCGAGCGTCGTGGCAAGCCGATCGGTTAGCGTTGCGTTGGTTTCGGCCGCCGCCGCGCCGGCATATTCGGCTTTTCGGCGCAGTTGCGCCGCCTGCATTTCATCGGCGGCTTGCTCTCCGGCGCCCTTTTCATAATCGCCGTAGGCTTTAAGCCCGGTGCCGGCGATTGCTGCAACTGGTCCGACGTAGGAGCCCATTAGACCGTAACCTCAAATCCGTATTCGACCACAGTGAGCGACCCTGGCGTGTCCTTTGTCAGCACAAGCCGCGGGTCGTAAGTCCGCCCTCGCGGGCGAATTTGATAGCTGCCCTCGCGCAGCGGCGCCGGCTGTGTGACATCGTCGCCGACAAAATAAGCCGGCACGCGCCGCGTTCCGAAAACAAAGCCGGTCGAGTTTTCGACCGAGACGAGCCCCTTCGCGACCTTACGGCGCCGCATCCTTTGTTGCTGATCGGCGCCGCCTGGCGCGTGCGGCAGGAACGGCTCGAAAACTGCGGTCCAAGGCTGACCGGCGACGAGTTGCAAGGAGGCTATATTTTCGCCGCCGATGTTTTGCGGCACGAGCTCGCCGTTGGCGTCGACGTTGTACGTGCCCATGAACCGCCGGGCGTTGTCGACCAGCGTCACGGTGCCATTGGCGAGCCACCATAGCGGCCCCGTTTGGAACAGGACTTGCGCGATAGCAACAGCGGACGCGCCCGTTCGCGAAACGTGGATCCAGGCATAGGCCCAAGTCGTGGTGCTATATGGTTGGTCAATCGCGACGGGCCCCGTTGTTTGATTGGCGGAGAGCGTAATGGATTTTAGCAACGTGCCATCGGTCGCGCTGATCGGCGCGGTCTGTTTGCCGCGGAGCTCGAGCGTGATGTTGCCGCTGCCGCCGACCGCAAAGCCCACATCGGACGCCGGCCAAACGAGCGCCAGGCCGATCGCTTGCGGCGTGGTGAATTGCTCGCCGACATAGCCATCCCCGCCGGGACTATCGGCCGAGGCCGCCTGCGCCTGCACCCGCGTTCCGTTGAACGCCGCGGCGAGGCCGCCGTTCGTGGTCATGTTCCCGACGAAAGAAGTAGAAGCCGGCTGTGCGGCTTGGAGCGCAATCGGCGGGTTGTTCACGCTGATCGCCGCGTCGAGGTATTGCGTGGCGTCGAGCTTTTCAACGAGGCTCACCGCGCCGTAACTCGCCGTGAAAATCACATCGCCCTGGCGCGCGGCGATCCAGCCGATCACACCGCCGCCGTTCCACGGTCCCCATCCGACGCTCGGCTTGCCTTCCGGGCCGGGCTCGAGGAGGCCGTTTCGCATGGTGTAACGGCCGACGACGGCCGTTCCGTTGGCGAGCGCGATGTAGAGATAGAGCTCCTCGAACTGCGTCGGCCCTGACGGAATTGCGATCGCGACCGCGGGCGATGCCGTGAACAGGTGTGAGTGAATTTCCGAAATGCTGTCGACGACATAAGGCCGATAATAGGCGCCCGGCGCCTGCACGGCACCGACCTGTGTCCCGCCAGCCTTCATGTAAATGATACTTTGCTCCGCGCGACGCGGCTGCACGCCTGGCATACAACCGTAATCGGAAAGCTTGTTGAACGCGACGCTGCCGGGCTTGAGCGGATTTTGGACGTTGATCGGAATGTAATAAATCGCCTTGTCGGTGAAAACAAACTCCGACGACTCCATGCCGGGGATAGTATAGAGCACGGTTGCCTGATCCGGCACGAGATCAAAAATCGCGTCATTCGTAAACGCGTCGGGATAAAGATCGAGCGGCAAGCCCACCGCTGACCAGGCCAGCCCTGATGGCACGGAAGGAAAGTTGCCAAGGCCTAAGCGATTTTGATCGAAGAACACCGATGAGGGATAACCCCGAAACGCGTTCATCACTTCGTCGTCCCAAATGCCGACAAATTGCGGGTTTGTTGCGTTCAAGCTTGTCATGGTGGCCGATGCACCGGGACCGATGACGGTATCTGTCGCGGCGATAAAATAGATTGTGTTGCCGGCGCTGTTCGGGAGTATCTGGACAACTAGCGTTGTCCCCGATGAAGAAGCCCCGGCGCTGGTGAGTGCCTGACTCGTTCCCGCTTGATTAGTAACCGTCTCCGTAACGAACACGACGCTCGGATTGACGAGCCGGATCACGAATGAATTTGCACTAACGCTTGTAACGATGCCGACCGCCCCCGACGTGCCGCCCGTAACCTGATCCCCCACGACGAAAGACGGTGCCGCTGCTGTGTTAAGCGTCTGCTGTGTCGTGCTCGCGATTGCGACGCCGGTCGCGCCGGTCGCCGAACCCTGCACCACGTCGCCGGCATTGAACGCGCCGTTGAACGCGTTAAGGCTTAAAATCTGCGCGAGCGGTAATTGCTCCTCGATTGTCGCAACGACATGCTTTGCGTTCACGAAAGAGGTTATAAGGATCTGTTTGTTGCAGTAGCGCATCCGTGTGCCGACCATGCCGGCCACAAAGACGTTCACGGAGGCAAAAACGTCGATCCCCGTTCCGCTTGTCGCGTTCGGCCGCAAAAAGATGTTCTGTGGGGAGATCCTAAAAAAGAGCGTGCGCTTTTGACCGCCAGGCTGGACCGTCTCTGCATAAGTCGAAAGCGTCCACGTGCTCGTTTGCGAAACGCCATCCCAAGTGAGAATTTGCGGAACATTATTCGGCGCGCCATCCGGGTAGGCGACATAGAGCGCAAGCCCGCTCTGTTGCGCCCAGGTGATCCCGCCAAGGCTCGCCGCGGTCCAAGGAATTGCGGTAACGCCGTCGCCCTTGACTGTGGTCGAAAATACTTGCGCGCCCGCGGCGTTAAAAACTTTGAGGCTGCCGGCGGCGAACGCAAGAAAGAATACGCTGCCGCCCTGCATCGCAATTTCTTCGACGCGGCCGCCCGCCAGGAACAGCGCGAACCGACCGGGCCGATTGGCCTTCTTGTGCGAGCTAAGCGTGCGCCAGTTGACCATTTGCCGGCCACCCATTTTGATAAGTGGGGAACCGCTGCGCTTCACGTCGGGATCGAGCTCGCCGGCGGAGAAGTCGTTTATGGCGTCGTCGAGTTTGGGGATAGGCATTTGCTATCCTTAGTCGGGAACGCCTGTGCCGCCCCAGGAGAAAGGCGTTCTAATCCACGGATGGCGAACGATGCGGGCAGCGATAGCGCGCGAGTTGAACGTGGCGCGCTTCGGGTTTTGCTGCGCGTCGCGGGTGCCGGCAATCGTCAGCGCCAGCATGGCCTTCTGTTCTTCCTTGTCCGCCGCGGCCGGATCCTCGTTAAAGCCACGATAAAGATCCGCCATCACCGAACGCCGGATCACTTCGGCGAACAGCGGCGGCCATAGCCCCGTCAGTTGGCTATCAAGGATAAACTCTGCCGTGGCGACAAAATTGTTCAGGTTCAGGCAGATCTGATTGCTGATGACCTTGTAATCGGCCGGCTGGTTGTTCACCCGCACCCAAATCAGATGCAGGGCGTTCGCCGGCATCGCCATCGCGTCGTTAAAGAGAGTGTCGGGCGAGGCGCCGACGCGGACGAGCGTCGCAACCTGTTTGGCAAATTGCCAGTTGCGGGCGTCTAGCGTGTTCTCTACAGCCGCATCGTAGGCCGGGCTCGCCGCATTCCATTCGTCGGAGCCGTCGTCGGCAACCGCGACGGTATTGTTGGCGGTTCTGCCGAGCGCATCATTGATGATGCTTAGTTTGTCGACGATCATGCGCGGCAGGGTGAGGCTGCGCCTTTAAGCCCGCAACGCACTAAAACCCGAAGCCGACCTTGTGCATACTGATCCCGTAGGGAGGCTGGTCTATGAGCCCACCTGTGGCGGAGGAGGAGATTTGGCCCCGACCATTAGCTTGCGATGCGCCGCGCGCCGAGAGTGCCAAATTGGAATTGAAGGCGCCCCGGCTATTGCCTTGCGCGGATCCAAACGCGGATAATAAAATCTGGCCGGCCTGGCCGATGATGGCGCGACCCGTCGCCATCGCTCCACCGCGGGCCGCGAGGATTAGGCTACCAGTTGCCGCAGCCCGCCCGCTAGCCTGCGCCAGGGCCCTCGCCGATAGTGCGAGCGCGGCGATCGGGCCTGACACCTGGCCCTTGCCTTGCGCCGCCGCGCGCGCCGACAGATTGATCGCCCCACGGAGACTATCTGCGCCTTTCGCTTGAGCGGCGCCGCGGGCCGTTATCGGCACAGTGCCGGATGGCGCCGCAGTGCCTTTCGCCATAGCGGCGGCGCGACCCGTCATGGCGAGCGCGCCCGTCGCGGCATTCCGGCCGTTGCCGATAGCGGCGCCTCGCGCGGCAAGCGGCGCGCTGCCGGCAAGGGCATCGCGTCCTGTTGCTATTGCTGCGCCGAAACCATTGAGCGGGACTTTGCCAGTTGGGGCCGCAGTGCCTTTAGCTTGCGCGGCGGCGCGGGCTGTCAGAACGAGCGCGCCCGTCGCCGCGTTCTGACCCTTGGCCAGAGAAGCGCCGATCGCGGTCAGTGACGCCTTTACTGTCGCCGTGGTGCGGCCTGACGAAACTACGCGCGATGAAGCGGTTAGCGCGACCGAAGTAGGGCCGGTGACGAGGCGCTTTCTACGTCGCAGCCAGAACAGCGACGGCCGGCGAAAGACGTAGGCCATGCCGCCCCCTTATCTCCGAAGGTAAGTTTTCAGCGGCACTCTGTACGCCGGCCAAATTGCTCTGAACCCTGTGATGCCGATTGACCATTGCGTAGCAGAGCCGATTGTCGGGGCAAACGTGACCGCGGATGCGCCGGAATTGATTTGAGAGCCGCCGTCAATCTCGGCGGGAGTGGCGTTGCTGAGCGAAGCGGTGACGGGCGGCGTCCCGAAGCCGTGCGCGGTGTCCTGCGTATATGCTGAGACGGCGGTTTGTCCCAAAATACCGACGATAAACTCGCCGGTGTCCGCTGGTGTGCCTGATGTGACAGATGGCGTGGTCGTCGCCCCTGTTGCTACGGCATCGACTGCGCTGTCGTGCGGGTCTTTATCTGTCACAATGCCGGTTGCGTAAAATGCCGTCATTGCCCCTGTGTCAGTGGTGTTTTGTTTCGTCCAAGTAATAGTTTGACCAGCAGCGAGCGCCGCCGCATTCCAGGCATAGAACAGCGCACTATAGCCGCGAGCAGTCGCGACCTCTCCGAGAATTTGAGTGTAGGGATTGCTCGCACTATCGGCCATTGAGCCGCCGATTGTGGTGCTACGTTCTGCTACAGCCACGCAAATCAGGGCACCGGCCGGGACACCGCCCGCCGGGACAGTGACAGCAAGGGTAGCCGTGGTGCCGGTCTGTTGACCGAGATTTACTACTTCGACGCCAGCAGCGGGGCGGAAGCCAGTAATCCCTGCCGCCCACGTACCACTGGCACCAAGGGTCGGGTTGAACGTCAGCGTTGATGCGCCGTTAACCGCGTAGCCCGTACTGATCTGCGCCGCGGGCGACCCGTTAGACGCCGAACCACTCGGATTAGCGAACCAGTTACTCGCTTCAGTGAAGGTGAAGGTTGCCCCACCCTCTCCCAAAATGCCGATGGTAAAATTGCCGGTTTTGGTTGGAGTACCGCTGACCACTGACGGCGTACTGCTTGTACCCGTAGCAGTAGCGTCCATCGCGCTATCGTGCGGGTCGCTAGTGGTGTCGATGCCGGTTACATAGGCCGCCGACATCGCAGCGCCGTCGCCGCTGGTCTGCTTGGTGTAGGTGATCGTGTTGGTGTTAGAAAGCGCCGCCGCATTCCAGGCGTAGAACAACGCTATGAAACCAAACGTGCTGGACGCCTGACCAAGGATGCGAGTGTAAGTGTTGCCGGCCGTGTCGGTGACTGACCCGCCAATCGTGCCGCCATTGTTCTCGTCAACAGCGACGAGGATCAGCGACCCGGCAGGGACGCCGGCAGCACCTACCGTAACGGTTGCGGTTGCGCCGGCTCCACTGTTTCCGTTGCCGATAGCATTGAAGGTGACGGCGGCCATTTCACGGGATTTCTTGCCACTTAATTATGCCGCTCACGGTCGTCGCGGTTGCGATCGCCGCCGGCAGATCAAGAAGTAGTTGTTCGGCAGCTAAAATCTGTGGTCTATCTTCCGGCGCGGGGAGGTACTGAAACGGCAGCAACACGTTCCATTGCCAGAACATCAGAGAAGTCGAAGTCGTGCCCGACGCCTGCGTCGTGTCATTGGCGCGGACGGTCGCAGTCGCCGTTTTTGTCTCGCTATCATCGAGAGCATTCATGGCCGGCGCAGTGCCGGCTGAACCCGCTGTTAGAGTGCCAGTGAGCTTCTTAAATCGCAGCCGGATTTCAGCAGGCGACGTGACGCCGGCAGCGTTCAGTTCGATGTAGTGAATTTGGACACCATTCGCGGCCCCCGACTTGATCGAGAAAATATCCTGAACCGCCGTGCCTATAGACACGTTGTCGAAGGCGGAAACGTAAGTGCGCAGCCCCATAATCCTTGCTCACGCCATGCTGAGAGTGAAGGCACTAGCCGCAAAGCTCGCGGTGACGTTCGCCGCGATAGGTTGCTGCACGATCTTGCGCACTTCGCCGTCGCCTGTGCCTGTCGAATTTACGCCAACGTTAAAGCTGTCCGTGGCTGCGCCGGCGACCGTAAGCACGCCGGCCCATGAACCGGCCGTCGCCGGCAGCGTGCCGCCAAACTTTGCAGTAACGACGACCGGATCACCGTTCGCATAACCGTGCGCCGGTGCCGTGAGAACTGACGGGCTCGCGCTAGTGCCGGAGAACGGAAGCCATTTGAAATTGCCGAGATAATCCCACCACAAGAGATTGCCGGCCGTTACCGCGTCGTAAATGCCCCACGAGGTTACGGTGCCCCAGGACGCCGTCGCCTGCGCGAACGTGATAACGGCGCCATTAGCGGCATTCGACGGCGTAACCGATGGCTCGGTCCCGCTCGATGCTGCCGCCGCGGGGAACGCAGAAAATTGCAGACTGTCGGCCGCGCCTGACGAGGCGTTCGCCGCGTTCGCGGTCAGAACAAGCGCGGTGCCGACATAGGTCGAAACCGTGCCGATCTGCTTCCCGTTTGTAAGATCGTAGACGTTCATGCCCGGAACGACCCATCCGGGGTTTGTGGTCATGGTGATGTTGGGCGAAGCGGTCGTAAACGAAGCGGTCGCGGCAACGGCGCCGGCAATCTGCACGCGCGCATAAGCGCCGCCGGAGACTTCCGTCCCGCCGGTGCCGGCGTCGCTTGTCGGCGCGGTCGTGAACAGCGCCAGGAACCGGTTACCGATCGCCGGAACCGGCTGTTGCCCGGAAGCAAATTCGATCGCAAACTCGGCGAGATAGTCCGACAGGCCAGCCATTAGCTCCCCCTATGCCGCGTCGACGAACGCGCGCGCGGCTGCAATCTTCCTATCGAGCGCCTCGCGATCGGCCTCGTACTTCGCGACCTTCTCCTCAAGCTCGTTCTCACGCGCGGCAACCGCTTGCTCGCGGGTATTGAGCTCGGCGTCGCGGCGGCCGTGCTCCTGTGCATGGGCAATGACTTCGCCCTGCAATTCGGCCTCGCGATCGCCAATAATTTTTGCGCGAGTGGCGAGCGAAGCCTCATGCTCGGCGATCCGATTGTGCTCGACCTGTTGCCGCCCTTCGATGTTTTTAAGTTGCGCGTTGAGCGCCTCGAGCTCGTCCTTGCGAGCGTCGAGCTCGGCGTCGCGCTTGTCGTGAAGGTCTCTCGCGCCATCGAGCTCCGCCATCTGATCGGCGAGCTCCTCGGCGGCGTCAGGATTGCGGATAATGGCGAGCAGTGCGTCTAGCCTGTCCGGTTCTCTTTCGGCCATTGGTTTTATCCTACGTGTTGGCGATTACGGCGACTTGCATCCTGCCGCCCTCGGGAACGCCACGATATTCGGTTTGCCCGGCGACAAAGCGGGCGTTTGCGGTTGTCGCTACCGGGCCGCCGGCGAGCGCGAAGCCAAACAAGATGCTGCAAATAGCATCTGTCTCGACGCGGACCATACGTGTGCCTAGCTGAAAAGTCGGAGATTGTGCAGATGATCCTCCGATCGCGACGGTGTAATCAGCGAGCGGCGGTTCCTGTGGGATCATGCCGACCGCATTCGGCAGAAACGCGACATTCGCGTATTCGGTGACGTGCAGCGGCATTCACGGCCCTCATTCCGCCGCTACCGTCTGCGGCTCCTTCTTTGTGAAGGGACGCCCGCGCTTTTTAGGTGCCTGCGCTGGCTTTTGCTCTTGCGCTTCTGTCCTCATTTCCGCCGGGGCGTTGCGCTTTTTCCAGTCCTCGATCTCGCGCTCGGTCCAAGGCCGGTCCTTCCACTCGTCGGGGAACCTTACCAGGGCGCCGATCGGGACCCCATCTTTCACGCCGGTCATGTCGACCTGATACATGAAGGCCGACTTGCCGTAGATCGGATGATACAGATAGCCGCCCGCGGCCTTAGCCGGTTCCGCCATCACTTACCTCTTAGCCGTAATACATTTCCCAAGGAGCAAACCAGGCCGTGACGGTGAGGCTCGGCGTGGTGCCGGCGACGACACAGTACAGGCGGAGAAACTGATAGGTGATCTCGCCTTGGCCGAAGTTCCAAACCGGTTTGATGATGAAGCCGCCGGCGCGGCCGGCATCCGGTACGGCGATCGAGGCGCCGATGATGGTCGCGACAAGACGGCTTCCTGTCACCGCAAAGTCGAACTCCATGAGATCTTCGACGTTGCCGTTGCCGAACGCGCTATCATTGGAACCGAAAGCGTGAAACTGGAAGCTCGGCGTGGTCCCGCTCAAGGCGGAAAGACTGAGCACGTAAAATCCGCCGGTGCGACCGGCGCCAACAGCAACGTTGGTGTTGGTGTTATTCAGATAGCCTGTCGCGGTGATCGTCTGCGCGCTGCAAAACTGCAAGCTCGCATCGGCCGGCATAGCCGGAAACGGCGGGGTCGCCGGCAGGGTGGGTTGGAATGTCGTGAGTGCCATTGTCTAGCTCCCTCTGATCCTTTGCCGGCCTTACGCGGTGATGGTCGCCGCGGTGATCGAGTCGAGGCGGGCGATCGCGCGCGGATGCTCGCGGGCCACGCCCCAATCCCATTTGACGTGGGTCGACCAGAACGGTTGACCGACAATCAGTCCTTCGTCGATCACCGAGAGCGGTGTCTGTTCGATCGCGTACAGGCCGCCATCGCGGAACGATACGCAGTAGATCGACTGACATTGCGCCGCGCCGCCGCCGAACGCGACTTGCGTGAACGGCAACAGATCCGGCGTGTCGTCGGGTTCGTAGCCGAACAGCAACGGCAGATCCTTGTACTTGATGATGCGCCGGCCGAAGTCGTCTTTGGCGTAACTGACGGTTTGGTTGACCAGCGTGTTATTGCGGGCCGCCGCGTCGAAAAACGGCATCAAGCCACGAGGAACGACGAAGTGCGTCGGCTTGTTAACGAGCCAGTAGAGCGCGTCGAGGTTTGCCAGCGACAGGGCTGCGCCGCCGGAGGCGGCCGTGTTGTGGATCCAGTTGTAGTTGGTATTGGTGCAGCGCACGACGAAGCCATCGGGGCCGGCCGGGTTCGACGAGCGGTCGCCGACGATAAGCTGTTGCGAGAACATCTGACCGAGCGCCGTGGACATAAGTTGTTCCTGGCGGGCGCGGTGTTCGACGCCGAGCCGATCGACAACGGCGCGGTCGACCTGAATGTACTCGTCGATGAAGAAGGTATCTTCCTCGCGAAGATTGAACGTGCCGGCCGATGCGGTGCCCGCCGAGTTGATCTGACGGAAGCCGACAGTCGGGAGCGCCTGAATGTCGAGGAAGGCGCGCTTGCCCATGTTCGCCGGCAGCATAGGGATCGCGGCCATCACGTCTGACTCGCGAACCATATTTTCTACGAATACGCGGGTCGGATCATTCTCAGGAAGCGTTTTCGCATATTCCGAAAGAAGGATCGGGTTAGTGATGGAAACGTTGATCGTAGGCATAGCTTAGAGCTCCCCTATCGCCCGGTGATGCCGCGGGCGTAAGCCGGATCGTTTTTCATGCGTTCCGTCATCTGCGCCGCCCGACGCTGCGCAAAACTCATGTTCTCGTAGCCGGCGATTTTCCCCGCTTCGGCGTCCGCGCTCTCGCGGTGCTGCTGGCTGAAAGTCGTGCCGCCCTGGTTCGAGAATTGCCTAATCAGGTTCTCCATCGCTTTTACGATCGGCGCGGACGGATAGGATTTGATGAAGGTCGCGAGGCCCTTGCCTTCCTCGCCGGCGCGAGCGGTCAGCCAGGTCGCAACGG
>DASSXN010000008.1:0-2203 GCA_035703785.1 Xanthobacteraceae bacterium
TCGCCGACGATCGGGGATTTGTACTGGCTGATCTGATAGCCCTGCGGCAGATCGGGATAAAAGTAGTTCTTCCGGTCGAACACCGATTTGAGGTTGATCTTTGCCTTGAGCCCGAGCCCGGTGCGGACCGCTTGGCGGACGCACTCGGCGTTAACGACCGGGAGCATTCCCGGCATGGCGGCGTCAACCAGCGAGACATGGGTGTTGGCCTCGCCGCCGAATTCCGTAGAAGCGCCGGAGAACAATTTGGCGCGGGAATTGACCTGGGCATGGACCTCCATGCCGATCACGACTTCCCAATCGCCGGTTGAGCCCTTGATCAGTTTGGTTTTTTGCGAAGGAGCGTCCATTGCGCGCGCGGCCGTTACTGCTCGGCAGTCCGGTTACGCGTTTGCCGCGCGCGCGGCAAGCCCCGCTCTAAACGAGCGGGGCTAAAAGCCGGCCTTGGTCAGGAACGGGCGCTTAGCCCGCGCATTTCGGCGTGCAGAACGGACCAAAACAGGGCAGGACCTGGACGAGCGTACCGTTGGTGCAGAGCTGCTGCGCACACCAATTGGTCTGCGCGTTGCACTGGTACGAGCAGATCGCGCCGGTGTTCACCGCCTTCTTCTCCACGGCGCAGGCGCCGGGCGGCAGTTTCATTGCGTGTTTCATCGCCTTGGCGGAAGCGGCCGGCACGCTCCACGGCAGCGCTGCCGCCGATACGAATGCAAGCGTCACTACCAGAATTTTCACGAACGACATGATGCGCATGGCAAATCCCCCTATTCCTCGCGGGAAATATTCTAGCTGGCTATGGAACCCGCGCAAGCGGGACGCCTTCGCATCGTCCGAACGCAGCCAATCGTGCGCATGGGTCCGAAGCGCCGCCCGCTAAGCTTCTTCGCGCCAGATGCCGAGCGCTTCCTGGGCCGGGCGGTCGGAAATCGAGAACAGCACGGATTCCTTTGCCGCCCGGTGGGCGTAGCGCTTCCATGGCGGCACGACAAAGACGTCATTCGGCCGCCATTCGAGGACCGCACCGTCGACCTCGGTCAAACCGCCGCCCTCGACACAGACGAAAATCGTGCCGTCGGTCGATCGGTAGGGCCAGCCTTTAAAGCCCTTGGGCAGCATCGCCAGCTGCGCGCCCATCGTGGGCAGCACCGGCCCGCCGGTCACCGGATTGGCGTAATGCACGCGCGCGCCATGGTGCTTATCGATGTTGCCGGCGCGCATCATGCGTTCGACGATCGGACGGGTACGGGCGTAGGTATAGTTGATGACGGGGGTGCGGTTCGTCACCGCGGTGCCGTCCGGCAAGACGCCGGAGCCATAGAAGCTCAATGAATCGCCGTCCTGTCGTTTGGTTTCCTGCGTTGGGTCGTCGAAATCCTCGGCGAACGAGGCTTCGTAAAAATTCACCACCGGTACGTCGAGCACATCGAGCCACAGCATCGGTTTATTGGAGGTGTTGCCGTGATCGTGCGGCGCCCAATTCGCAGTGATGACGAAATCGCCCGGCGCCATAAATGCCTTTTCGCCCTCGACGGCGGTATAGGCGCCCTCCCCATCGAGCACGAAACGGATCGCGGCCGCGGCGTGCCGGTGCGCCGGCGCCACCTCGCCCGGCAGGATCATCTGGATACCGGCAAACAGCGTATTGGTGACGCGGGATTCCCCGCGCAGCGCCGGATTCTCCAGGATCAAAACGCGGCGCTTGGCCTCCTCGGCGGTGATCAGATTACCGGATTCCATCACCAGCGCCTTGACGTCGCCGAAGTGCCAGATCGCGGGCTTGCAACGCGACACCGGTTCGTGGGTCACAAGCGAGTCCATGACCTTCCACAGCGGCCGCATATCGTGCTTGGCGATACGGTCGTAATAGGCCTGCCGGACCGCTTCGATATTGTGTTTCGGGCTCGGTTTGCCGTTGCCCGCTTTCCTGGTGGCGGCAACCGCCATGGCGTCCTCCTCAAAGGGATCGGGTTTTGTCGGCAATATAACCAAAGCCTTGGCTCGTCGGTAGCGCGGCAATCGGCTTGTATTTGCAACCCACCCCCTCGCCCGCCGAAGCGCTGATACGGCTGCGGGTTAAGTGTTTACGTTGCCGCCGTCCACCGCGATGGTTTGGCCGGTGACGAAATCGCTGTCGGCGCTGGCCAAAAACACCAGCGCGCCGAGCAGATCTTGAGGCTGTTCGTCGCGCTTGAGCGCGCGCGAA
>DASSXN010000111.1:0-2413 GCA_035703785.1 Xanthobacteraceae bacterium
AAGATTCGCATTTTGGGAATAACCACAGGCGAACGTTCGCCGCTCAATCCAGAATGGCCGCCGCTGGCGCAAGAGGGCGCCGGCGATATCAACGTTTCGAACTGGACAGCGCTACTCGGGCCTAAAGCGATCCCGCAGCCGATCATCCAGAGGTTGTCGGCCAAGGTGATCGAAATCCTCAACATGCCGGACATCAAAGCACGCTTTGCTGCCGGCGGGGTGTCGACCATTCCGTCGACGCCGGCTGAGCTCGATGCCAGGATCAAGCGCGAACTTGTGACCTATCGACTGGTTATCGAGAAAGCCAATGTGCACGTCGACTGAATGAATTGGACTGATTGAACAAAGGGGGCTGCAATGACGGAAAAGCTGTTCGCCGCGATCCGGCGCGGCAAGGTCAAGCCCGGCATGGCCGGCGAATTCGCCAAACGGGTCGAAGCCGGGGCGCTGCCGGCGATGAGAAAGATGGACGGCTTCAGGGGCTACTACCTGATCGCGGGCGCCGACGACACGATCATCGCGGTCTCGCTGTTCACCAATAAAACCGTCGCTGAGACTTCCACGGCGACATTGATGCCGTGGATCAAAGAAAATCTCGGCGCGCTCCTTGCATCGCCGACTGAGCCGATCGAGGGTGAAGTTCTGGTGAGCGCCGTGGCCTAGGCGGCGCGTTGGCCTTCTAGGTCGGCGCCGCGGAACAAAGTCGCAGGATTCATAGTGGCATGTTCAAGCGAATCCTGATTGCCAATCGCGGCGAGATCGCCTGCCGCATCATCAAGACCGCACGGCGCATGGGCATAGCGACGGTCGCGGTCTATTCGGATGCAGATCGCGATGCGCTGCATGTCGAGATGGCGGATGAGGCCATCGCAATCGGGCCGCCGCCGGCCGCGCAGAGTTATCTCGACATTGAAAAGATCGTCGCCGCCTGCAAGCAGAGCGAAGCCGAGGCAGTGCATCCCGGCTACGGATTCCTCTCCGAGCGGGCGGCATTCGCCACGGCGCTGGCCCAATCCGGCATCGTCTTTATCGGCCCGAACGCTAAAGCGATCGCGGCGATGGGCGACAAGATTGAGTCAAAGAAAGCGGCGGCGCGCGCCAAAGTCTCAATAGTTCCCGGCCATCTTGGCGTTATCGAAGACGACAAGCAGGCCATCGCCATCGCCGAGGAGATCGGCTTTCCGGTGATGATCAAGGCTTCGGCCGGCGGCGGCGGCAAGGGCATGCGTATCGCCTTCAACAAAGCGGAGGTTAAGGAGAATTTTGCCCGCGCGCGCTCCGAGGCGAAATCGAGTTTCGGCGACGATCGGGTTTTTCTAGAGAAGTTCATCACCGATCCGCGACATGTCGAAATCCAGGTGCTCGGCGATAAGCACGGCAATGTAATTCATCTCGGCGAACGCGAATGCTCGATCCAGCGCCGCAATCAGAAAGTTATCGAGGAAGCGCCGAGCCCGCTCCTGGACGATAAAACGCGCAAGCGGATGGGCGACCAGGCTGTCGCACTGGCCAAAGCCGTAAACTACGACTCAGCCGGCACGGTCGAATTCGTGGCCGGACAGGATCGTAGCTTTTATTTCCTGGAAATGAACACCCGGCTGCAGGTCGAACATCCGGTGACCGAACTTGTCACCGGCATTGACCTCGTCGAACAGATGATCCGCGTCGCCGCCGGTGAGCCGCTCAAACTCAAACAGGGCGACATAAGATGGTCGGGTTGGGCGGTGGAGACTCGCATTTATGCCGAGGATCCCTATCGCAATTTTGCACCGTCGGTCGGTCGGCTGGTGCGCTACCGCCCGCCGCCCGAGGGGGTTCGCGGCGGAGTGACGATACGCAACGACACCGGCGTGATCGAGGGCGGCGAGATTTCGCTCTACTACGATCCGATGATCGCCAAGCTCGTCACGCACGCAAAAACACGGCTTGAGGCGATCGACGCACAGGCGGAAGCACTCGACGCCTTCACCATCGAGGGCATCCGCCACAATATCCCGTTCCTCGCCGCGATTATGCAGCATCCACGCTGGCGCGCCGGCAAGCTGAGTACGGCTTTCATTGCCGAGGAATTTCCTCGCGGTTTTGAACGCACGCCGCCGCAAGGCGAGGTCGCGCACGCCATCGCCGCAGTCGCGGCCGCAATCGATCATGTGCTCGGCGAACGCAAACGCAAAATATCGGGCCAGCTGAACACGGCGCTGACGCGCGAACGGCGTCGCGCGATCTGGCTCGGCCCGGACGAAATCCACGCCGACGTCGAGCGCCAAGACGACGCGATCGTTGTCACCTTTGAGGACGGCGCCCGGCACAGCCTGGCCTCGGACTGGGTCCCTGGCATGCCAGTCTGGGCCGGCACGATGGACGGCCAGCGCATCGCCATGCACGTGCGCATGATCCCCAACGGCTTTGAACT
>DASSXN010000173.1:0-3331 GCA_035703785.1 Xanthobacteraceae bacterium
AGTACCCGGCGACTCCACCAAATTCCAGGAGTCAGTAATCAGAAGCCAGTAATCGGAAGATGCGATTTGATTACTGATCACTGACCACTGATTCCTGTTCACGGGGTCGAAATAGGATCGACGAGGGCGTAAAGGGCGTGCTTTTGCTCGGCATGGTTCCGCCGTTACCGGGCCAAATTCATAGTTGCCAACGACAACTATGCTCCGGTTGCTCTAGCTGCGTAAGCAGCTCGAAAGACCGACTTGAAGTCCTAGCGTCTTAGCAGCGCTAGGCGGGGTTCGGAGGCACCTGGCAACAGAAGCCTCCACTTTCCAGGAATCAGGTATCAGTAATCAGTGAGCAGACGACATCAGCCGTTTGTCGCGCTATGATTCTATCCCTATCTATCGTTTGATTACCGATTGCTGTTTCCTGACGCCTGATCCCTGATCCCTGATTCCTGATTCCTGAAATGCCTGACGATCACATCCGTTATGATCTTCTCGCGCAGCAGGCGCTGCGCGGCGTCGTGCGCACCGTCCTTATCGACGTCGCCAAGAAAGGCCTGCCGGGCGAGCACCATTTCAAGATCACCTTCAATACCGGCGCGCCGGGCGTGCGGCTGTCGGATCGGCTGCGCGCGCAATATCCGGAAGCCATGACGATTATCCTGCAGCATCAGTTCTGGGATCTCGCCGTCGGCGAGAGCGGTTTCGAGGTCGGGCTGTCGTTTGGCGGCATCGGCGAGCGGCTGGCGGTGCCGTTCGATGCCATCGTCGCGTTCTACGATCCGGCGGTGCAGTTCGGCTTTCAGTTCGAGGCGATCGACGCGGCGGCTGAGGGCGGCGAGGCCGCCAAAGCTGCGCCGGCGGGCGAGGATAAGAGTGCGCAGAAATCCGCGGCCCTGCCGCCTGGGAAGAGCGCAGCCGGCAAGAAGTCAGAATCTGCGACCGCTCCCGGCAAAACTGCCGAGCCGCCAAGCGGCGATGACAAGCCCGACGGCGGCGGTGAAGTCGTGCGGCTCGACCGATTCAGGAAGAAGTAAAGGAGCGTATCCCAGGCGCAGCGCAGCATCGGGGAAACAATTGGATTGATTAATTTCCCGAATGAAAACCCGCACCGAAACCGATTCCTTCGGTCCGATCGAAGTGCCGGCGCAAGCCTATTGGGGCGCGCAGACCGAGCGCTCGCGGCATAATTTTGCGATCGGCGAACAGCGCATGCCGCGCCCCTTGATCGCGGCGCTGGCGCTCGCCAAGCGCGCCGCGGCGGAGACCAATCGCGCGCTCGGCCTTCTCGATGCGCGCCGCGCCAAAGCCATCGTGCAGGCGGCGCAGGAAATCCTCGACGGCAAGCTCGACGAGCATTTTCCGCTTTCGGTCTATCAGACCGGCTCGGGCACCCAGACCAACATGAACGTCAACGAGGTGATCGCCAATCGCGCCAACGAGATCCTCGGCGGCGCACGCGGCGCCAAGGCGCCGATCCATCCCAACGATCACGTCAATATGAGCCAGTCGTCGAACGACGTGTTTCCGACTGCGATGAATATCGCCGCCGCGCAAGAAATTTTGCACCGGCTCATTCCGGCGCTGCAGCACTTGCACGCGGAGCTCAACCGCAAGACCAAGGCGTTTGCCTCGATCGTCAAGATCGGGCGTACACATACGCAGGACGCAACGCCGCTGACGCTCGGCCAGGAATTTTCCGGCTATGCGGCGCAGGTCGCCTCCGGGATCGCCCGGCTCAAGCTCGGTTTGCGCGAGCTTTACCCGCTGGCGCAGGGCGGCACCGCGGTCGGCACCGGGCTCAATGCCGATCGCCGTTTCGCCAAGCTGTTTGCCAAAACCGTCGCCCGCATGACCGCCTTGCCATTCGTTAGCGCGGGCAACAAATTCGAGGCGCTCGCTTCGCACGGCGCTTTGGTCTTTGCCCATGGCGCGCTCGACGCGCTCGCCGCCGATCTGTTCAAGATAGCGAATGATATTCGCCTGCTCGGCTCCGGCCCGCGCTCGGGCTTTGGCGAATTGATCCTGCCGGAAAACGAGCCCGGCTCCTCGATCATGCCGGGCAAAGTCAATCCGACCCAGGTCGAAGCGCTGACCATGGTGTGCTGCCGCGTGTTTGGCAATCACACCACGGTGACCGTGGCGGCAAGCCAGGGCCATTTCGAGCTCAACGTGTTCAAGCCGGTCATCATCGACGCCGTGCTGCAATCGATCCGGCTGCTCGCCGATGCCGCGAATTCGTTCGCGGATCGCTGCGTCGCCGGGATTCGCGCCAACACGCTGCGCATTCGCGCGCTGATGGAGCAATCGCTGATGCTGGTTACCGCGCTCACCCCGAAGATCGGCTACGACAAGGCCGCCGAGATCGCCAAGGCCGCGCACAAGAACGGCACGACGCTGCGCGAAGAAGCAGTGCGCCTCGGCTATGTCTCGGCCAAGGAGTTCGATCGCCTGGTGCGGCCGGAGCGCATGACCCGCCCGGGTCGGTGAGTAGAGCTGGCTAGTTTTTGGAGATTCGTCATTGCGAGCAAAGCGTGTTTCCCGGACGCGGTGCAGCGCGTTAGCGGTGCACCGCAGATCCGGGATCGTTGCAAACTCTGAGTGTGTAACGATCCCGGTTCAGCAGCGCACCATTTCATGCTGCGCTGCGCCCGGGATACAAATCTGGATTGCTTCGTCGTCGCCCTTTTGGCTGTGCGCAATGACGAAATCAATTCAGTGCGTTGGTATCGGTACGGGCCGCTAATGACATCGCCGGTGATCAAGCGCTCGATCGTCATCGCCGGCCACAAGACCAGCGTCAGCATCGAAGATGCGTTCTGGACGGCGCTCAAGGAGATCGCGCAGGTGCGGCAGCAAAGCGTGGCCGAACTGATCGGCGCGATCGACGGCGCGCGCCAAACCGGCAACTACAGCAGCAATCTATCCTCGGCCATCCGCGTCTTTGTGCTGGATTATTATCGCGATAAAGGATCCCTCCCCCCTTGTGGGGGAGGGTAGGGAGGGGGGTTCCAAAAAGTTACCCCCCTCCCGGCTCACTTCGTTCGCCGGCCTCCACCACAAGGGGGGAGGCAGCAATGGTCGCGCCTGAGCACTCACCACCCGAAAATCTTGCCGGGATTCATAATGTCGAGCGGATCAAGCGCGCGCTTGATCGCGCGCATGACGTCGAGCGCCGGCTCGCCGTGCTCGGCCGGCATAAATTTCATCTTGCCCTGGCCGACGCCGTGCTCGCCGGTGCAGGTGCCGTCCATCGCCAGCGCGCGGTCGACCAGGCGCTCCAGAAAAGCCTTGGCGCGATCGACCTCGTCGGCATCGGTGTGGTCGATCAACAGCAGCATAT
>DASSXN010000041.1:0-7562 GCA_035703785.1 Xanthobacteraceae bacterium
CGCCAAACACAGCGTGCCGGCCAACAGCGTGCCGGCCAAGTGGCGTTGAGTCATTCTATATTTCCTCCCCGATGCGGAAGCCTGGTTCAGCTTCCTTGCCTGCAATTTCGCCGGCGCAAGTGTGGCATCCGGGAGTTGATCTTCCCAACGAAAGAAATTCACACGAGAGATGAATAGCCCGACGCCTGCGCGGCCAATGCTCAATAAGACCCAACCTTGAACTCGGCCGCGTGGCCAATGGCGTCTTTGCAGGGCTGACCGAGCGCAGCGAAATGTTTTTTCATGCACAGCAGGATGCGACCGGCTCCCGGTCGCGCGGCGGCACATTGTTGCTCGATATCCGCCTTGCAGGCTTCACGCACGGTGGCGGTTTCCACCAGCGCCGCCCTACATTGTTCATGGAAATCCTGGAAATGCGACTCGATGCATTCGGCGAGAAAATTTCGCTGCGATTGCGCGGCGTGACAGAACTTTGTCACGTCGCGGGTGCAAACCGCTATGACCGTAACATATTGCCCGAAAGCAGAGGGGGCTGAGAGCAGGAGCAACAATGCCAAAGTCAACGCCCTGGCCATGTGGACTCCGAAAGGTGGCATCGCGGCCGCTGCATGGCGAGGCCAGTGCATGGCCAGATCGGACGCTGTAAATTCCCGCTCGGGACAGCAACCGATCAATTAGGCTCCCGCTCCATGACAGAAAAATTACGGGCGAATCCGTTCCACTGCCCTCATTGCGCGGCAAAGTACGCGCTGGTGAAGGTCGAAGCCGTATCGCCGGTTGACGCGAAAGTGCGGTGCATCAGTTGCGGCGGACCGCTCGATGGCCGGGAAAACACTTTCATTCTCAAATACTTTCTTGTTGAGCGCCCGCGCCACGATCAGCAGCACGCGCCGCCAGGCCGGTAAGTTCCGCTCCTGGCGCGAGCGTCGCTTTTCCGAAATTCTTCTGTGTTTTGATCACGCAAAGGCTGATGCGCGATTGCGCGTTCGAACTCTCATGCCCTTGTGTCGTTTACGATCGTTCCGCGAGGTTGCCCGATGCACGGAACCGCGCCTGTCCCGCACAAGGAAATTGAGTCGATCCCACTTTAAAGCCCGCTAAGACGCCTTGCAGGCGACCATGGCTTGCGGCCGTGTCCGGCTCGCAACAGATGGCGGCGCAAAGATTGCCAGATAGGCGTCGCTACCCGTCAGTCGATCGAAGCTGATCTGGCGATATCCCACGGCGGCAAGCTCACACCGTAGAAGATCTGGCGGGGTACCATGCTCGGACGTCGGCCCGTAGGCGTCGACAATGCCAACACGCGCGCCGGGCTTAAGCGGCGGAACGAGATTGTAGAGTAGGCCGTAGGGCTGGGCGATCTCGTGATACATGTGCACCAGAATTGCAATATCGAGCGAATCGGCCGGCAACCGCGGATCGTGCGGCTCACCGCGGCTGACGACAACGTTTTGCAATCCATGCTCGCGCACGCGACTGCGCAGGCTCTGCAAATATTCAGGCACGACGTCTTCGGCGATGATGCGGCCGCGGGGACCGACGATGGGCGCCAGCCGTACCACGTAGTAACCGCTGCCCGCGCCAATGTCGGCGACGGTCATCCCGGATTTGATGCCGAGCAGGCGCACGAGCTGGCGTGGTTCGCCGGCAGCGTCGCGCTCCTTTTCGTCGTGCCAGATTGGGCTGATGATGTCCGCGACCGGGCGATCAGGATTCGGAAATGCGGCGGCTGGCGCGCCCGATCCCGCCAAAAATTCCTGCGCGGCGACCGATATCGTGAATGTGGCGGCAAAGACGATGGCAATCGTCATTTGCATCACGTCGCCAATGTGGCGTTTGCGGACCTTCGAACCCGGTCGTGAATCTTGCAATCGGCTACCTTGAGTTATGCAAGTAAGCGAAAGATTTGAATGAACGACCTTATGTCCGGTTCTGAAAAGCGGACATCACAATCGCGCTACGGAATGTTCGCTTTTGGGGGCAAAGCGGACATTGGCTGGACACTCTGCAATGTCGGCGAATGACCCGTAGCGGAAGTCGCGATGCCGTGATCCGGCGAGCGACTTTCAACGCTTGACTCTGGAGCTAACTCCAAGGTGTAAGCTTCGCGCAGCATATAAATGCGGGAGTGACCGAAATGGTTGCAAAGCGGAAAATTGAGATATTCAGTGCGGGGTGCGCCGCCTGCAACGAAGCAATTGAGACAGTGAAGCGCGTAGCGTGCCCGTCCTGTGAGGTGACCATCCACGATATGAAGGACATCAGTGTCGCCCGTCGCGCTAAGGCTCTCGGCATCCGCTCGGTGCCCTCCGTTGTGATTGACGGTAAGATTGCGGATTGTTGTTCCGGCCGCGGTGTTGACGTGCAGGTGTTGCGCGCGGCCGGGCTCGGACAGGCCCTCTAGCGGTGCCGCTTACGATCGGTAAGATCGCCGCTCTCGCTCAAGTAAGCGCCGATACCCTCCGTTATTACGAGCGAGAGCATCTCATTGCGCCTGCCGCTAAGAGTCCGGGCGGCTACCGTCTTTATGAACGCGACGCGCTACGACGCATCCGATTCATCAAAGAGGCGCAACAGTGCGGCTTCAATCTGGCCGAGAGGTGATGTCGGCTGTGCGATGAGAAGCTTCGTTGTGATTCTATCCCTGTTTTTCCTAACTGTGAGTGTGGCAGCGCACGCCCATGCCTCTCTTACATATGCGAGCCCGTCGGCTGGCTCCACCGTGAGCGCAGCTCCCCACGAAGTGACGCTCACGTTCACAGACACACTCGAGGCCGCCTTCTCGAACCTTGCAGTGACGGATGCGAGCGGAGTTGAGGTCAGCCAAGGCAAGGCGCAAGTCAGCGGCAACACAATGCGTATCGGCCTCAAGCCTCTGAACGTGGGAGTCTACAAGGTGAATTGGCGTGCGGTGTCGACCGATACCCACAAGACGGAGGGTAGTTTTACATTTCAAATCATTCAATGATGTCGCCTATTGACCCATCGCGGAAGTCGCGTAATGCCAGAGCCGAGTCCGAAATGCGATGCAAAACGGACTCGGCGAGGAAAAGCTAATGCGCGTCGTCCCAATTGTCGGCGGCATGCGCTTCGACATGCAGCGGCACCGACAGCGATACCGCCGGCAGCGGCGCGTCGATCATCACCCTGGTAACGACCGGCAGGGTCTTTTCGACTTCGCCGTCCGGCACTTCGAAGACCAATTCGTCGTGGACCTGCAACAACATCTGCGCGGATAGCTTTTTTGCCGCTAGCGCGTCGTCCATGCGGATCATGGCGCGGCGGATGATGTCGGCGGCACTGCCTTGCAGCGTCGCATTGACCGCGGCGCGCTCGTTGAACGCGCGGATCGAGGCATTGGAGGCGCCGATATCGGGGTAATGGCATTTGCGGCCGAACAGCGTCACCACATAGCCGTGCTTCTTCGCGAATGCCTTGGTCTCCTCCATGTAGTCGCGGATGCCGGGGAAGCGCTCAAAATATTTTCGGATATAGGCGCCGGCTTCCTCGCGGCCGATGCCGAGCTGATTGGCGAGCCCGAACGCGGAAATGCCGTAGATGATGCCGAAATTGATCGCCTTGGCGCGGCGGCGCACCTCGCCCGGCATGTTCTTGATCGGCACGCCGAACATTTCCGACGCCGTGATGGCGTGAATGTCGAGCCCCTCGCGGAACGCCTTGCGCAATTGCTCGATGCCGGCGATCTCGGCAAGGAGCCGCAATTCGATCTGCGAGTAGTCGGCCGATACGAGCTTGTGGCCCGGCGTCGCAATGAAAGCGCGGCGAATCTTGCGGCCGTCCTCGGTGCGGATCGGGATGTTCTGCAAATTCGGCTCCGACGACGACAGCCGGCCGGTGGTGGTCGATGCCAGTGCGTAATTGGTGTGCACGCGATGCGTGGTCGGATTGACGAAGCCCGGCAGCGCATCGGTATAGGTCGATTTCAGTTTTGATACTTGCCGCCAATCGAGAATCTTTTGCGGCAGTTCGTGGCCCTGCTCGGCCAACTCTTCCAGCATGCGCGCGCCGGTGGCCCATTGCCCGGTCTTGGTCCGGGTGCCGCCCGGCAGGCCGAGCTTGCCGAATAAGATGTCGCCGATCTGCTTGGGGCTGCCGACATTGACCGGCTCGCCGGCAAGCTTGTTGATCTCGGCTTCGAGGCCGGCGGCTTCCTGAGCGAATTCGCCCGACAGCCGCGACAGCACCTGGCGGTCGATCGAGATGCCGCGCCGCTCCATGTGAGCCAATACGCGCAGGAGCGGCCGCTCCAATGTCTCGTAGACATTGAGCACACGCTTGGGCGGAAGCTGGGCTTTGAGCACTCGCCACAGCCGCAGCGTGACGTCGGCGCGCTCGGCGGAAAATTCCGTCGCCTTACCGATGTCGACGCAATCGAAGGTTATTTTGTTCTTCCCGGGTTTTGTAATCTCGCCGAGATCGATGGTCTGGTGATTGAAATAGCGCCCCGACAAGGCGTCGAGGCCGTGACTGGCGCGGCCGGCATCGACCACGTAAGACATCAGCATGATGTCGTCGTAGGACGCGATTTTGATGCCCCGCAGCGCGAAGATCTGCCACGCGAATTTAAAGTCGTGACCGATCTTGAGCACGCCGAAATCTTCCAGGAGCGGCTTGATGGCCGCGAGCGCGGCCGCCTCTTCGATTTGATCCGCCGCACGCCCGCCGCCAAATAAGCCGCCGCGATTGTCCTCGCCGCCAGATCCCTGTTGGCGATGCGCAAGCGGCACGTAGCAAGCCTCGTTCGCTGCTAAGGCCAGCGAGAACCCGCAAAGCTGCGCCTGCATAGGATCGAGATTGTCGGTCTGCGCGCCGAGCGCAACAAATCCGATGTCGTGCGCGCGTTCGATGAAGGCCCGCAATCGATCGAGCGAGCGCACGGTCTCATATTTGGAACGGTCGAATTTCTGGTTCTGCGCACTCTCGAACCGCGCGGCAGCGAGCGCAGCCGGGGTAAGCGTGCTCGTCTCCTCGCTTTTGGCCCTGCGCGCATCAGCCGGCTGTGGCGGGCGCCCGAGCGGCAGCTGCGGTGACGTTCCGCCGGCATCGGCGGGACTCGTTACTTGGACGCTTTCTGCGGCCGGCGTAGCAGATGTGGCGCCCTTGCCGCCAACCCGCGCTTCGGGAGCGATCTCAGCCGCATCGATTCCGGCGAATTCCGCGACGCGGCGGGTGATCGCGTTGAACTCCATCGCCTTGAGAAACGCGATCAGGCGCTTGTGGTCGGGCTCGTGTACGGCGAGATCGCCGACCGGCACGTCGAGCTTGACGTGATCGTCAAGCGTGACGAGCTTCTTCGACAGCCGCGCATTCTCAGCATTGTCGATTAAAGTCTGGCGGCGTTTCTCCTGCTTGATCTCTCCCGCGCGCTTGAGCAGCGTTTCGAGATCGCCGTATTCGCCAATGAGCTGCGCCGCGGTCTTCACCCCGATGCCCGGCACGCCGGGCACGTTGTCGGTGGAATCGCCGATCAGCGCCTGCACTTCGATCACCTTTTCCGGCGGCACGCCAAACTTTTCGATCACTTCGGCGCGGCCGATTTTGCGGTCCTTCATCGTGTCGAACATGATCACGCAGTCGTTGACGAGCTGCATCAGGTCCTTGTCCGACGAGACAATGGTCGCTGTGGCGCCGGCCTCGCAGGCCTCGCGCACATAGGTCGCGATCAGGTCGTCGGCCTCGAAGCCTTGCTGCTCCAGGCACGGCAGATCGAAAGCCTGCACGGCTTGGCGAATGAGCGGGAATTGCGGCCGCAGATCGTCCGGCGGATCCGGCCGATGCGCCTTGTAGTCCGGATACATTTCGGTGCGGAACGTGCGCTCGGAGAGGTCGAACACCACCGCGAGATGGGTGGGTTTCTCCTCCGGCTTCATGTCGCGCAGAAGCTTCCACAGCATGTTGCAGAAGCCGAACACGGCATTGAGCTGCAAGCCGTCCGACTTACGGTTGATCGGCGGCAGCGCGTGATAGGCACGGAAAATGTAGGACGAGCCGTCGACCAGGAAGAGGTGATCGCCTTTCCTCAAGGGCCTGGTTTGGACCGGCGCTTTTGCCGGTTTATCGGCCTTCGGCGGGGCTTTTTGTGCTGCGGGCATGATGGCCAGTAATATAAGATTTCGCGGCGATTTGGCACGTGCGGTGGACAATTCCACATACACATTTTGCCCTCGTCACCCCAAAGTCCGGCAATGACGAAGGATTAAATGGATTCCTCGCCGCTCCCCATCGACGCCGCGTTGCCGGAACTGACCGCGGTTTTGCGCGCCAATAATGTCGCGGTGCTGGTGGCGCCGCCCGGCGCCGGCAAAACCACGCGGGTGCCGCTGGTCCTCGCCGCGGAACCATGGGCGCAGCTTTCGGGACAATCTACCCGCATCCTGGTGCTCGAGCCGCGCCGGCTCGCCGCCCGCGCCGCCGCCGCGCGCATGGCGCACAACCTTGGCGAAGCGGTCGGCGAAACCGTCGGCTTGCGGGTGCGCTTCGGCTCGAAAGTCTCACGCCGGACCCGGATCGAAATCGTCACCGAGGGCATTTTCACGCGCATGATCGTCGACGATCCCCTGCTAGAGGGCGTCGCTGCAGTGCTGTTCGACGAATTCCACGAGCGTTCGCTCGATGCCGACCTCGGGCTCGCTTTGGCGCGCGACGTCCAGCAAGGTCTCCATGAGGATCTGAAAATCCTGGTGATGTCGGCGACGATCGACGGCGCGCGCGTCGGCGCGCTCCTTGGCGGCGCGCCGGTGATCGAAAGTCAGGGCCGTATTTTTCCGGTCGAGACCCGCTATGTCGGGCGCGACGTACGGCCGATCGAGCCGCAGGTTGCAGACACGATCATGCGGGCGATGCGCGCCGAGCGGGGCTCGGTGCTGGCATTTTTGCCGGGCACCGCCGAAATCCGCCGCACCGAGAACCTGCTGGCGAGCCTTGCCGATGCCGCGACCGATATCGTCCCGCTCTATGGCGCGCTCGGCGGTGACGAGCAGGCGCGCGCCATCGAACCGGCCCGGCCCGGCCGCCGCAAAATCGTGCTGGCGACCTCGATTGCCGAAACTTCGATCACAATCGAGGGCGTGCGCATCGTCGTCGACAGCGGGCTAGCCCGTGTGCCGCGCTACGAGCCCGATGTCGGGGTGACGCGGCTCGATACCGTGCGAGTGTCGCGCGCGGCGGCGGATCAGCGCCGCGGCCGTGCCGGGCGTATCGAGCCGGGCGTCTGCTACCGGCTGTGGGATGAGCCGCAAACCGCCGCGCTCGAGCCGTTCGCGCGTCCGGAAATCCTCGCCGCCGATTTGTCCTCCTTCGCGCTCGATCTCGCCGCCTGGGGCGCCGACGCCGACAAGCTCGCCTTTCTCGATCCGCCGCCGCGCGCCGCGCTCACCGAAGCAAGAGCGCTGCTTGCCGCGCTCGGCGCCATCGATGAAAGCGGACGCATCACCGAGGAGGGCCGGCAATTGCGCCGCCTGCCGCTGCCGCCGCGGCTTGCGCGCATGGTGATCGACGCCGCGCGCGTGGGCCAAGGCACGCTCGCCGCCGAGCTTGCCGCA
>DASSXN010000030.1:0-5001 GCA_035703785.1 Xanthobacteraceae bacterium
TTTCGATCATGTTGTCCTTGAACACCTGAACCGCGGCGGCCATCTTGCCGATTTCGTCGTGCTGGCCGCTCGCGGGGATCGGAATGTCCAGATCGCCGCCCGCGAGCCGTGTCATTGCCGCTGTCATAGCGTTTACCGGGAGAGCCACACCCCGTGTCAGAACGTATCCCGACGCCAGCGCAAACAAAACGGCCAATCCACCGAGGGCAATAAGGAGGTCGCGCGAACTTGTATAAAGCGCGGCACCAGCCTGCTCAGCGGCGTCGGCCCCCGCCAAATTGGTTTCGACAATCTTGTCGATGGTCGTTTCGGCCTTCAGTCCTCCGGACGAGACCTCACCAAGAAAGAGTTTCGCTCCTTCGGCGTTGTCGCCCTGGGTCGAAATAGCCAGCATCCGAGCGCAGGATGCGAGGTAGGCCTGCCAGGCCGAAACGAGGGCGTCATATTGCGCGCGCTCGGTCGCGGAAGCGATCAGCGGCTCGTAGAGCTTTCGCCTTTCCTCGATCTTTTTTTCGACAAGGAGGAGCCGGCTCTCGATACTGCGCTTCTTCTCTAACTCAGATGTCATGACGTGGCGGCTGATGATGGCGCGATGGCGCGCCATATTGTACCGGATTTCGTCGATGTAGCGGATACTGGGCAACCAATTCGAATTGATCTCTACGGTTGTCTGGTGCACGCGCATCAGCCGATCCGCCGAAAAGAGTCCAGTCCCGCAGATGATAAAAACAAGGACGCCCAACGTCGCGGCAATCTTTTTGCGAACGCTGATATCACGAAACCTAAAGGCGCGTTCTGACATATCTCACCATAAAATTGACGGCGGTCGTCGTCGGGACGACACCAAATTGCTGCTGCCCATGTAGGCCAATCGATTTAATCGACTATTTAATGAGGACCGTAATATTACGGAACATTTTGCGTTTGTCGCACCTGGTGAAGACTTTGATGCAGCGTTGGGTACATGGAGTTGGGCACGGCAGCCGTCGAACTTGATTTCATGCACTCAACGGTTACCGCGCAGCGACGAAGCAACCTTCGCGGAAAATCTCCAAGCTTTTCACCACCGAATACGCAGATGTCCGATGGCATTGCGCGGGAGAGATTCCCGCCAACGCCGTCGATGGATAACCTAACCCAACGTCTCCGCCACAAGACGGATTCTGAACACAGGCTTCTTGGATTCGTCCAACAGTTCCATGTGCCATTCGGAATTTTGCTTGAGGCTGCGCGAAATGCCGCCGAGAAGGTTGCCGCAAACCTTCGTCATCTCGGACCACGCCGCTCCGCGGCTCGCAAATTCCGACGCCTGATCGGATGCGCCGGAATAGCGGCCATGGCTGATCCGGAAAAAATACAGCGACATTGTTTGAACCCATGTGTTGGGCCGCCCCCACAGCCTGTCGATGTCAGACAAACTGGATCGCGAGTCGCTACCAAGACATGAAAGTAACCGGCCGTAAGATTACGGGTTCGCGACACGGCTTCCGCCGTCGCCAGGTCGGATCGAACAGGGGTGAGTGCGCGGCGCCGGTCAGCGCCGCTGGCCGATCAGTCGGTCGTGCGGCGCAGTTCCGCGGCACCTTCCGGTTTCGATCGCTCCGATCTGACCGGCTCGATCGCGGTGCTTTCGACACGCGGCGTCTCGACACGCGCGGACACATCTGTCCGCGATGCGTCGGCCGAGCGGGTGCGCGGATGCAGCGAACGCGGCCGCGCCACTGCGCGGGCCATCAGCATTTGCGCGCCGCCCTGATGACGGAAGTCGCAATAGGCGAAGCCCATGCCGGAGACCGAGCCGCGGAAGTTGCGTTCGTCCTTCTTGTCGAGATTGAAGCAGGGTTCGAACGGCATGCCCTTGATTGACGCGCAGACGGCCTGGCCGCGCACCTGCAGCGTATTGCCGGGAAGGCGCATTTGGCGCATCGGACCGGTGCCGTTGAATTGCACCGCGCCTGCCGCGCCGCCGTCCTCCAGGATCCGGCCTGCGCCGCGGGTGCCATCGAAGCAGGTGAACGCGAACACCTTGCCGGCCACGAACCTGCGCGCCTCGTCGGCATCCATCATTCCGGCCATCGCAGGCGCGATCACCGCGCCGGCCGTGACGGCCCCCAACATGAAACGCGCAAGCATGCTAAAACTCCGACCCAACTCGAGCGCGGGCAACGCCTGATGTCTTTACCCGCTGCTTACCATACCAACCGTGGCAACATTGGAGCAGCTTGGTTGGTAAAGTCTGAACATGGTTAGGGAATTTTCACCACGATTCGGCCGCGAACCTGCCCGGCGAGAATCCGGCTGCCGGCGTCGAAGACTTGGTCGAGGCCAATTTCGTGAGTGATTTCAGATAGTTTTCCTCGGTCCAGATCGCTGGCCAAGCGATTCCAGGCGGCCTTGCGAAGGTCCACCGGGCACATCACCGAATCGATGCCGAGAAGGCACACACCCCGCAAAATAAACGGCGCCACCGAGGACGGCAGGTCCATGCCGCCGGCCAGGCCACAGGCGGCGATGGCGCCCCGGTATTTCGTCATCGCGAGCAGGTTGGCGAGCGTGGTCGAGCCGACGCTGTCGATTCCGCCCGCCCAGCGCTCCTTCGCCAGCGGCTTGGGCGGTCCCGCCAATTCGTTGCGGTCGATCACCTCGGCCGCACCGATACCCCTGAGATACTCGGTTTCCGACATGCGACCGGTCGAGGCAATGACGTGGTAGCCGAGTTTCGCCAGCACGGCTGACGCGACCGAGCCGACGCCGCCGGCCGCGCCGGTGACGACGATCGGACCGTCCTTCGGCGTCAGGCCATGGTTTTCCAGCGCCAGCACCGCCAGCATCGCCGTAAAGCCGGCGGTGCCGATCGCCATCGCGTCGCGCGTCGACATGCCGTCCGGCAGGCGCACCAGCCAGTCGCCCTTGACGCGCGCTTTCTCGGCGTAGGCGCCGAGATGCGTCTCGCCCATGCCCCAGCCGGTGCAGATCACCTTGTCGCCGGCTTTCCACTGCGGGTGAGACGATTGTTCGACGGTGCCCGCAAGGTCGATGCCGGCGATCATCGGAAAGCGCCGCACCACCGGCGCCTTGCCGGTGACGGCAAGCCCATCCTTGTAGTTCAGGGCCGACCATTCGACCCGCACCGTGACGTCGCCCTCCATCAATTCGGCTTCGTCGAATTGCGTGAGCGCGGCGGTGGTTCCCTTTTCCGCCTTGTCGATCCTGATCGCCTTGAACGTTGCCACCGTAAACTCCCGGTCTTTTCTCCCCGGGGATGTTTACCGGATCAGGCCGGCTGCGCAACCGGCCGCCTCACCGGCGCCTCCACGATCGGCAGGTTGATCAGCGCCGACAGCACGCCGAACAGGACCGAAAGCCACCAGATCGGCCCGTAGGATCCAAACTTCTCGAACACGATGCCGCCGAGCCAGACGCCCAGAAAGCCGCCAACCTGATGGCTGACGAAGGCAAATCCGTACAGCGTCGCAAACCAGCGCGTCCCGAACATCAGGGCCACCAGCGCCGATGTCGGCGGCACGGTCGAGAGCCAGGTAAGGCCGGTGACGGCGCCGAACAGGATCGCCGAGAAGGTCGTGATGGGAAACGAGATGAAGGCGACGATCGATAGCGCCCGCACGAAATAGATCGTCGACAGGATGTAGCGCTTGGGCAACCTGCTTTGCAGCCAGCCGACGCTGAGCGAACCAATGATGTTGAACAGACCGATGGCCGCGATCACCCAGCCGCCGGTCTGCGCGGTCACCCCGCGATCCGACAGGTAAGCGGGCAAATGCACGGTGATGAAAGCCAGTTGAAAGCCGCAGGTGAAGAATCCGAGCACAAGCAGCACATAGGAGCGATGGCCGAACGCTTCCGCCAGCGCGGTCTTGAACGACTGCTGGCCGGCAGCCGGCACATTGGCCGACGTGGCCGCCGGGGTGGCGAGCGCGAGCGATAGCGGCACGATCAGGAGCATCAGCGCGGCAAACACGGTCAGCGCCGCCTGCCAGCCGAAATTGTCGATCAGCGCCACGCCGAACGGTGCGAACAGGAATTGCCCGAACGATCCGGCGGCGGTTCCGGCGCCGAGCGCAATGCCGCGCCGCTCGGGCGGCAACAGCTTGCTGAAGGCCGACAGCACCAGGTTGAAGGAGCAGCCGGACAGCCCGAAGCCGATCAGGACGCCAGCGCCGATATCGAGCGACAGCGGCGTGGCCGCGTAGCGCATCATCAGCAGACCGCCGGCATAGAGCACGGCGCCGACACACATCACGCGCAAGACGCCGAACCGGTCGGCGATCGCGCCGGCAATCGGCTGGCCAAGCCCCCACAACAGATTTTGAACGGCGAGCGCGAGGCCGAAGATGTCGCGGCCCCATGAAAACTCCCGGCCTATCGGCTGAACGAAAAAGCCGAGGCTCGAGCGCGGTCCGAAGCTCAACAGCGCGATCGCGCAGCCGCAGACGATGATCACCAGCGGTGTGCGCCAGGTGCGGATTGCGGAGACCGGACGGATGTCGCCTGCTGCTGTCATGCAAATTCCTCGAATATCGGTACCGGCCCCTCGTGCCGGCCGGTACGTTGCAAGGAGTTAATGCATCCGCATGGAAATCCCAATCTGCAAAGCCGCAAAAGTTCCTCTTGCAGGGCAGCATTGCAAATCGGCCTGGGCAGCCTGGCCGTCGGACCCATCAGGCCCGGCTTCGTCGTAGCGCCGTCCCCGGCGCGGCCGGACGCCGGCGGTCTCAGCGCCGCACGGTGGATCCGGTCAGTTCGGCCGAACTCTTCGCTTCTTCCGCGAGCTCTGCGGAAATGGCCGCGGTTTTGGCAGGCGTTCCCCAGCTCGGCGCGTCGCTGCCATCGCCCCAGGCGCGCGGCCGGTAAAAGGTGTGCACACCGAATTTGTACATCTTCTTCATCTCATGCACCCAGGACGGGCGCACCCAATAGGCGTGGTAGTGCGTCGACTTGCCGACTTCCGGCAGCCAAAGCTGACCGTCGAGCATCGCCTTG
>DASSXN010000054.1:0-4647 GCA_035703785.1 Xanthobacteraceae bacterium
CCTCAATGAATGGCCGCATGCCGGCGGCTCAGAAATGTACTTCCATCCGGGCTTTGCCGCCCGCAACGCGATTACAGCCATCGAACTGGCGGAAGCCGGCGCCTACGCCTCGGAGACGATCCTTGAGGGCGAGGCAGGACTGTTCGCCGCCTACCGGCGGCAACCCGCACCTGCCGACATCCAGTTGTTTGCCGGCCGCCAGCCGGAAATTATGGCCGTCTACAACAAGCCGGTCCCCGCATGCAACTTCGCGCAAACTGCCGCGCAAGCGGCATTGCAAACCGCGCGCGGACTCGAAAATTCCGAAGACATCGCGACCGTTTCGATACGCGTCCCGGAAGCTGCGGCTCGCTACCCCGGCTGTGATTCCAAAGGGCCTTATCGGAATGCGCTACAGGCCAAGATGAGCATTCCCTTTAGCGTCGCCGCCGTGCTGGCGCGCGGTGTGATCGAAGAGGACAATTATGCACACATCGGCGATCCGGAGATTCTTCGCCTCATCGATCGGACCGCTCTGCAAAGCGATTCCGCCTTCACCGCCGTCTTCCCTTCGATGCAGGGCGCTGAGGTTGTGGTCGGCCTGCGGAACGGAAAGACCATCCGACAGCGCCTCGACGATGTCATCGCCGCCACGCCGCAGGAAATCCATGCCCGCTTTCGACAGGCGGTCGCCGACGTCGTCGGCGACGAGCGCGCGCTGCATTTGGAAGAGCTCATCGACGCCTGCGAATCCCTTACGGACAGCCGGATGATCGCCGCACTGTGCCGGCTTGAGCCGTCGGAACGGCTGCTGCGATCCGCATCATGACCAAAAATGGCAAACAGAAAGTCGGGGGTGCAATGATCAAACCGGGGACGGCGACACAAGTTGCTAACGCGCGGCTCAGGCATTCCCGTCTTCCGCGAGGCGGCCGGTGACCCAGGCGTTGGAAGGCTTCTTGCAAGCCCTGACCGCCGGACTTTTGATCGGCGCGATTTACGGCTTGATGTGCGTCGGCCTCGGGCTGATTTTCGGCGTCATGCGGGTCATCAACTTTGCCCATGGCGATTTCATGATGCTCGGCATGTATGCGGCGTTCTATCTTTTCACCGCGCTCGGCATTCAGGCGACATTCGGCAGCGCCCTCGGGCCGTTCGTCGCAATCCTGCTTGCCGGCCCTGTGCTCGCGGTGTTTGGCTACGCAATACACCTTGCCCTGATATCCCGCGTATCAGGCACCCGCACCTCCTCGCTTGAGGGGGAAGGCCACTATGCCCAGCTTATTCTGACGCTGGGGATCGCGCTGATCCTGCAGAACGGCGGTCTGCTCGTGTTCGGTTCGGTGCTGGCCTCGATCCGCACGCCGCTGTCGAGCTCGGCCTGGGAACTCGGCCCGTTGTTCTTCGACGTCAGCGTCTTCATCAACAAGGCGCGCGGAATAGACGCCGTTGTTTCACTGGTAACGATGACACTGCTGACGCTGTTGATCACGAGATCACGGATCGGAAAATCCCTGCGTGCGGCGGCCGATAATCCCACGGCCGCAACCTATATGGGAATCGACGTCGATCGCGCGCACCGCGTTGCCTTCGCGCTTGGCACCGGCATCACCGCGATCGCGGGCGGCCTGCTCGCCACCAACTATCCCTTTCATCCCTTTGTCGGCGTCGAATACGTCATCGTCATGTATGCCGGTGTCGTGCTCGGCGGCATGGGCAGCATTATCGGCGCCTTCTGGGGCGGCATGACAATCGGCCTGGTGCAGCAGATGTCGACCCTCGTACTGCCGACGCAATTGCAGAACGCGGCAATCTTCGTCGTATTTCTCCTGATCATCTTTTTCCGCCCGCAGGGCTTCTTCGGGCGCATGGTCGAGAGGACGTGACGATGCAGGGATTGCGATCGCTCCTCCCGATTCTCATCTTCACCGCACTTTATGCGGCGCTGTCGCTGAGCGTCACCAATTCGTACTACCAGTTGGTGATGACGCTGGTTCCGGTCTGGGCTGTGTTCGGTCTGTCGTGGAATCTGCTCAGCGGGTATACCGGACTGATCTCGTTCGGCCATGCCGCCTTCTTCGGAATTGGCGCCTATGCGACCGCGCTCGGCCAGATTTATTTTGGCGTGTCGCCCTGGGTACTGATCCCGATAGCGGCAATGCTGGGCGGCGTTGCGGGGCTGGTGATCGGATTTCCGACGTTCCGCCTGCAGGGACACTACTTCGCGCTGGCGATGCTCGCCTACCCGCTTGCCATTCTCTACGTGTTCGAATGGCTCGGCTTTCAGGAAGTCACCCTGCCGATCCAGCGCGACAATCCCATTGCCTATATGCAGTTCGCCGATCCACGTCTCTACACGCTGCTGGCGCTGGCGATGATGCTTGGGACGATCCTGCTCACGAGGATGATCGAAAGATCGCGATTCGGCATGGCGCTGCTGGCGATCAAGCAGAATGAGGCCGCCGCGGAAGCGGCCGGCATTAACACGCTGGCCTGGAAACTGCGCGCCATCACGTTGAGCGGGGCGATTGCCGGGGCGATTGGCGGATTCTACGCGGTCGTGCTGCTGGTGGTGACCCCGCAGTCGGTATTCGGCATGCTGGTGTCCGCACAGGCGCTGACGGTTGCCATGTTCGGCGGCGTCGGAACGGTCTGGGGGCCGGTGATCGGATCCGTGATTCTCATCCCGCTTGCCGAGACACTCAACGCCGAAGCGGGCTCACGCTTTCCCGGTATTCAGGGGGTTATTTTCGGGCTCGCGATCATATGCGTCATCCTTCTCGCTCCGGAGGGCTTGTTCTGGAAATTTCGCGATTTCCTCCGCAAGCGGTCGGCGCCGCGAGCTGGGATGACGCCACGAGCGCCAGATCTTCCGCTCGCCGCCGCCATCCCCGCCCTACCCAACTCATCGCGTCCGGCAAGATCCCAGGACGAAGGCAATGTCGTCCTTGAGGTACGGAACCTGTCGCGCTCCTTCGGCGGATTGAAAGCCGTCCAAAACGTCAGCTTTAAGCTGCGGCGAAACGAGATCCTTGGAATTATCGGCCCGAATGGCGCCGGCAAGACCACGCTGTTCAATTTGATGAACGGCTTCCTAAGGCCCGGAACAGGTGAAATTCTCCTTGATGGGCGCGACATGTCGGGCCGCAAGCCACATGAGCTCTGTGAGGCAGGCATCGGCCGGACCTTCCAGATCATGCGTCCGTTCCTGCGCATGTCGATCTCGGACAATGTTGTCGTGGGCGCCTATGTCCGGGCCAGGACGGACGCAGAGGCAAGGCAACTGGCCGCCGAAGCGATCAGCCGTGTCGGTCTATCGGATATCGCCGATCGCGTCGCCAGCGAGCTGACGACCAAGGAATTGCGTCTGATGGAGCTCGCCCGCGCGCTGGCCGGACAGCCGCGCATCCTGCTGCTCGACGAGACGCTGGCAGGCCTCGGGCACGACGAAGCGAACGAGGTCGTCGCAGTGATCCAGCGGCTCGCCCGCGACGGAATGACAATCGCCATCATCGAACACACGATGCAGGCCATGGTCCGTCTGGTCGACAGTTTCCTCGTTCTCGACCACGGCGCCGTGATCGTCGAGGGTGAACCGGAAGCCGTCACCCGCGATAGCCGCGTCATCGAGGCATATCTCGGCAAGAAATGGGTGGCGCATGCTCCGCATTGAAGCGCTGACCGCCGGCTATTCGGCCATCCCCGTTTTGAACGGCGTCTCGATCAAGGTCGAACAGGGTCAGTTTGTCGCAATCGTGGGACCGAACGGCGCCGGCAAGACCACGCTCTTCAAGACGATTTCCGGAATCGTGCGGCCAAGTGCCGGAGCGATCACATTCGAGGATACCGACCTTCTTTCCGTTCATCCTGCGCGGCGCGCGCATCTTGGCATCGCCCACGTCCCGGAAGGACGACAGGTTTTTCCATCGCTCACGGTGATGGAAAATCTCGAAATGGGCGCGATGACCGAAGCCGGCCGCCGCGACTGGAAATCCAATATCGAGCGCATTTTCGAATGGCTGCCCGTGCTTGCCGAGCGCCGCGGCCAATTCGCGGGAACATTGTCGGGCGGACAGCAGCAAATGCTGGCGATCGGACGCGGGCTGGCGTCCTCGCCGAAACTTCTGATGTTAGACGAGCCCTCGATGGGCCTGGCGCCCGCGATCGCGGATTTCATCTTCGAACGACTGATCGATATCCGCCGGCAATCGAACCTGACGATCCTGCTGGTCGAACAGCGCGTGGCGGAAGCCCTGGAGTCCGCCGACCACGGCTACGTCCTCGAGGCCGGCCGCGTCGCGCTCGAAGGCAACAATCAGACTTTGCGGGCGGACGACCGTGTGCGCAAGGCCTATCTCGGCATGTAAAGAACCATCAATCAACGAACGAATCGGGAGGATGAAAATGAAACACGAAAGCGCTTCCAGCAAAGTATCGAAAACATCGGTGACGCGGCGTACCGTGCTCTCCGGCGCGGCCGCCATGGGACTATCGACGGTGGCGCGAGCGCAGCAACCGGCCGAGGTCAAGGTAGGCCTGATCGTGCCGCTTTCCGGCATCTATAGCCGTCCGGGGCAAGTGATGCGCATGGGCGCGGAGATGGGCATCGAGCACATCAACGCGCAAGGCGGCGTCAAGTCGCTCGGCGGCGCGAAGCTGAAGCTCGTC